>CAYXRH010000038.1:2688-17957 GCA_964466355.1 uncultured Thermodesulfobacteriota bacterium
CCGGCCGAGCCCCCTGGCCTTGACCCCACGGCCAACACCGCCGCGGCCATTGATCGGGTCGTCTACGCCAACATCTACGAGGGCCTGGTCAAGGTCAACCGCCACGGCGACTTCGTCCCCGGCCTGGCCGAAAAATGGGACGTCTCGCCCGACGGCAAGGTCTACACCTTTCACCTGCGCCGAGGGGTCAAGTTCCACGACGGCCAGCCCTTCACCGCCCAGGTGGCCGCCTGGAACCTTAAGCGAGCCAAGGACGCCAAGACCGTCAACCCCCATCCCGAGTACTTCCGGGGCATCGTCAAAATGGAGACCCCTGACGAGCAGACCCTCATCCTCACCCTAACCGAGCCCGACGCCCTGTTCATCGCCCACATGGCCGAGGGCGACGCCGTCATGCTGCCTTTAAAGGGCTTCGAGCAGGCCAAATCAAACCCCATCGGCACCGGCCCCTTCAAGTTCGTCAAGTGGGTCAAGGGCGATTCGGTGGAGATGGTCCGCTTTGAGGGCTACTGGAACCCCAAGCTGCCTTACCTGGACAAGGTCGTCTTCAAGTTCATCCCGGACGCCAGCGCCCAGACGGCGGCGCTCAAGGCCGGCGACATCGACGTCATCGGCTACATCGCCGCCCCGGAATCGGTGGTTGAGTTCGCCAAGGACAAGCGCTTCAAGGTTTTAAACGGCGTCGGCACCGGCGAGGTGATCCTGTCCACCAACAACAAGGCCGAGCCGTTCAACAACCTCAAGGTCAGGCAGGCCATGGCCTGCGCCATCGACCGGCAGCAGGTCGTCGATCTGGCCATGTTCGGCTTCGGCACGCCCATCGGCTCCCACTGGTCGCCCTCCACGCCCTATTACGTCGACCTGACCGGCCTGTTCCCCTACGACCCCCAAAAAGCCAAGCAGCTCCTCAAGGAGGCCGGCTATCCCAACGGCTTCGAGGCTGTCATCAAGCTGCCGGCGCCGTACTCCTACTCCCGCCGCTCGGGTGAGGTCATCGCCGACATGCTGGCCAAGGTGGGCATCAAGCTCAAGCTCGAGGTCATCGAGTGGGGCCAGTGGATCGACCGCGTGTTCAAGAACAAGGACTACCAGCTGACCATCATCGCCCACGTCGAGCCCTGGGACATCGGCATCTACGCCAACCCCAACTACTACTTCCAATACGACTCCCAGGAGTTCAGGGACGCCTACGCCAAGGCCCTCAAGGCGCCCAACGAGGCCGAGAAGGCCAAGTGGTTCGGCGAGTGCCAGAAGATCATCGCCCGCGACGCGGTCAACGGCTTCATCTTCTCGGCGCCGACCCTGCCGGTGATGAAGGCCGCGGTGATGGACTGGTGGCAGAACTACCCGGCCATCGCCTTGTCCTGCCCCGCGGTCTGGTGCAACACGTACCCGCGCCACACATACTCCCCCCTTGGGGGGGCCGGGGGCGGGGCCGGCCCCGCCCCCTTTGATATTATCGCCCCCGGCCGGACGCGGGGCGGCCCCGGAGTTGAAAATCGTGCACCGTCCCACGAATGGATTGTCTAACACGGGGAGCGGCCGCGCGGCCCCCCAACCGCCGAGACGATGATCCGCTTTCTGATAAAACGCCTTTTAGTCATGCTCATCATGCTCTTCCTGGTTTCAGGGGTCGTCTTCTCCGTCTTGTTCATGCTGCCCGGCGATCCGGCCCAGATCATCCTCGGCCTCAACGCCACGCCCGAGACCCTGGCCAACTTGAGGGCCGAGCTGGGCCTGGACAAGCCCTTCTGGCGGCAGTACGTCGAGTGGGTCGGCGGCCTGATCGTGGGGCGGACCGGCCAGTCCATCAACTACGACGTGCCGGTCTCGGAGCTGATCCTCTCCCGCCTGGCCGTGACCGGCCCCCTGGCCCTCTTGGCCATGCTCTTCGCCGTGGTCATTTCGCTGCCCTTGGGCATCTACGCCGCCCAGCACCAGAACAGGCCCGGGGACGTGGCGGTCATGTTCTTCACCCAGCTCGGCCTGGCCACGCCCGAGTTCTGGCTCGGCATCCTGCTCATCCTTCTCCTGGCCGTGAACCTGGGCCTCTTCTCCGCCGGGGGCTTTCCGGGCTGGTCAAACAACTTCTGGGGCTCTCTTCAGGCCCTCGTCCTGCCGGCCTTCGCCCTGGGCGTCATCAGGGCCTCCATCCTGGCCCGGCTGACCCGCTCCTCCATGCTCGAGGTGCTCAAGGAAGACTACGTCCGCACCGCCCGGGCCAAGGGGCTCAAGGAGGGCGCGGTGGTCTACGTCCACGCCCTCAAAAACGCCCTCATCCCGGTTCTGACCATTCTCGGCCTGCAGCTCGGCCAGCTTCTGGCCGGGGCGATCATCATCGAAAACGTCTACTACCTCCCCGGCCTGGGCCGCTTGGTTTTTCAGGCCATCGGCCAGCGGGATCTGCCGGTGGTGAGGGAGATCGTCGTCTTCATGGCCGCGGCGGTGGTCTTGGTCAACTTCGTCGTCGACCTGGCTTACGCCTACGTCGATCCGCGCTTGAGGGCCGGCGGCAGATGAAGCGGTTCTTCGGCAACTTGAACTTTCTGGTCGGTTTCGTCCTTTCGGCCCTGGTGGTGGCCATGGCCCTGACCAGCTTCATCTGGACGCCCTGGGCCCCCAACATCATGGACGCCCGCCACCGGCTCGAACCACCCTCGGTCAGCCATCCCCTGGGCACGGATCAGTACGGCCGGGACATCTTGGCCCGGGTCATGGTCGGGGCGGTCAACTCCATCATCGTCGGCCTGGTCACCGTGGCCATCGGGCTGAGCCTGGGCGTCCTCTTGGGCCTGGCGGCGGCCTTCTTCGGCCGCCTGGTGGACGAATCCATCATGCGCCTCTCTGACCTGCTCTTCGGCTTCCCGGCCGTGCTCACGGCCATCCTCATCACCTCCATCCTCGGCGCTTCGATCATCAACTCCATGATCGCCATCGGCATCTTCTACATCCCGGTCTTCGCCCGGCTGACCAGAGCCGTGGCCATGAGCGTCTGGGAGCGGGAATACGTCGCCGCCGCCCGGGCGGCGGGCTTGAGCGAGTGGGCCATCACTTGGCGGCACGTAGTGCCCAACATAATGTCGCCCCTGATCATTCAAGGCACGGTCCAGTTCGCCGTGGCCATCCTGGCCGAGGCCGGCCTGAGCTATCTGGGGCTCGGCACCCAGCCGCCCCACCCCTCCTGGGGGCGGATGCTCTATGAAGCCCAGACCTTTCTGGCCGCAGCCCCCTGGCTGGCCATCTTCCCCGGCCTGGCCATCGCCTGGGCGGTGCTGGGCTTCAACCTTCTGGGCGACGGCCTCAGAGACAACTTGGATCCGAAGATGGTTCGGCTCAGGTGAGGTGAAGCGTGGTCGCCGCAGGCGAGATCAGACAGGTTCTCGAGAGCCTCGATTCCGAGGCGGTCGTCGAGCTGACGGCTCGGCTGGTGAAAATAAATTCCGTGTGGGACCCCGAAGCCGGCACCAGCGAGCGAGAAGCGGCGGCGCTGGTCGCCGCCTGGGCTAAAGGGGAGGGCTTCGAGGTGGCCGTCGAGGAGGCGGCGCCGGGGCGGCCCAACGTGATCATCACCTTAGGCGGCCTGGAGGGCCCCGGAAAGCTCATGTTCGAGGCCCACACCGACGTGGTCACGCCCGGCGATCCCGCCGCCTGGCGGCATGATCCCTTCGGGGCCCGGATCATCGGACGGCGGATGTACGGCCGGGGGACGAACGACACCAAGGGCAACCTGGCGGCCATGCTCGTGGCCTTGAAGGCCCTCAAAGATTCAAGGGCGGCCTTCAAGGGGGACGTCGTCGCCGGGGTGCTGTGCGACGAAGAGGACATGATGACGGGCGTACGGGACTTCATCGCCCGGGGCCGCGCCGACGACGTCACCGGGGCCATAATCTGCGAGCCCCAGGACGGGCTCATCTGCTGCACCCAAAAAGGAGCCCTCAGGGCCCGCTACGCCGTCACCGGCCGCATGAGCCACGGGGCCATGCCCTTGAGCGGCCTCAACCCGGCCCCGGCCCTGGCCGGATTGATTCAGGGCCTGGCCCGGTTGGAGCAACAGGAGATGGCCCGCCACGGCCAGGACGACCTCCTGGGCTGGCCCAGCCTGACGCCGACCGCGATCCGCTCGCCGGCCAAGGGTCCACCCCAGCTCAACGTCATCCCCGCCCAGGCCGAGCTTCTGGTGGACGTGCGGAGCATTCCCGCTCAATCCCATCCTCATCTCCGGGCGGCCATGCGCGCCCTGGCCGCCGAGACCGCGGCCGCGGTGAACGAGGCCTACGCCGACCTGGACCGGCGCCTCAAACACCGCCGGCCTCTTGATCTGAAGGTGGAGGTGGAGTTTCTGACCGACCGCCCGGCCACCCTGACCGATCGCTCCGACCCCCTCGCCCGAGCGGTCCATTGGGCCGTCGAAACCATGACCGGCCAGGCGCCGGTCTACGCCGGCGTGCCCGGGGCCACGGACGGGACTTTTTTGTGGTCCCTGAAGAACATCCCCATCGTCACCATCGGCGCCGGGGACCGGGAGGTGCCCCATCAGGTGGACGAGTGGGTCGATTTGGACCAGCTCATTCTGACGGCCAGGATCTACGCCTTGAGCGCCCTGGCCTACCTGAGGTGAGGTCAAGAGGGTTGGACCAGCCTCTCTTGGACATAGACGACCTCTCGGTCCACTTCTACACTCCGGAAGGGGTTGCCCGGGCGGTGGAGAGGGTCTCCTTTGATCTTCAGCCCGGAGAGAGCCTCGGCCTGGTCGGCGAATCCGGCTGCGGCAAGACCGTCACCGCCCTGTCCATCCTGGGTCTGATCCCCCAGCCGCCGGGGCGGATCAACTCCGGACGCATCCTGTTTCAAGAGACCAACCTCCTCGATTTCAAAGAGGAGGAGCTGAGGGCCGTCAGGGGCCGCCAGATCTCGATGATCTTCCAAGAGCCCATGACCTCGCTCAACCCGGTTCTGACCATCGGCCGTCAAGTGGCCGAGCCGCTGATGGTCCACCTCAATCTGACCAAGCATCAAGCCCTCGCCGAGGCGGCCGGGCTTTTGGACAAGGTCAAGATCCCGGCCCCCCGACAGCGCCTCAAGGATTACCCGTACCAGCTCTCGGGGGGCATGCGCCAGCGGGTCATGATCGCCATGGCCCTGGCCTGCCGGCCCCGGCTCCTCATCGCCGACGAGCCGACCACCGCCCTGGACGTGACCATTCAGGCCCAGATTTTGTCCCTGATGCTGCAGTTGAAGGAGGAGCTGAAGACGGCCGTGCTCCTGATCACCCACGACCTCGGCGTCGTCGCCCAGAGCACCTCCCGGGTGGTGGTCATGTACGCCGGCGAGGTCGTCGAGGAGGCCGCGGTCAAAACCCTCTTCGACGAGCCCCTCCACCCCTACACCCAGGGTCTGATGCGCTCCATGCCCCGCCTGGGCTCGCGCCGCGGCGGCTCTTTAAATCGCCTCCGCGAGATCTCGGGCGTGGTCCCCCCCTTAACCGAGATCATCCCTGGCTGCAAGTTCGCCCCCCGCTGCCCTCACGCCTTTGTCCTCTGCCGCGAGAAGCGCCCCGACCTGACCAGCCTCGAGGGCCGTCGCATTCGGTGCTGGCTGGTCCACCATCCAAAGCAGCGGAGGCCCGATGCCTGCCCAGCCGCTGTTGGGGGTCGGGGACTTGGTCAAACACTTCCCCCTGGGCGGCGGGGCCCTGCGCGCCCCCAGGTTCCTGGTCAAGGCCGTGGACGGCGTCTCTTTCGCCTTGAGAAAAGGCGAGAGCTTCGGCCTGGTGGGCGAGTCGGGCTGCGGCAAGACGACCCTCGGCCGGCTCATCGTCAGGCTCGTGGAGCCGACCTCCGGCCGCATCGTCTTCGACGGCCTCGACCTCGTCGGCCTCGACCGAGGCCGCCTGAGACCCCTCAGGCGACGGATGCAGATCATCTTTCAAGATCCTTACTCCTGTCTCGACCCCCGCATGAAAATCGAGGCCATCGTCACCGAGCCGCTTCGGGCCTTCGGCCGACTGAAAAAGGTCGAGCGGCGGCGCAAGGCGGCCGCCTTGCTGGAGACGGTGGGCCTCCAGGCCCAGGACCTGGACAAATACCCCCACGAATTCTCCGGCGGACAGCGTCAGCGCATCGGCATCGCCCGGGCCCTGTCCACGCGCCCGGAGCTCATCGTCGCCGACGAGCCGGTCAGCGCCCTGGACGTGTCCATCCAGGCCCAGGTGCTCAACCTCCTCAAAGACCTCCAGGCCGAGTTCAACCTGACCTACGTCTTCGTCTCACACGACTTGAGCGTGGTGGAGTACGTCTGCGACCGCGTGGCGGTGATGTACCTGGGCCGGATAGTCGAATTGGCCCCCAGCGACGTCTTCACCATCGACCCTCGCCACCCTTACACTCGGGCTCTCTTGGCCGCCGTGCCCCTGCCAGACCCCCGCCAGGCGCGGCGGCCCGAATTTTTAGAGGGCGACGTGCCCAGCGCCCTCGATCCGCCGCCGGGCTGCCCCTTCCACGCCCGCTGCCCTTTTGCCTTCGAGCGCTGTCGCCTCCAGCGCCCGCCTCTCCTGGAACTCGTCCAGGACCACCTTTTGGCCTGCTGGTTGAACGACGGCCGCGGCGTCGAAGGAGGAGCGTGACAGAGGCCGTGTTAAAACAGTGTTTTGAGGTTGAACTTGGCCACTTGTGTGTTAGAGTGCGGCCAGAAAAATAAACTCAGCTTAAAAAGCAGGTGAATCGTGATCGAGGAAGGGGTTTACATCGAGGAAAAACAGACCACCGTCGGCGTGGCCGGAACATCCAAGTCAGTGGTCTTTAAAAATATCTGGGCGACACGCGAGGTCGGCGAGGCCTCGGCCACCCTTCAGCTTCTGGACGACAAGGGCCAACCGACCCCCCTCATCGAACGCGTCAACCAAGAGGAGATGCGCCGGCGGTTCGTCCACCGCCCCTTGAAGCCTGAAGTCTGGCAGGCCCTGAAAAAGAAAATCTTGGCCACACAGCCAGCTTCCCTGACCCCGCCCAAGTGCAGCCCGCCCAAAAAGACCGCGCCGGCCTCTAAGACGGCGCCGGCGCCCGGCTCCTGGTGGGATCTCAAACGGTGACGCTGAACCCGAGCTTCGATCCAGGCTGGAGGCGTCTTGGCCTCGATTTCATTATGGCGCGAGCCGGACTTTTTTTAACGAACCTGGGAGTTGGGGTCATTAACTTGAGAGTGCGGCGAAACCATGGCCTCCAAGACCATCATCGAGCTTGAGCCAAAGGAGGTCCAAGCCCTGGAGGCGATTCTCATGGACCGAGACGCCGAGGAGGCCCTCGACTGGCTCAAGACGGTCCTGAAGCCCAAGCTGAGGGCCAAGGGAAGCTCGGCTTTATCGGCCGACAAACCGATCAGCGTCGGTTAGATTCTCTTTGCCGGGCTTTTGTGACCGCGCGGGACAAGAGCATGCTCTGGCTGCTGTTGTGGCTTCTCCTCTGGCCGGCTTCAATTCAGGCCGCCGAGTCGGGACCAATGGCCCTGGCCCTTTCGGTCTCGCCGACCGAGGTGAGCCAGGGCGAGGCCGTCCGGGTGGAGCTCAAGGCCATCAACCGCTCTCGAAACGCCATCCCGACCGGTCGGCTGATCATCCGGGCCGGCGAGGAGACGATCTTCGAGGGCAGCCTGCCCGGCCTGAAGCCGCAGGAGACCTATGTCCAGACCCTCGTCTGGCGGCCTCAATACCAGGCCGACCGGCTGATCATCGAGGCCGAAGCGGCCGGCGCCGTGGCCCAGGCCAGAATAAAGGTCAAGGCCTCCGCGGCCGGCCGCCCTGACTTGAGCCTCGGCTGGGGGTCGGTGCCGAGCCGCGGCTGTCTGGACGGGGGCCCCTGGTCAGCGCAGGTGCTCGTGACCAACCGGGGGCAAGCCCCGGCGAGGCCGAGCCAGCTCAAGGCCCTGGTGAACGGCCAGCCGGTGAGCGCCGTCGACCTCCCCTCTTTGGCCCAGGGCCAGCAAGAGCTTCTGACCTTCACCTGGAGCCAGGCCCGCCTGGGGGGCAACACCCTGGTCGTTGAACTGGACCGCGCCACGAGCGAGGATGATTTTAATCCGGCCGACAACCGCTTGGTCAAGAGCTTCATCGTTGAGGAATGCCGGGCCGATCTGATCCCCCTCTCCCTGAAAGTTCTCGGTCCGGTGGAGGCGGGCCGGAAGCCCATGTGGGCCGAAGCGGTCATCGCCAACCGCGGCGGCGGCGTGGCTCGGCAGGCCGAGGTCCGGTTTCTGATCGACGGCGTGGAGATTCGCGCGGTCAGGGTGAGCGAACTCAAACCCGACCAGAAGCGGACCATCCGGGTGAGCTGGATGCCTCCCCAGCCCGGGACTTATCGGCTCGAGGTGGTCGTGGACGCCGAAGGCGGCATTCTGGAAGCCAACGAAACCAACAACACCCGCCAAATAAGCTTCACCACTCAAACCGCCCTGCCCGACCTCGTCCTCGCCCGGCCTATAATCAAACGGAACCTCTGTCTGGACCAAAAGCCGATTCTCATCAGGACCGAGGTGACCAACGTCGGCTCCCGGCCGGCCGGGCCTTTCGAGGTGGTTCTGCGCCAGGGATACGAGGAGCTGGCCCAGCGGCGCATCGCCGGCCTCAATCCCCAGGAAAAGGTCGGGGTGCGCTTCGCCTGGAATCCGCCCCGTCCTGGAAATTACAAGCTTTTTCTTGTGGTTGACCCCAAAAACCACCTCTCGGAAGCCAACGAAGACAACAACCACCACGTCCTCGGCTTGAGCGTCGAGGACTGCCGTCCCCGATTGACCCTCGTCTCGCCGACGATGCCCCCCCGCATCAACCCCGGCCCCCAGGGCCAGACCTTTGTCTTCAGGGTCTTCAACGGCGGCCAGCGGCCGGCCGAAAAGGTGGAGGTGGTCGTCCGGGTGGACGGCCGGGAGGCCCTGAGGCGCTCCATCGCCCGCCTCAGGGCCGGGGAGAGCCAAAAGATCTTCTTGGACTGGGTGGCCGAGGAGCCCGGCTTCCACGAAGTGGAGGTGATTATAGATCCGGATAAAAAAATCGAACAAGCCGACCGCTCTGGAGGCGCCTTCAGGGCCCGGGTGGAGGTCTTGCCGCCCGGAGCGGATCTGACGATCACCGATCTGAGGGTCGAACCCGAGGCTCCGAAAAAGGGTCACCCCCTGACCATCACCGCCGTGGTGGCCAATCAGGGCCAGGCTCTGGTCCACGGCGCGGTGGAGGTGCTGTTTTTCATCAACGATAAAAAGGTCGGGCGAAGCCTCATCGAGGGGCTCAGGGCCAAAGAGAAGAAAAAAATTGTCCACACCGTAGACGAGGCCCCGGCGGGGTCGATGACCGTTTCAGCTCAGGTGGACGCCGAAGGTCGGCACCCGGAGACAGACGAAACGAATAACCTTTACCGGATTGAAATAAAGGTCCGCCCTTAGGCCTGGGGTTGGTACAGACCGCGCTTCTTCTTGATGATCAAGCCCTCCTCCGTGGCCTGCCTCAGAGCGTGCGAAACGTTGGTCTGGGCCACCCCGAGAGCCCGAGCGACTTCCGAGGTGCGGATGCCTTCCGGGTTGGCTTTGACCAGTCTGACGACCCGGTCCTTCAGCGTCACCCGTTTAATCCGCCGCCCCACCTTGGGCCCCAACGGCCCCGCGCCGAGGCGCTCCACGGCTGCTTCGAGGCGGGCCATCCGAGCTTCAAGGTCGGCCATCTGGCGCTTCATCTCGCTGTGCTCGATCTTGGGCAGCTTGTCCATGAGATCGTTGACGAAACGGCTCAGTAAACGAGTCAGAGCGTCAGTCTTCTCAGCCATTCTATTACCCCGCGTTTTTAAGGCCTGATACAATACGGGCTCTGACACTCGTGGGGCGAGTGACCAGATAATCCATATCAAACCAATGTCAGAATGTCTACTTATTTTTTAATTATTCTAAAACGCCGGCTGAAAATGTTCAACTATTTGAAACGTCCCTTTCTCCGGCAAGTTTTTTCACCGTTCGCCCGGGCCGTGGTTTTAGACAATGGCCGAACTCTTGATTTTCATCCCGTTTTTCCATGGGATTGAAACAAACATGCCCCAGCCTGCCCAGCCCTGGCGATGGGGACGTCTTCTGTCAGTCGCTCCTCTTCTCATTCGATCACAAAAGAAAAATGGTATGAGGTGCAGGCGAGAAGCAGCACTGGTTCGCGGCCTCCAGTTTCCCAGCCGATGAAAGGATGATCGAAAAGTCCTAGTGTCACGTCTTTTAGGTTAAGGATCATAACCCGCCCTCTTATACCCTTAACTTGAGAGAGGCGACACTAGGGCTTGTAAACGGTGAAGGACTTTTCGGCCAGCTTTCGCCCGCGGTGAAAAAGCTGAATCGTCCAAACGCCGGGCACCAATTCCCAGTCATGCTCAAAACCGAAGCCTTTGTATTCGTTTTTCGTCCCGATGGGATGCTGGTTTTCCCACTCTTCAACGTAGCGGACCCCTTGAGCCGAAGGGGCTTGGAGGCCCGGGGTCAACAGCCTCGTGGTTATGGTCACCAAAGCCTGGGGCGGTGAACCGGTTATGCTGAAAAGGACGCCGAATTCGCTCCCCTTGACGGCCGGAATTCTGTCTGTTTGTTTCTTCAAGACCGCTTTCTTGACGTCCTTGGCCACCCCTTGGCTGGTCTGTGGAGCGGGGCGAGCACTAGTGAGCGTCAACTCAAATATGCCGTAATCGTTTATGGTTATGCCAGACACCTCCGCTCCGTATGACCGCGGCGGGGCGGCTAAGGCCATCATCCCCAGGCACACCAAACAAAACCAGGCCTTCATCATGCATCCTCCTCGCTCATGGAGCCAAGGCGGGACACTGAAATCAGAATGTTGCGAAATGCTCTCAAATAAATCCAATTTATCGTAACCTGGTTATTCTCTTTAGTCAAAGGCGCTGCTTTAAAAATTTCAGGGCAATTATTCAGAACGCCGCGCCGGCGCGTCCAAACTGTGAAAAAGTGGTCATTGCTTTTTTAATCACCTCAAGGATTGAGTCAGCGGCCCGCGGAATCGAGATTAGCGTTGACCCGGCTCTACGAAATGGGCTAATTTGCCAATTCCTGAGAGGAGAGCATTGGCCCGCTTTCTAGTCACCGGCGGCGACGGATTCATCGGCTCCCATCTGGCCGAAGGGCTTCTGAAGGAAGGGGGCCAGGTTCGGGTCATGGACAACCTCATCGCCCGCGGCGGAGCCAACCTGGAACTCCTGAAAAGCCTGAATACGGGCCGGCTCGAGGTCATGGTCGCGGACATAAGGGACCAGGAGGCTTGCTTTGGCGCGACCGAAGGGGTGGACTTCGTCTTTCACTTGGCCGCCCTGGGTTCGGTCAGCCGCTCGGTGGAGGACCCCAAGACGACCCACGAGGTCAACGCCACCGGCACTCTTAATCTGCTCTGGGCGGCCAAGGAGAGCCGGGTGAAGCGGTTCGTGTGGGCCAGCTCGTCTTCGGTTTACGGCGATCCAGAGTCGGCCGAGACGCCCAAGAAGGAGGGCATGCGTCCCCAACCGCTCTCGCCTTACGGCGTCTCCAAGCTGACGGGCGAGCACTACGCGCGCAACTTCTTCGAGCTGTATGGGCTTCCGACCCTGTCCTTGCGCTACTTCAACGTCTTCGGTCCCCGGCAGGACTCCCAAGGCCCCTACGCCGCCGTCATCCCCAAGTTCATCGAGCTGATGCTCGCCGGCCAGAGGCCGACCATCTACGGCGACGGCCGCCAGTCGCGCGACTTCACCTACGTCAAGAACATCGTCCTCGGCAACCTGGCCGCCCTCAAGACCCCCCGGCCGGCCGGCCAGGCCGTAAATCTGGCCACCGGCCAAAATTACGACCTGCTGTTCTTGGTCGAACGCCTCAACTCACTCCTCGGCGCCGAACTGGCGCCGATCTTCGCCCCGGCCCGACCGGGCGACGTCCGCCACTCCCTGGCCGACGTCACCTTGGCTGAAAAAATCTTGGCTTATCGCATTGCGATCGACTTCGATCAAGGCCTGGCCCTGACCCTAAAGGCCTTTGGTCGAAGTTGAGCCTCGGCCCAGAGGCCCTCTCCTTTGTCTCCGTCTCCCCGGAGGTGCTCATCCCTGCCCACGCCTGTGCCGAAATGTCAGCCTTTTTTCAACCAGACGATCGTGGCGAGGCTTGAATCTTTTCGCAGCTTCGTGCTACTATTTTCTGGTCCTGAATATATTGGCGAGCGGCTTTGAGCCTCAGGGGGTGGAAAACCCATTTCGTGGGCCGCCGAAGTGCTCGAATTAAATTGAGAGTGTTGAAAAACACTCTCAAGAGCGGGCCAGGGACGGCCCGCCGAATGGCGAGGTTTAAAATACCGAGCGATTTGAGAATCTTTAATAAAACCACGCTTTTTTAGGGCGTGGTTGAAAAAGGCCTGGATGGCCTTTTTCAACGGTCTCAAATTGGCGCAACAATCCAGACCAGGAGGGATGGCATGATCAGACAAAAAAGAAGGCCCTTGTGGATCATCGTCTTGACAGTGTGCCTCGTGGCTCTCTGGGTCGCCGCTCCGGCCCAGGCCGAAAAGCTCCGCCTCAAGGCCTCCCACCAGTTCGCCGAAGGCGACGTCAGGGATCAGATGATCCGCGTCTTCGCCGAGCGCGTCAGCGCCAAGCTCAAGGGCGAGGTCGATGTCCGGGTCTATCCGGCCAATTCGTTGTATAAACCCAGGGAGCAGTGGGACGCCATGAAGAAGGGGGCCTTGGACATGTCCCTCTTTCCCCTGGACTACGCCTCGGGCAAGGTGCCGCAGTTGTCCATCACCTTGATGCCCTGCGTGGTGACGAGCATGCAGCAGGCCCAAGACTGGCGCAAAAAGGAGATCGGCCAGCGGATCGGGAAGATTTGCGAGGAAAACGGCGTCAAGATCCTCATCTGGGCCTGGCTGGCCGGCGGCCCGGCCAGCATTGAGCGGCAGATCAAGGTGCCCAAGGACGTCAAGGGCCTCAAGATGAGGGCCGCGGGCAAGAAATTCGAATACATGCTCAAGGAAGCCGGGGCGTCCATCACCTCCATGCCCTCTTCGGAGATCTATCACGCTTTAGCCACCGGGGTCTTGAACTCCTGCCTCACCTCCACCGCCTCCTTCGTGTCCTATCGTCTTTACGAGCAGCTCAAGTTCATCAACATCCCCCGGGATTACTCCATCTGGTTCATGGGCGAGCCGGTGTGCCTGTCGATGAAGACCTGGGAGCGCTTGACGGCCGCCCAGAAAAAGGTCTTCAGCGAGGTGGCCGAGGACATGAATGAAAACTGGGCCGCCCCTCACATGGCCAAGACGACCCAGACCCAGATCGACGCCTTCTCCAAAGCCGGCGTGGACATCCACTACATGAACAAGGCCGAGTTCAACCAGTGGCTGGAGCTGGCCAAGAAGACGGCCTGGCAGAACTTCGCCGACACGGTCGAAGGCGGACAGGAGCTTCTTGACCTGGCCCTGGCGGCCATGGAATGAGGCTCACCCTCCCGAAATCAGGCGAGGCGACGATCCACTAGACGAGATGACACCTCAAGAATGACGGGCGGCCGGCTGGCTTGAGCCGGCCGCCCGGCCGAGAGCCGGAGAACGCGAATCATGCCTCCTTCCAGAGCCAGCCTGTGGAGTCGTATCGGCGCCGCCATCGAGAGGATCAGCGGTTTCACCGGCATGATAGGCGCCTTGAGCATCTTGGCCGCCGCCCTGATCGTCACCGAGGGCGTCCTCGTGCGCAAAATCCTCGGCCGCTCGACCATCTGGCAGATCGAGATGTCGGTCTTCCTCTTAATATACGCCTGCTTCGTCGGCGCGGCCTACGGCCAGAAGCACGAGAATCACCTCAACGTCGATCTCATCATCATCCACTTGAGACCCCGGACGAGAGAGATGGTCCTCATCGCCTCGGCCATCATCAGCTGTCTCATCTGCGCCATTCTGGCCTTCTTCTCCTGGCCGATGTGGTGGGAGGCGGTGGCGGCCAACGAGCACTCGGAATCGCTTTGGGGGCCGCCGCTGTGGATCCCCTATCTCTTTCTGCCCCTAGGCATGTCGCTGGTGTTTCTGCAGTATCTGGTCTACATCGTCCGCAAGATCAGAGATTTGAAGACCGGAGCCTATCAGGTCGAGGCCGTGAGGACCGAACTCAAAGATATCGAGGCCCCCGGCGGCTTGACGGGGGAAACCGGAGCCGCGATGAAAGCCTCTCCCGAGAAGGGAGGGGTCCATGAATGAGCAGGTTTTAAGCCTCGTCGTCTTCGGCTCGGCCCTGGTGCTGCTCCTCTCCGGCATCCCCATCTGGTCGGGACTGGCCGCCATCTCTCTGCTCTACATCTTCATTTTCGCCCCACATATCCTGAGCACGATCCCCTTTGTCCTCCACGGGAGCATGGACTCCTTCGCCCTGCTGGCCATCCCTTTGTTCATCCTCCTCTCGGCGCCCATCGCCGTCTCCAAGGCCAGCGCCGACCTCTACGAAGCCATTCACCGCTGGCTCTATCGCCTGCCCGGCGGCCTGGGCATCAGCTCCATGATCGCCTGCGGCGTCTTCGCCGCCCTGTGCGGCTCCTCGCCGGCCACGGCCGCGGCCATCGGCGGCATCGGCATCCCGGAGATGCGCCGCCGGGGCTACCCGCCCCGGCTGGCCTGCGGCCTCATCGCCCACGCCGGCACCTTCGGCATCCTCATCCCGCCGTCCATCACCATGATCCTCTACGGCATCGCCACCGAGACATCCATCGGCAAGTGCTTCATCGCCGGCATCCTGCCTGGCGTTTTGGAGATCCTGCTTAGCTGCATCTGGGTGGTCTTCTACTTTAGCTACACCAAGGCCGGCCGGGCCATCAAAGCCAGCGAGAGGGATATAAGCCGCCAGGCGGCCGGCAAGCTCGAGAAGATGGTCGGCTGGCGGATCGGTCCGGACGGGATCTGGCAGGAATACTACACCTGGAAACAGCAGTTGGCCTACGTGCCCCGAGTTTTGCCCTTCATCATGATCATCTTCGGCATCATGGGCTCTCTTTACGGCGGCTGGGCCACCCCTTCCGAGGCGGCCGGCGTGGGGGCGGTTTTGTCGCTGGCCCTGGTGATGATCATCTACCGCATCCGGCGTTGGTCCCAACTCAGGACCATCCTTTTGCGGGCTTTGAGCGACAGCACCATGATTTTGATGATCATGGCCGCGGCCCTGCTCTTCAGCTTCGTCTGCTCCGATCTCTACGTCACCCAATCCCTGGCCCAGCTGATTTTGGATCTGCCTCTGGGCAAGTGG
>CAYXRH010000039.1:0-366 GCA_964466355.1 uncultured Thermodesulfobacteriota bacterium
AGCTAAAACTCTTCGACTCCTGATACCCTGCAGCTTGCTGCAGGGTTATTCATTTTTGCTTATTTTTTAAATGTATTTTTGTATTATTGTAGCATAAAAATTACGCTGGTCAAGTCCCAATCTTGGTGTAAAAACTTTGTCGCCTCAGGCGGCCTCCCGCAGTTTATTGGCCAGTTCGTAGTTCAGGCTGGGAGCGGGCGGCAGTTCCTTGTCTTTCCTTAGGCTCTCCAGTTAAGCTAAAATCAGTTCATTCATGCTAAAAGACCTGAAGCCTCTGGCCGCGGGCGGCCCCGACAACAACGTTTTTTTTGTGCGGGGGCGGAAGGCGCGGGCGGGTTTGTGTTGGGGTGTATGTTTACTGAGGAG
>CAYXRH010000039.1:376-16880 GCA_964466355.1 uncultured Thermodesulfobacteriota bacterium
GCTCCGAGGTCTGGATAACTTTTTTTCCCAGCCCACCCCCGACAAAGGGACCCCCTGCCCCGCCTGGCCTCCCTTTGCCAAGCGCGCCAGTAAACCGCAGCTCTTCATTCGTGGCGCAGGGCCTCGATGGGGTCCATCCGCGCGGCTTTGAGCGCCGGGAAGTAGCCGAAAATCACCCCCACCGCCGCTGAGAAGAGAAAGGCCACGATCACGATGTCGGCGTTAAAGACAAAGGGCACGCGCAGCACATTGGCCAGCCCGACCGAGGCGATGATGGCCAGCGCGATCCCGAACAAGCCGCCGAACGAGGAAAGGACCACCGCCTCCACCAGAAACTGCATGAGCACCTCCCGCTCGAGAGCCCCGATGGCGAGCCGGGTGCCGATCTCTCGGGTGCGCTCGGTGACCGAGACCAGCATGATGTTCATGATGCCAATCCCGCCCACCAGAAGGCTGACCGCGGCCACCGCGCCGAGCAAGGCGGTGAGCACCCGGGTGGTCCCGGTGAGCATTTGCGCGATTTCCTTCATGTCCATCACGTTGAAGTTGTTCTCCTCGTTGGGCGAGAGATGGCGGCGCTCTCGCATCAACCGCTCGATCTCATGTTGGACCTTCTCCGTGGAGGCGCCCTCCTGGACCGAAACCTGGATGAGGCCGACGTCTTGATTTCCGGCGATGCGCCGCTGAAAGGCGCGGAGCGGGAGCACGACGATATCGTCCCTGTCCCGGCCCATGCTGCTCTGACCCTTGGCTTCGAGGAGGCCGATCACATCGCAGGAGAGCTTGCCCAAGCGGATCTTGTTCCCGAACGGATTCTGCCCGCCAAACAGGTTCTTGCGCACGCTCTCCCCTAAAATGCAGACCGCCGCGCCGGCGCGCAGCTCGCTGTCGCTGAATTGTCGGCCCGATTTGATGAGCCAGTTCCCCACCTTGAAGTACTTGTTATCAGTCCCGACGACCGTGGTTGACCAGTTTTCGTGGCCGAATATGGCCGTGAGGGACTGGGACGAAACCGGGGCCACGGCCGCGATCGAGCTGACCTCCCGCTCAATGGCTTCGGCGTCGCCCCGCTTGAAGGGCGCGGCCGCGGAGGCTTGGCCCGGGCCCTGCCTCTTTCCTGGAGTGACCATCAACAGGTTGCTGCCCAGGCTGGCGATCTGCTGCGTCACTTGAGCGGTGGCGCCGCCGCCCAAGGTGGCCATGGTTATGACCGCGCCCACCCCGATGACGATGCCCAGGATGGTCAGGAACGAACGCATGATGTTGCGTTTGATTTCCCGCAGGGCTATTTGCAGCGCGTTCCACAGCATTACGGGACCCTTCCATTTTGCTCATCCGAGGCGACCAGACCGTCCACGAAATGGACGACGCGCTTGGCGTAGGCCGCCATGTCTGGTTCGTGGGTGACCATGACGACGCTGATGCCTCGGTCGCGGTTGAGAGTGGTCAGCAGTTCCATGATCTCCCGGCCGCGAGCCGAGTCCAGGTTGCCCGTGGGCTCGTCCGCCAGCAGCACCGCCGGCTCCGTGACGATGGCGCGCGCGATGGCGACCCGCTGCTGCTGACCACCGGAGAGCTCGCCGGGCGTGTGGGATTCCCAGCCCTTGAGGCCCACGGTCTCCAGGGCCTGGGTGGCGCGCGCGCGGCGCGCGCCGGCGGAGATGCCGCGATAAATCAAGGGCAGCTCCACGTTCTCCAGGGCCGAGGTGCGATTCAGCAGGTTGTACCCTTGAAAGACAAAACCGAGGTAATGGCGTCGCAGCCGGGCGCGCTGGTCGCGCATCAGCCGGCCGGCTTCGATGCCCTTGAAGGTGTAAGTTCCCGCTGTTGGCGTGTCCAGACAGCCGAGGATGTTCAGGCAGGTGGATTTGCCCGAACCGCTCGGCCCCATCACCGCCACAAAATCGCCTTCCTCGATGCGCAAATCAATGCCGCGCAGGGCATGCATGGCCGCCTGGCCAGCGCCGTAGACCTTGGTCACGCCCCGCAGCTCAATGAGAGGTCGGCCGTCCATCTGGCTTGAGCCGGTCATGCTCATCTCCTCGGGCTGACGACATCGACCACCAGGGCCGTCCCCGGCTCAATTTGGCCCTTCAGGACCTCTGTCATGAGCCCATCCGTGGCCCCGACGATGACGGGCACGGCGAGGGGCCGGCCGTCCTTCAAGACCCACACGCGCTGCTGCTTTTTGTTGGCGCTCGCGTCTTGGTGCTGCCTGGCGTTTGATCGGGCTGGCGGACGCGGAAGCAGCATGCCGACCAGGCCGCCGGAGGATTTTCTTTCCTCCTCCACCGGCGGGGTGAAGCGCAAGGCGGCGTTGGGCACCAGGATGGCGTTTTCGACTTTCTTGACCGTGATGTCGGCGGTGGCCGTCATGCCCGGCCGCAAGGATAAATCAGAATTGTCCACTTTCAGCACGGTTTCGTAGGTCACGACCCCCTCCACGGTCTTGGAGCCGTATCGGGTCTGGGTGATCCGCGCCTGGAAGGTACGATCCGGGTACGCGTCCACGCTGAACGCGGCCTCCTGACCCACTTTCACCTGGCCCACGTCCGCCTCGTCCACATCCACGTGCAATTCCATTTGGGTCAAGTCCTCGGCCAGGGTGAAGAGCACCGGGGCTTGAAAGGACGCGGCCACGGTTTGCCCGGGCTCCACGCTGCGGGTGAGGACGATGCCGTTGATGGGCGAGTGGATGACCGCTTTGGACAGGTCCGTCTCATTGGCCTTGAGAGTGGCTTGGGCCTGGGAGACCGCCGCCTTGGCGCTGGCTTCATCGGCCTTGGCTCGTTCGAAGGCCGCCTCTGCCGCGTCGAGTTCAGACTGGGACGGAACCTTGTTATTGCTCAATTGCCGCACCCTTTGAAGCTGGAGGAGCTTGCTGCGGGTTTCCCTGACGGACGCCTGGGCTTGCAAGACCTTCGCCTTGGCTGATTCCAGAGCGGCTTTGGATTGCGTCACCTGGGCCTCGAGTTTCGAGGTGTCCAGCCGGCACAGAACCTGGCCGACCTTCACCTGGTCGTTGTAGTCCACTTCAACGCTTTTGATGATGCCGGACAGCTCGCTGCCCACGTCAACCTCGTTGGTTGGCTGCAGGGTGCCTGTGGCCGTGACGATGACAGTCAGATCTCCACGCCGAACTTCCTGGGTTTTGTAGTGTATTGTATTGGACTTATCAGCCGCCCTCTTCCAGATGATCGTAGTCGCGCTCACGGCCACGATCATTAGGAGGACTAGCCCGAACCATCGCTTCCGCCGCCTAGCGCGACCTGAGGCATGATCGATGCCCAGTATCTTGGCCACATCGGACTGCGGATTGATCTTCGATTCCATCTCCTCTCCCCGTGTCAAAAGCTATTTCTTCTCTTCGGGAGCCATGGATGTCCATCCACCTCCGAGGGCCTTGTAGAGGCGCACCAGGTTGGAGGTTACGGCCCCGCTGTTTTGGGCCAGTTGGTCCTGAAATGACAAGAGCGAGCGCTGGGCCTCGAGGACATTGCCGAAATCAATCAGGCCGGCTTGGTACTTATGCTGGGCCAGCTCGACCGCTTTCTGGGCCGCCTGGGTCGCCGCACCCAGATCATCCCTCCGGCGCTGCTCCTCCGCGTAGGCCACGAGAGCGTTTTCCACCTCCTCCAGGGCTCCCAGGATGGTGGCCTCATACTCGATCAGGGCCTGCTCCTGTAGCGCTGAGCGCACCTCTATGTTTTGGCGGATGGCGCCGGCATTGAAGATCGCCCAAGTGATTCGAGGACCGCTGCTCAAGCTCCAGATGCTGGAGGAGTGGCTCGATGAAAGGGCTTCCAGGCCGATGGAGCCGCTCAAGGTGAACTTGGGGTAGAGATCTGCCGTGGCCACTCCGATCCTCGCCGTCTGAGCGGCCAGTTGGCGTTCGGCCCGTCGCACGTCGGGCCGACGCCGCAGCACGTTGACCGGTACGCCAACCGCGACCTTGAGGGGCGTGACCGGTATGGGCTCTTGTTTCTCTAATTCACCGCGAACCCTGCCTGGTTGTTCTCCCAGAAGCCCAGCGATGCGGTTTATGGCCTCGGCCAGTCCAGTGCGCAGGGTCGGTATCTGGGAGCGGGTGTTTTCGAGGTTGTAGCGGGCCTGCTGCACGGCAAGCTCGTCGCTCAGGCCCGCTTGATAGCGCCACAGGGTCAACTGAAGGGTCTCGGTTTGGGCCTCCACGTTTTCTTTTGCCACGGCCAGGCGGGCCTGAAAAGTGCGCACCTCGACGTAGTTCAGGGCCACTTCGGCCAGGAGTGAAACGAGCACGTCGCGCAGGTCCTCCTGGCTGGCCCGGAGATCTGCCTCCGCCGCCTCCACGGAGCGACGAACGCCGCCAAAGATGTCCAGCTCCCAACCGGCGTCAAAGCTGGCCGAGTAAAGCTCACTGGTCTTGCCGGTCCCTGTATCTTCGCTGCTGCGGGTCCGAGTAGCCGAACCCGCGGCCTCAAGGGTGGGAAAGAGATCGGCCTTGGCCACGCCCCGGCGGGCGCGCGCCTCACGAATCCGCGCCCGTGCTTTCTTCAGGTCGAGGTTGCCGGCCACGGCGCGCTCGATCAGGCTGGAGAGCTCCGGAGAGTTGAGCGTGGTCCACCACGCGGCCAAGGTTTGGGGATCCATCTCCTCGGCAATCAAGCCTCCCTCGAGTTGGGTGTACCAAGTCGGGGACACCGACGTGTCGGGCGGAACATAATCGGGCCCCACGGCCGCGCATCCGGTAAGGATCAGGATCGTGAGCCCCGCGGGGAGGCATGACAAGGGTCGAATGAAGGTTGTTTTATATAGAAAATTCATGAGTTAGTCCTGTATTAAGGCGTCTCCGCTTCCGCGTTGCTTTCTGAAGCCCCTTCGCTTTTTTCAGCTTGCTCGCGGCGAATGGCGTGGATTCCAGCCAGCGCGAATCTGGTGACGTGATCGGCGTAGGCCTCAATGTCGTCGATCCTCGGAAAATCGCCGCTGTCAACCCCTTTTGCCTTCCACGTCTCCCTGAAAACCATTGGATTAATGCATTGGCTGATGATGCTTATCACGCAGAACTGAACCGGCCTGCCCCAAACGTGTGGGCCAAGCAGCTCACGAACGAGACCCTCCATTCTTTCGCCCAGGGGCCGGATTACTTCTTGCATGGCCTCATTTAAAATCCCCGTCGGATTGGCGAGTTCTTTTCGCACAATTGAGAATTCTTTATTGCCTTCGTCAGCGATCCGATGCAGCAGGGCCGCCACTCGTCCTCGCAGACGCTCTTCGGGTGGTGCCTCGGCACTCACGCCGCCATCCGAGGGATGCGCTTTCACGGATTCAAGAAAGGAATGACGCCATGCTTCGATATAAAGGCTCTCTTTATGGCCAAAGTGGTAATTTACGGCCGCGATGTTTGTCCCGGCTCGTTCGCAGATTTCGGCGATGGTTGTATCCCGGTAGCCTTTATCCGCAAAAACGTCGATCGCGGCCGCCAGGAGGCGTTTGCGCGTTTTGGCAGCGTCTTTTCTGGGGATCTTCACTTCATCCTCCCCTTAAAATTCTTATTCATATTTTAAATATAAATTTTAAATCGTCAATAGCTTTTAGCATTGATGGCTGAAACGATGGATTTTCCGACAGAAAGCCGGCTTCAGGGTTTGAGGCCCAGTCCTTTGGGGGGTGGGCCAGGGCCGAGGCTGACCTGATTTTGGTGAATCCTTTGGCCCAAAAACAACCAGGCGATGCCGCGGTTCAAGGGCAGGGCTTTGGCCTTGAAGCCGGCTCGTCGCAGCAGGGCCAAGAACTCGGGCGGCCGCGGAAAGTCCATGATTGACCTGGCCAGATAGAGGTAGCTCTCTGGATCGGGCGAGGCGAATCGAGCCACAAAGGGCATGATGTGATTGAGGTATTTTAAATACAAGCGGGCCAAAAGCCCAGGGGGCCTCCCCAGCTCCAGAATGACCAGCCGGCCATTGGGCTTTAAAACGCGGCTCATTTCTTCAAGGACGGTCAGGCGGTCGGGGATGTTGCGGATGCCAAAGGCCATGGCGGCCGCGGCGAAGACGTCGTCGCCAAAGGGCAGGCCAAGCCCGTCGCCGTTGACCAGGCCCAGGGAGGAGCAAGGAGGGCCTTTGGGCTTGATCGAGCCGGCGCGCATCATCTCCAGGCTGAAGTCCAGGCCGACCACCAGCCGGCCGGGGTGGGCCCGGGCCAGCTCCAGGCTCAGATCCAAGGTGCCGCAGGCCACGTCCAGGAGAGGGCCATCCATGGCGGGCTGGAGGAGCCGGGCCGCGGCCCAGCGCCAGAACACGTCCCGCCGCGCCGAGAAGAGTCGGTTCAGGAGATCGTATCTGGGCGCGATCCTGGCGAAAAGAGAGCGGATTCCCCTATCGGTGACGCTGGCCGGGCTCACTGGACTGGGCCGCTCACAGGACCTCGTCTGGCTCGGCCCTGGGCCCTGGCGCGGCGGCTTTGGTTCTGAAGGCGGTCAGGTAGACTGGTCGGCGGCCGTTGTTCAAGACAGCGTGGCCCACGTCAGGGGGGACGCGGATGATGGTGTGCTCGTTTTCGATGGGGCGGCGCTTGACCGCGCCGTCGGGCGCCCGCCAGTGAAAGATGGCTTTGCCGCCAAAGACGTGGAGCCACTCTTCCACGCCGGGGTGGCGATGGTTGCCCCTGATCTCGCCCGGATTGGTCTTGACGACGTGGAAGCTGGCGCCGTCCACCTCCTCAAAGGGCACCACCCCGGCCTGAAAGGGAAAGAAGGCCCAGCCCTTGGCTGTTTCGAAGAATTCTGCCTTGACTTCAATGAACTCGATCTCCGCCACTTGGTTCCTTCCCCGGCCTCAGGCCAGCGGTTGACAGGCCCCCTGGCCTTGGGCTATCAACAAGACATGCCAATTTATGAGCCGCCGACCATCGTCGGCCTCAAAATCAAGGAGCTGACGGTCATCCCTGACGACCGGGGCCGGCTCATGGAGATACTCCGGGCCGACGACGAGATGTTCATCAAGTTCGGCCAGGTCTACATGACCACGACCCTGCCCGGCGTGGTCAAGGCCTGGCACCTTCACCGCGTCCAGACCGACCACGTCTGCTGCCTTTGGGGGACCATCCGTCTGGCCGTGTTCGACGACCGCCCGGATTCGCCCACCAGGGGCGAGGTCAATGACTTTTATCTCGGCCGCGACAACCCCCTTTTGGTCCAAATCGCTCCGGGTTTGTATCACGGTTGGAAGTGCGTGTCCCTTGAAGAGGCGATCATCGTCAACACCGTCACCGAGCCTTTCAATCGGACCGCGCCAGACGAACACCGCCTCGATCCCCACCAGAATCACATCCCCTATTCCTGGGCGCGCCAGGACGGTTAGCTGTCTCAGGCCGGCCGGCCGGATCTGAGGGTGTAAACCCGGCCGCGGAGTTCGAGCCCAAAACCAGCGGGCGTCTCCGTTATCAGGGCCGCGAGTTGATAATAGGCCGGCCGGGAGAACTTGGCCGGCAGGCGGCCGTGCCTGACCTGGGTGTAGACCACGTTGGCCTCGTCGATCCAGACCTGTTCAGGGTCAAGGGGCTCCTGGCCGCCGTGGGAAAGGGTGAGCAGGATCTGGCCGTCCGCGGCCTCGACATCGACCCGCTGGACCATCAGGGGCGCGTCCTCGACCTCGACCCAGCATCTTTGGCCCTCGAACTCGATGATGTAACGGCCCTCGTCGTCCCGGGTGAGATGCTCCAGGAGGAGGGCGTTGATGCCAGGGTGGATCATGGGGGCGCCCTGATGAAAGAGGCGGCCCTCTTTGTCGATGCGGATGAGGCAGGGAGGCGGGTCTTTGGCGGGGCTGGTCACGTTCTCAGGCTTTCGCGTCAAGGATGAGGGTCACCGGACCGTCATTGACCAGGTGGACCTGCATGCGGGCGCCGAATCGTCCGGCCTCCACCTTGAAGCCCTTGGCCGCGAGGCGCTCCCTGAAGAATTCATAGAGCGGCTCGGCCTTGCTCGGACTGGCCGCCCGGGTGAAGGAGGGCCGGCGGCCTTTGGTTGTATCCGCCAGCAAGGTGAATTGGGAAACCACCAGAACCTGGCCTCGAGCCTGGTGAAGGTCCAGGTTGAAGAGCCCCTTTTCATCTTCAAAGATGCGCAGCTTGGCGATCTTGTCCGCCAGGGCTTGGGCCTGGGCCTCGGCGTCGTCGTGGCCGACGCCCAGCAGAACGAGCAGGCCTGGACCGATCCGGCCGACAATCCGGCCCTCCACCTCCACGTGGGCTTGCTTGACTCGCTGAATGACGGCGCGCACGGCCGGTTTATACCAACTCAGGCCTTGGTTAGCAAGGACGATCCTCGCCGCCCAGGCCCCAGCCGAGCTTGGTTCTGAGGATGGAGAAGTGGTCCTGGAAGGGTGAGGGAAAGAGCTTCAAATTCTGGCCGCGGGTGATGACCACCTGGTCCTCGGGGGTCAAGGGCAGGTCCTCTTGGCCGTCGCAGGCCAGATGGACGTCGTTGACGTGGCGGCCGAGCTGGACGGTGATGCGGGCCCGGTCGGCCACCACCAGAGGCCGGTTGGCCAGGGTGAAGGGGCATATCGGGGTCAGGATCACGGCCGCCAGGGTGGGGTGGAGGATCGGCCCGCCGGCGGAGAGGTTGTAAGCCGTGGACCCGGTCGGGGTGGCGATGATCAGACCGTCGGCCCGGTAGTCGGTCAGGTGCTCGCCATCGATGTCGGCGCTGAGGTCCACGATGCGCGACACGGCCCCTTTGTTGAGAACCACGTCGTTTAAGACCACCCTTTGAAAGATGATCTGATCGTCCCTGATCACCTCCACCTTTAAGCGCATCCTCTCCTGGGGGGCCAGCTGGCCGGCCAGAATCATCTCCAAGGTCGGGAAGAGCTCGTCGATGGACACGGCCGTCAGAAAGCCCAATCCGCCCAGGTTGACCCCGAGCAGCGGCACGCCGCTCAAACCGACCTGACGGGCGGCGTGAAGCAGGGTGCCGTCGCCGCCGAGGACGATGATGAGGTCCTGGGCGGCGTAATCCGGGCCGGTCAAGGGCGCGGCCAGGGTTTGAAGCCCAGGCCCCGCATCGCCGTCCACGGCCGTTTGGAGGTCGCGCTCCTTGAGCCAGCCGATCAGCTTTTCTGACAAAGGAGCCAGTTCACGCTGGCCCAATTTGAGCGTCAGTCCAACTCTCTTCATTGATGCATCCCCGAGATTCAAGCCTACCAGAGCCAAAGGCCAGGGGCAAGACATCTTCAGCCCCAGGAGGCCCGCCCGACGGCAAATCTGTTGACACTTCCTTTGGCGCCGCCTACCCTGTGATGGCCTCTCGGCGATGATTGATCCTAAATTTGAGGAGCCTGCTTTGCCTTCAGCCTTGATCTTTCCCTTCACCACTCTTGACTTGGCGCTGGCTGATCGACTGACCGGCGTCTTCAGGCCGATCATTTTGTACCAACCCCTGAGCCTGTCGCCGCCGTTGGAGCTCGCGCCCGTGGTGGAAGCAGGCGGGTTGAGTCTCGTCCGGCCACACCGGGACCTGGTCTCAAAGGATCAGATCAAAGCCCTCCTGACTGAGTTCAAGAGATTGATCGAGGGAGCGCGGGATGTAAAGGAAGTGGCTTTCTTGCGGAGCTGGGCGGAGGGCCAAAGCGATACGGTTCAAACCCCCTCGGTTCTGAGGACGGCCATCCGACGCTACGGTGAGGAGTCAAACGCCGCGCCCTTGGCTGATCACCTGGTCCTTCTTCTGGCCGGGGAGTACGATCAACGCCGCCAGGAATTGAGGAACATGGTCAGGGGGCTGAGAGGGTTTGAGAAGCGACTGGGCCGGGCCATGGGTCTCAAGGCCGGGGAGGCCGACGAAACCGAGTTGGATGTGCTCGAACAATCCGCCGACCCCCTGGCCGGGCCGGAGAGGGACGATGATTCGCTTTTGCGGCGGCGGCTCAAGGCCTGGCGGGTCCTCTTCGAGGCCGAACCGACCCAGACCTCCCTTTGGCTCACCGCGCCCCACGTCCTGGAGCTTCTGACGGCCGATTTTGAAGAGAGGACCGGCCTCAAACCAGAGCTCGTCGCCGCGGCGCCATGGGACGGGCTGGGCCCGGATGAGGCGGAGGAGCTGATTCGACGGGCCCGTCAAGGCGAGGCTGCCGGGGGCCGGGAGGGAGATCTGAAATTGTGGCGCTTCGCCGGAGCCGGCGAGAAGGACCTCATCACCGGACGGCCCGGGGCCGTTGGAGACGTGGGGTTAATCGGGGAGGTGGACTTTAATGGCTGAATGGCTCACTCTGGACGCGGCGGCCGCGTTGATCCCCCATCAGGCCCAGGTGGCTTTGGGCGGCTCTCACCACATGGCCCCCCTGGGGCTCATCAAGGCCCTCATCCGCCGCAAAGTCAAGGGTTTGTATTTGATCACCGCCCCCACGGGCGGGTTCGGGGTTGAGCTTTTGGCCGCGGCGGGGGCGATCAAGAAGATTGAGACGGCCCAGGTTTCGCTGGGCGAACTGGGCCTGGCCCCGGCTTTCCGCCGGGCGGCCGAGTCGGGTCGGCTCGAGGTGCTTGACTCGTCTTGACCGGCCCTGTTGGGGAGGCTCCGGGCCGGAGCTTCGGGATTGCCCTTCATGCCTGTCAGGGGCTACCAGGGCTCTGACTATCTCAACGTCAGGCCTGAGGTGAAGACCGTGAGCGATCCTTACACTGGCCAGCCCATCCTGGTGGTGCCGCCGATCATCCCGGACTTCTGCCTCATTCACGCCTTCTTCGCCGACGAGAGCGGCAACGTGCTCATGGAGCGGACCGCGGACGTGGACCTGGCGGTCAAGGCGGCGGCCGAGGTGATCGTCAGCGTCGAGGAGAAAGTCCTTGATCTCGACAAGATGCGCCAGCCGTACATGAAGCGGCTGCCCTGGGTCTACGTTGATCATCTCGTCTTGGCCCCTGGCGGGGCCGAGCCCTTGGGCTGCCCGGGCCGCTACGAGACGCAAATAAAAGTCCTTGAGGCCTACCTGAGAGCTTTTGAAGCCGGACGAGAGAGGGAGTTCGTCGAAGACCTGGCCCGAGACAGGGACCGGTCGTGAGCCAGGTCAGCGCCGCGGAGATGATGATCCACCTCCTCGCCCAGGAGGTCCGCGACCACGAGTTCACCTTCACCGGCACTCTGTCGGCCATCCCGGCCGCGGCCTGCTATCTGGCCAAACTGACCCACGCCCCTGAGGCCAGACTGCTCATCTTCCACTCGCCGGAATGGCCCTTTGAATCTGAACTGGACGAGTTCTTTGGTTTCGCCCAGCAGGGCCGGTTGGATCTTCTGTTTTTGTCCGGCGGCCAGATCGACCGCCTGGGGAGCACCAACCTGGTGGCCATCGGCCCGCATCAGCGGCCCAAGGTCAGGCTTCCCGGCGGAGCGGGTTCGGCCATGCTGTGTCTCTACGCCAAGCGGACCGTTCTTTTTTTGACCCAACACTCGGCCCGGAGCCTGGTGGAGCGGGTCGATTTCGTCACCGGACCGGGCGGGACGCCGGGGCCTGACCGTCTCGGCGGGCCGACGAGGCTCGTCACCGACGCGGCCGTGTTTGATTATGGGCCTCAAGATGGCCTCAGCCTGGCCTCGATTCACCCTGGCCTGAGCTTTGAAGACCTCCAGGCCAGGACCGGGTTTGATCTGGGCCCGCCGAGGCCGACGCCGACCACGCCGGCTCCAGACGAGCGGATCTTGGATCTGATCCACGGACCGGTCAAGGACATGGTCGCGGGCCCGTATCCGCGCTTCGCCAAGACCCTCTGATTCCCACGCCCAGCCGCCTTTCCACCTCGCCCGCGACGATGAGCCGGTGGAGGTGATCCTTGAGATCAATGCCTACCTCGGCCAGGGCCTGGCGGCCAAAGAGCAGGTTGGCTTCAATGACATAGGCCCGGCCCTCATAGACCAGCACGTCCAGGCCCATCTCGTCAAAGCCGCATCGTTTGGCCGCTTTTAAACCCAAATCCTTGGCCTCGATGGGCACGTCCTCAAAACTGGGCCGGCCGCCCTGGGCCAGGTTGGCCCGGAATTCTCTCCTGGCTCTGAGGCGGCGATAGGCGGTCAGGAGCACGTCGTTGACCACCACCACCCGCACGTCAATGGCCCTGGGCAGGTATTCCTGGATGTAGGCCGGATTGTGCGTTTTGAGATAGGCCTTCAGGTCTTTTGGGCCGCGGATCAAAAAAACCCCCCGGCCGAGGGCCGAGGCCCTGGGCGTCTTGGCCACGAAGGGGAGGGCGAAATCGTTCAGGATTCGTTCTTTTTGGCGTCCGAAATAGATCTTGGTCCGGGGCATGGGCAGGTCCAGGAGGTTGAACAGAGTGAGCTGGCGGATTTTGTCCTGGCCGAAATAATGACTCTCCCAGCTAGGATAGATCGTCCGGCCGAGGGCTTTGAGGGCTGAAGCGAACCAGCGCGTGGGGTAGTAGATGACCGGCGCCGCGGCGATGAGCTTCTGCTCGTCAGGGGTGTAATCAGAAAAGGAGGGCTTGACCCCGAGGCAGACGAGCCCAGGGCGGCCGACCAGACGCCGTCCGATGGCCACCCGGATCAAAGCTCAGCGCTTTCTGAACACCGAGCGCGGCGGATGGATGCCCGCCGGGAGGGTGGAGTTGGCCGCGGCCAGCGAGCCTGGGCCGAGCAGACAGGCTGGGTTGGTCACGGTGTTGCAGCCCAGCTCGCAGTCATCGCCCAGGATGGCGCCGAACTTGCGGCGGAGGACCTCATAAACTCTGTCGCCCGTGCGCAGGCGCGTCGGCGTGGGCTTGATCTTGAGGTTGGCCAGCTTGGTCCCGGCGCCAAGATTGACCCGCTGCCCCAAAACCGAATCGCCGACGTAGGCGAAGTGGCCGGCCTTGGCCTCGTCCAGGAACACGGCGTTCTTGACCTCGGTGACGTGTCCGACGACGCATCTTGGTCCGATGAGGCAGGAGCCTCTTATATAGGCCCCCTGGCGAACCTCGGTCCGGGTGCTGATGAGGGTCGGCCCTTTGATGACCGCTCCTGTCTCGACGACCACCCCAGGCTCCAGCTCCACGGATTCGTCAGGCAGGCAGGCGCCGCCGTAGATGACGATCGCCCCTGGAGCGTCTCGCCCCTCGATCTGGACCCGGAATCGCCCTTTGGTCGTGTCGCCTGGAGAGAGGCTGAAGCCCTTTTCAAAAAGCCGGTCCTCGTAGAGCACCACCGTCTGGACCACGAAGTCTGGGTATCTGGCCTTGAGCGGGCCCAGGTTGGGCTGGAGACGGCTTTGAAGAAAGGGCTTTATGTGGTCCAAGACGTGCCACACCAGCTCCAGCTCTTCAAACAGGCCCTTGAAGCGACTTTCCGCCAAGTCAAAGTAATCGGCCGGCCTGACCATCGCGCTCCTCACCAGGTCGCCCTCACCTTCACCCCGGCCAGGTGGCAGGCCTCTTTGATCTGTTTGATGGTGTAGGTTTGGTAATGGGTCATCGAGGCGATCAAGGCGGCGTCAGCCTCGGCCTTGGTGAGGACGTCAACGATGTGCTCCGGACGGCCGGCCCCCCCGGAAGCGATGACCGGAATCGAGACCGCCCGGGATATTAAAGCGGTCAGGTCCATGTCGTAGCCGTCCTGGGTGCCGTCGGCGTCGATGGAGTTGAGGCAGATCTCGCCGGCGCCCAGCTCCTGGCCTCTTTGGGCCCAGGCCAGGGCGTCGATTTTCATGGGCCTCCGGCCGCCGTTGATATAGATTTCATAGCCCGAGGGGATCTCTTTGGTGGGGGGAACCTTCTTGACGTCCATGCCCAGGACGACGCACTGGGAGCCAAAGGCCTCGGCGCCTTGGGTGATGATCTCCGGCTTCTGCACCGCCGCGGAGTTGAGGCTGACTTTCTCGGCCCCGGCCAGCAGCACGGCCCGCATGTCCGCCGCGCTTCTGATGCCGCCGCCCACGGAAAAGGGGATGAAGATGGTTTCAGCCACCCGTCGGACCACGTCGAGCATGATGTCCCGCTTCTCGGCCGAGGCGGTGATGTCGTAAAAGACGATCTCGTCGGCGCCTTTTTGGTAGTACAGCCGGGCCATGTCCACCGGATCGCCGACATCGATGTTGTCTTTAAATTTGATCCCCTTGGTCGTTTTGCCTTCGCGCACGTCCAGGCAAGGGATGATTCTTTTGCTCAGCAAGGCTTAACCTCATCTAAGGCCGCCACGAGGCGAAGTTTTCAAGGATATTGAGCCCAGGACGGCCCGATTTTTCGGTGTGGAACTGGACGGCGATGAGGTTGTCCCGGCCGATGATCGAGGCGAACCTGAGACCGTAATCCGTCCAGCCCAAGACGTCGGACTGGCGAGCCGGCTGGGGGTAATAGCCGTGGACAAAGTAAAACTCGGCTCCGGGCGCGAGACCCTCCAGGACAGGGTGAGCCTGGCTGACCTGGACTCCGTTCCAGCCCATGTGAGGAACTTTGAGCCTCGTGCCGTCGCGGTCGCGAAGCGGCTGCGGAAAGGCCTTCACTCGGCCCGGCATCACCCCCAGGCAGGCGGTCTTGTTCTCCGCCGAAGACTTCAGAATGATCTGACAGCCGATGCAGATGCCCAAGACAGGGTCCCCTCTGGCCAGAACCTCTTTGAGGGCCTGGTCAAGACCCCTCGCTTCGAGGGCGCGCATGGCCGCGCCGGCGGCCCCGACCCCGGGAAAGATGATGCGCCTTGAACGGCGGATCACCTCCGGGTCGGCCGTGATCTCAGCCGCAACCCCCACCGCGGCCAGGGCCCTCAAGACCGAGGTGAGGTTGCCGGCCTGGTAGTCTAGAATGGCGATCAAAGCCGTCTCCTGAAAGGCAATCTAGTAGCTGTAAAATCCTCGGCCCGTCTTGCGGCCGAGCCATCCGGCCTCGACGTATTTCTTGAGCAAAGGGCAGGGACGGTACTTGTCGTCGCCCAGACCGTCGTGAAGGACCTCCAGGATGGCCAGGCAAGTGTCCAAGCCGATCAGGTCAGCCAGGCTCAAGGGCCCCAGGGGATGGTTCATGCCCAGCTTCATGACCTGGTCGATGTCTTCGGGCGCGCCGACGCCTTCAAAGAGGCAGTAGACGGCTTCATTGATCATCGGCATCAGGATGCGGTTGGCGATGAATCCAGGGAAGTCCTGTGCTAAAACAGGGGTCTTTTCCATCCACTCGGCCAGGGCCTTGGTCATCTCAAAGGTTTCGTTTGAAGTGGCCAGACCTCTGATGATCTCGACCAGCTTCATCATCGGCACCGGGTTCATGAAGTGCATGCCAATGACCTTTGCTGGTCGTTTGGTCGCCGCGGCCAGCTTGGTGATGGAGATGGACGAGGTGTTGGTGGCCAGAATGACGCCCACTCGGCAGATGTCATCCAACTTGGCGAAGAGATCCAATTTCAGAGCCACCTGCTCCGGGGCGGCTTCAACGACGAAGTCAACCGCGGCCAGGCGCTCGAGCTTTGTGGTCAACTCCAGGCGCGAGACCACCTCGTCGGCCTGGCCGGGGGTCATCTTCTCCTTTTTGACCAGGCGCCCGAGGCTGGTCTTGATCGCCTCCAGACCGCGGTGGAGAAACTCGTCAGCCACGTCGCTCATGATGACCTTCAAGCCGCTCGCCGCCGCCACCTGGGCTATGCCAGAGCCCATCTGGCCGGCCCCGACCACGCCCACGGTTTTAATATCCATTACTTCCTCCTCCACGGCCGCTCAAGCCTGTCCGCTCGATCCTTATGTTACAGTTAACTACTGAAAACACCGTATAATTTTTATTCAATGTCAATGCGTGATGATCCGCGGCGGTCAGCGAGCGGAGCTCGAGAATTCTCCGACGCTAGGTCAAGGAGTCCATCCCTTCTGTCATCGAGTCCAACCATTTTAGAGATCAGCGCCAGAGCTTGTCAAGCCCGCCTAATGCAATTTTTCCTTGAATCGATGAGCGTTATACGCTAAGGTAGCGCAGCTTTGGCTGGGGCAAGACCATACCTCGTCTCGGGTGAAGCTGTGGTGTCGAGGCACGGCCGGACAGCCATGGCTTTGGCTGTTGTTTTGCTTTTAGCTTGCGCCCCGGCGGCCGCGGTCACGCACGCCCCCCAAGTCTCTGTGCTCCAGGGTTCAACCGAACCGCCCGGGATTCCGGCCGGCGTGATCCCGGCCGAGGCGGTGAAGTCATTCCATGTTCTTTTGGTGGATAAGGCCTCGCAAACACTTTATCTTTACCATTATGAAGCCAGCGGCCGGCCGCGCTTCATCAGGGCCTTGCCTTGCTCCACCGGCAAGGTCGAAGGCGACAAGGTCAGAGAGGGCGACCGACGCACGCCAGAGGGGGTCTACTTTTTCACCAAGGTCTACAAGGACAACCGCATAACCATTTTCGGCACCACGGCCTATCATCTCAACTATCCTGACCCCTTTGACCACGTCGAGGACCGCGACGGCAACGGCATTTACCTCCACGGCACGAACCGCCCCCTGGGCGAGCGAGACACCAACGGCTGCGTGGTCATGAACAACGCCGACCTGGATTTCTTGAGCCGACACGTGGAGTTGCA
>CAYXRH010000039.1:16890-17661 GCA_964466355.1 uncultured Thermodesulfobacteriota bacterium
TTATCAGCCGCCAACTTTTCTGGTTGAACGAGGAAGAGTTCGCCCAGGACCGCGAGGAGTTTCGAGCTTACACCAGAGAAAACTCCAGCGTGCTCAACTTGATGAAAGACCCATCCCTGCCCCAGGAAGCGGAGCCTGATCTGAGCCGGGCCGTACTGCTCAGAGAAGGTCACCGGGTTTTGGTCAGGATTCCGGTCTCAGCCAAAGCCCCCGCGGCCAAGGGATGGCAGAGTCTTTACCTGACCGATTATCCCAGACAGGCCGACGTTCTGGCTCAGGTGTGGCAGCCTTTGGTTTCAGCCATCCCAGGGGGAGCCTCAAAGAGGGTGGAGAGTCTGCGCCAGGAGGTCATGCGCTTTTTACGGAACTGGGTCGGGGCCTGGGAGAGCCGCGACGTGGACCACTACATGGCCTTTTATGACAAAGGATTTCGAGCATACGGCATGAATTATCGTCGCTGGCGCGATTATAAGGCCAAGCTGGCCCATAAATACCAGGCCATAGACGTCCAGATCAGCCGGATCAGCATCAAGATCAAGCGCGGGAAGGCCAACGTCACCTTCCATCAGGTTTACGTTTCAGACCAGTTCCAGGACGTTGGCCTCAAGACCTTGAAGCTGCGGCGCGAAAACGGCCGCTGGAAGATTTGGCGCGAGGACTGGCGTCCAGACGAGAGCATGGAAGCCAGGCGATGAAGACCGCCTCGCTGGGAAGCAAAACCCGCCGACGACTCACGGTCGTGGTCGTCCGCCGTTTTGGCCGCATCAACAC
>CAYXRH010000040.1:0-2550 GCA_964466355.1 uncultured Thermodesulfobacteriota bacterium
GAGCACAGCGTTCGGGACGCTGGGGTCGCTGGTTCAAATCCAGTCGTCCCGACCATCTTTGCCCCCGTCCGATCTCCGCTTCAAGCCTGCCGCGGGCGGCCCGGCCCGCCCCATCGCCTCGAAGTTTGATCAACAATTCCCCGACGCGGCCGCGTTTGGTAAGATGAGAAGGTTGAACTCAAAGGAGTGAAGATGATGTCCGAGGCGCCGGGATACGTTTTTCGCCGCAAGCTCGCCGGCCTCCTGCCCGCGGCGGTCAAGGGCGAGGGGGTGTGGCTGTGGGACGAAGAGGGCCGCCGCTACCTCGACGCCAGCGGCGGGGCGGTGGTGGTCAACGTCGGTCACGGCCGACCGGAGATCGCCGAGGCGGTCTCGGCGCAGATCCGCCGCTGCCACTACGCCCACCCGACCATGTTCACCACGCCGCCGGTGGAGGAGCTGGCCGCGGCCTTGGCCAGGCGGGCCCCGGTGGGCGTGGAGCGGTTCTACTTCGTCTCCTCCGGCAGCGAGGCCGTGGAGACGGCCGTCAAGCTGGCCCGAAGCATACACCTGGCCTCTGACCGGCCCCACAAATACCGGCTCGTCTCCCGCTGGAAGTCCTACCACGGGCTGAGCCTGGGGGCCTTGGCGGCCACGGGCCGGACCGTCTTTCGGACGCCCTACGGGCCGCTCTTCCACGACGCGGTCCACATCCCGCCGCCGTACTGCCTCCGCTGCTCCTTCGGCCTGAGCCACCCCCAGTGCCAGCTGCGCTGCGCCCTGTTCTTGGAGGAGACGATTCAAAGCCTCGGCCCGGAGACCGTGTCCGCCTTTGCGGCCGAGACCGTCAGCGGCGCGACCATCGCCTGTTATCCGCCGCCGCCGGGATACTGGAAGCTCATTCGGGACATCTGCGACCGCCACGAGGTCCTTCTGATCCACGACGAGATCATGTGCGGCCTGGGGCGGACCGGCCGCTGGTTCGCCAGCGAGCACTACGGCGTCGCGCCGGACATCCTCACCCTGGGCAAGGGCATCACCGGCGGCACCCTGGCCCTCTCGGCCGTGGGGGTTCAGGGGGCCCACTTCGAGGCCGTGCGCCGGGCCGGCGGCTTCGTCCACGGCGGCACGTACTCCCATCACCCCGTGGCCGCCGCGGCCGGAGTGGCCGCCGTGGACCTCCTGGAGAGGGAGAACCTGGTGGAGCGCGCCGCCCGCCTGGGCCAAATCCTGGGCCAACGCCTCCAGGAGCGGCTCTCCTCAAACCCCCACGTGGCCGACGTGCGCGGCCTGGGGCTGTTGTGGGGCGTGGAGCTGGTCCAAGACAAAAAGACGCTTCAGCCCTTCCCCCGCTCGGCCCAGGTCACCGAGCGGGTCTGGCAGCGTCTCTTTGAAGAGGGCATCCTGGTCTACAAGGCCACCGGCCTGGCCGGATCGGACGGCGACGCCCTCATCGTCGCCCCGCCTTTCATCATCGAGGAAAAGGAGATCGACCTCGTCGTCGAGGCCCTGGGGCGGGCGGTAAAAGAGACGCTGCCCTGAGCCGGGCCGCGGCTTGAGGCATTAAACCCAAATGAAGCTCGTCATCAGCGTCGACGTGGAGGAGGAGGGTCTTTTCAGCGGCCGCTATCCCCGCCGGCCGGCCGGAGCGACCAACGTGGCCGCCTTGAGCCGACTGGACTTCGTCGCCCAGGAGTTCGGCCTCCCCCTGACGCTGCTCGTGTCCCACGCCGTGGTCCAAGACCCCGCAGCTTGTAAAATCCTCCTCAAACTGAAAGAGAGCCGTTTCGTCGAGATCGGGGCCCACCTCCACCCCTGGAACACGCCTCCTTTTGAGGACGGGCTGGGGGAGGAGCCTCTGCCCACGGCCGCCCTGCCCCCGAAGCTTCTGCGGGCCAAGGTGGAAAGCCTCGTCCTCGCCCTCGAGACGTCCCTGAAGGTGCGGCCCCGGTCCTTTCGCATGGGCCGGTTTGACTGGAGCCGAGAGCTGCTTGGCCTTCTACCCGAGATGGGCTTTGATGTCGACAGCAGCGTGGTGCCGCTGACCGACAAGGCCGGGGGACTAAACAACTACACCCTGCCCCTGGACCCTTTTTACGTCGGCTTCAAGCCCCCCGCAGGCCCGGCTTTGCTGGAGGTGCCGGTCACCAGAATCCCTCTCTGGTCCGGGGGTTTGGCCGCCGCGTCGCGTCTGGCCGCGGCCCTGCCTTTGCCCTGGGGGCGAGGGCTCAGAGGCCTCCTCACCCGGCTGGGGACCACCGGCGTTCACCCGACCTGGTTCTCTCTGCCGGCCATGCGCCTGGCGGCCCGGCTCCACCGCCGGCGGGGAGGACAGGTCTTGAACGTGTTTTTTCACTCCTCGGAGATTTTTCCCGGGGCCAGCCCCATGTTCGCCACCGCCGCGGCGGTGGATCGGATTTTGAGGAGGCTCAAAGGTTTCTTGAGCTGGCTCCACGACACCGGCCCGGTCGAGGGCCTGGCCTTGTCCAATCTCCATGAGGCCGGGGGCTTTCCCATCGTGGACGGCCAAGCCCTGCCCCTCTCCCCGGAAAGGTGAGGTGGATGTCAAAC
>CAYXRH010000040.1:2560-17632 GCA_964466355.1 uncultured Thermodesulfobacteriota bacterium
CCGGCGGATTGTCTTCCTTCTCCAGGACCTCAGGTTCGGCGGCACCCAGCGCCAGGCCCTGGAGCTGGCCCGCGGCCTCGATAAAAATAAATTCGCGGTCGAGATGTGGCTTCTGGCCGGCGGGGAGGACCTCATCCCCCTGGCCCGAAGCTGGGGCCTCTCCCCGGTCCGCCTCTCCCACCGCCCGCGGGTGGCCTTGCCGAGCCTGGTCAGGCTGTGGCGGCGTCTGAGAATTTCCCGGCCGGACGTGCTTTTCCTCCTCACGGCCGTGCCCAACATCTGGGGGCGGGTTCTGGGCCGCCCGGCCCGAGTGCCCGTCATCGTCGGCAACTGCCGCTCCAACACCCCCCGACGGCAGCACGAGCAGTGGTTGTGGCCCCTGGCCGACCGCCTGGTCTGCAACAACCTGGCTTTAAGGGAAATCCTCATCCGGCGCTGCGGTCTGCCCCCGGCGCGCGTCGTCGTCATCCCCAACGGGGTGGACGTTGATTTCTTCCGTCCGGCCGCGCCGCCGCCGGAGCGGCCGGTGGTCCTGTCCGTGGCCCGGATGGTCCCGGACAAGGACCACCAGACCTTGATCAGGGCCTTTGGCCTGGTGCTCAAAAAGCATCCCCAGGCCCAACTGTGGCTCGTCGGCGACGGCCCCCGGGAAAAAAACATCGCCCGCCTGGCCCAAAACACGCTCGCCCCGGGAAGCTATCGGTTTCTGCCCGGCCAGGACGACCTGCGGCCCCTGCTCCACCAGGCTTGCGTCTTTGTCCTCAGCTCCCTCATCGAGGCCATGCCCAACGTCCTTCTGGAGGCCATGGCCGCCGGGCTGCCGGTGGCGGCCACCCGGGTCGGAGGGGTGCCGGAGGTGGTCGTGCCGAGCGAGACGGGGTGGCTGGCCGGGCCGGGCGATTTTGCGGCCCTGGCCGAGGGGATTCACCGGATTCTGAAAGACCCGGCCGCCGGACGCGCCTTCGGCCGAGCCGGACGGCGCCGGGTGGAGGAGGGGTTTTCCCTAACCGTCATGGTCAATCGTTACGAGGCTCTTTTTGAGGATCTGTGGGGGAGGCTCGAGGGCTCAAGAAGGCGCTGAGGAGCGGACAAGAAGGGTTCAGATTCGAGCGGCCGGGTCTTCAGGGGGCGGCCGGCTCAGGTCTTTTTGGCCCGCCGCCGGATCAGAAACACGGGGCAGGAGGCCCGGCGGGCGACCTTCTCGGCCACCCCGCCGATGAACATCTCCTCCAAAGCGGTGCGCCCCTCGGCGCCCATGACGATAAAATCGACCCCCTCCTCCCTGGCCGTCTTGATGATCTGGTCGTAGGGCACCCCGAAGCGGACCACGGTCGTGACCTCGAGTTTGTGGTCATAGGTGACGCCCTTCTGCATCTCCTCGTCCAGGACCTTCTTGACCTCCGCGGCCATGTCCTCGTGGGAATGCTTGGCGTATTGGTCGGTGTTGACCTCATCGTAGGCGTAAGGCAGGGGTTGAAGAGTCCGCCCGTCAATGACGTGCAGGAGCAGCACCGCCGCCTCCAGGGCCGAAGCCAAGGTGAAGGCGTATTCCAGGGCCCGGTTGGAGGCCTCGGAAAAATCAGTCGGCACTAAAATCTTCTTGAACTTTTTCATTCCTCCACTCCCTGACTCGGCCAGGCCGCCCCCAGGACCGACCACAACAAATAGCGCCAGCCGGCCACTGGCTCTAATTGGATGACCATCAGGTCGCCGGGTTTTAAAGAGGTCAGGTCCACCTCCCGCCCGGCCAGCTCCAGTCGCAGCCGGTTCTTGGGCCAGAAGAAGAAGCGTATGCTTTCAAGCGGCCTCTGGCCCTCGTCCACCACCAGCCACTCCCCCGCCCGTCTGGCCCGGCCGGGGGCGACGTTGGGCAGGCCGGTGCCGCTGGAGGCCAGGCGTGTCTCCTCGGCCAAGAGCCGGCCCTCAGAACCGACCCGAAAGATTCCTTCCACGGCCGTGCCTTCCACGGAATGAAGATAAGACATTGACATCTTATCCCCTGGCCTGACCCTGATCGCCTCGATGAGCCTGCCGCCTTCTCGGGGCAGCCTGAGGCTGACCAAGGTGACGGGCCTCAACCCAACGGCCAAGGCGACCAGCCCCAACCCGGCGGCCAGAAGCCACCTTGTCCTGGACAAGCCTCAAGCCGGGGCCAGCCGGCCGGTCTCGCCGGCGGCCTTGGTCTTGCGGGCCCGCTGCCAGAGATAGATGGCCGCCAAGAGAAGCACGGCCAGCCCGTTGGCCAGGTGCTGATTGAGGTGGAAGCCGCCGAAATCCAAATGGCTGGGGTTGACCAGCATGAAGGCTAGGCCCAGAAAGAGGAAGCGCTCCCAGATGTAGGTTCTGACCACCCAGTGGCCCTGGACGAAGACGGACCAGCAGAACATTCCCAAAATGGACACCGGGATGATGTAGCACAGCTCCAGCAAGTTGGTGTGATACATCAGCAGTTTGGTGTTGTAGATGAACATGAACGGTAGGGTGAAGGCGGCCAGATCGAGCCGGAAGCTCTTCCAGCCGGTCTTGATCGGGTCCGACCCGGCGATGCCGGCCGCGGCGTAAGCGCACAGCCCCACCGGCGGCGTGTCGTCGGCGACGATGCCGTAATAAAAGACGAAAAGATGAACGGCCACGATGGGCAGGCCCAGGTTCTGGTCGGCGCTGATGGTCAGTATGGCCGGCGCAGTCATGGCGGCCATGATGATGTACGTCGCCGTGGTCGGCAGGCCCATGCCCAGAATGATGCAGGCGAAGACCGAGAAGACGAGGGTCAGAAGAAGGCTCCCGCCGGCCAGCTCGGTGATGAAGACGGCCATCTTGAGGCCGAGGCCAGTGAGGGTGACCACGCCGATGATGATGCCGCAGCAGGCGCAGGCGGCGGCTATGCCGGCCATGTTGCGCGCCCCGGCCTCCAAGGCGCCCAGGAGTTCAAACAAATTCCGCCTCAGAGCGAATCGCCGGGGATTGAGCTGGTAGTCCGCGAAGGCCGGCTCCTCGCTCGTCTCGCCCCGGGCCTCGAGGCCGGGAAACTTGTAGCGGCCGCGGTAGACGTTGTTCAGCACGGCCACCGCCGAGGCGACGACGATGGACCAGGCCGCCGAGGTGGTCGGGGTCCACATGATGACCAGGAGCAAATAAATCAGCACCCCCAGGGGCACGAGGAAGTGGAGCCCCGAGAGGATGGTCTTGAGCATGGGCGGGGTCTCTTCCTTGGTCAGGCCCCGGATGTTGTCCTTGATGGCCTCGATGTGGACGATGGAGAAGATGGCCGTGTAGGACAAGATGGCCGGGATGAAGGCCGCCTTGACGATCTCGAAGTACGAGACGCCGATTATCTCGGCCATGATGAAGGCGGCCGCGCCCATGATGGGCGGCATGAGCTGGCCGTTGGTCGAGGCGGCCACCTCCACGGCGCCGGCGACGTGGGGTTGAAAGCCGACCTTTTTCATCAAGGGGATGGTCATCGCGCCGGTGGTGACGGTGTTGGCGATGGAAGAGCCGGAGATGGAGCCCATGGCGCAGGAGGCGACCACGGCCGCCTTGGCCGGCCCGCCCCTGAACCGCCCCATGGTGGCGAAAGAGATCTTGATGAGATACTCGCCGGCCCCGATCTTCTCCAGAAAGGCCCCGAAGAGGACGAAGAGGAAGACAAAAGTGGCCGAGACCCTCAGGGGCACGCCCCACAGCCCCTCCCCGGTCATGAAGACGTGGTCGATGATCCGCTTCACGGTGAACCCGCGATGAGCCAGCTCGCCGGGGATGTAGGGTCCGACGTAGGCGTAGACGAGAAATACGCCGGTGATGACCGGCAGCATGGGCGAGACGCTTCTTCGGGTCGCCTCCAACACCAGGAGGATCAAGGCCCCGCCGATGAACAGGTCGTACCATTCGGCGTTGCCCACGGCGTAGACTACGTGGTCGTAGTTGAGATAAAGATACAAGGCCGCCGCCCCGCCGGCCGCGGCGAGGACGACGTCCGGGATGGTCATCCTGTCACGGGGCGATTTCTTGGACCGGGGAAAGCACAGAAAGCACAGAATGAGGGCAAAGGTGAGGTGGATCGAGAGCTGCCTGGAGCCGGGCAGTTCGCCGTAGAAGCCGGTGTAGAGCTGGAAAAGGGACATGGCCATGGCCAACCAGCGCACGAACACCCCGGCCTTGCCGGAGATGCTCCGGGCCCCGGTTTCGGCCTCTTGGGCCAGCTTCAAGCTCTCCTCAACGCTGCCCGAGGGCATGAGACCTCCTGGAGGCGAGAGAGAAGCTGCCATCAGGCCGGGACGCCAAAACGTCCCGGCCATTTTAACGTGGTTGCAGTTTCAGGGGGCTTTGAGGCCTACTTGATGACGCCGATCTCCTTGAAGTACTTCTGCGCGCCCGGATGCAGCGGCACGCTCATGCCCACGAGACCCTTTTCGGCCGAGATGTCCTGGAACTTGGCGTGGGCTTTTCTGAGCTGGTCCAGGTCGTCGTACATGGCCTTGAGAATGGAGTAGACGATGTCTTCTTCAAGATCGGCCCTGGCGGTGAGCATGGCCATGACCGAGACCGTGGGTACGTCAGCGTCGTTGCCCTTGTAAGTGCCGCCGGCCACGTTCTGCTTGGCGTAAAAGGGGTACTTGGCCATGAGCTTGTCCACGTTCGGCCCGGCGATGGGCACGATGTTGACGTCGGTGATGACCGCGGTGTCAACGATGACCGCCGCGCCCACGGCCACGGTGAAGAAGGCCGCGTCCAGACGGCCGTCCTTGATGTAGTCGGCCGCCTGGGCGGACTTGAGCTGCTCGGCCTTGCCCAGGTCATCGAGGCTCAGGCCCCAGGCCTCCAAAATCTGTTTGCAGTTCTCGGTGGTCCCGGAGCCCACCGGACCGATGGCCACCTTTTTGCCTTTCAGATCAGCGATGGATTTGATGTTGGCGTCCTTGCGGGCGACGACCTGGACGTGCTCCGGGAAGAGGGTGGCCACGCCGAGCAGGTTCTTGATCGGTCCGGAGAACATGGGCTGGACGCCGTTGTAAGCGTAAGAGGCGATGTCATTTTGGAGGATGGCGAAATCAGTGTCTCCGGCGGCGATGAGGTTGGCGTTGGCCACCGAGGCCCCGGACGACTCGGCCGTGACTTTGATGCCCTTGTCCTTGAGGTGCTTCCAGGCGATGCGGGAGATGGCGCCGGCCATGGGATAGTAGGCCCCGGTGACCCACCCCGAGGCAATGGAGACGAACCTTCTCTTGGCCGCGTCAGCCGGTCCGACGGCCAGGGCCAAGCAGACGACAAAGACCAGCAAAAGCGGCCACAGATGCTTCTTTTTAAAGATCATGTTTTCTCTCCTCCTTGCTCTCATGGCTATTTAAACAAGCGAATCCCGTCCCGGGAAAAAACCAAATTATTCCCCACTGCCTGATCGCTTCTGGACCCTGCACCTCCTTTCGGCCTTTTTAGTTGCCCTGGTTTAAAAGCGGTGCTCAAAAAGCGGTCCGAGCTTCGTCAACCCGTCAGCTTTGCGGCGTCATCTTCAGCTGTTTCGGCCCCGGAGGGAGGTTATCATGTTGAAATCCCGCTCGATGATCAAAGTAGCAGACGAGCCGCCCGGAGACAAGCTTATTATCTGAAGCGAAGCGGGCGCAGGGGTGAACCAGCCTTGAGGTAGCGAGTGCTCGTCCGGCGGCGGCAAGTCTCGAGGCGGACAATTCATTCGCTTTCCACCCCTCCCGGGGCGGCCCTTGCATTTCTGAGAGTGAAGCATTATTATGCTTTTGAATTCATCAGAAGAGGGCAGCTAGTGTGAGCATTTCTACGGACAGGCGTCGCTCCCGCCGGGCCTCAGTCTATCTCCCGGTGGAGTCATGTCGCCCCGGTCAGTTGAGCGAAGACAAAGCCGTCGTCGGTCGGACCGAAGACATCGGGCCCTCGGGTTTGAGGGTGAGGCTGGACAAGCTTCCGGAGTTGAAAGAGGGCGATGAGGTTTACGTCCGGGTGGACACCCTCAAGCCTGGGGAGGCGATTGAACTCTGCGGTCAGGTGCGCTGGATTCGGCCTCACTCGGATTCGGAAACAGAGTGGGAGATCGGAATCAAGCTGGCCAACATGGACCTGGACGAGTGGGATCGGTGGATGGAAGTGGTGCCGGCGATTTAAAGCCCGCCGTCGGCTCTTTGGCTTGAAGCCCCGCCCCTCGCGGCGGTTTTTTTAAAAGGAGAAGTCATGGACTACCGTCTCATGACCGCGCCCTGCGGTCTCGATTGCTTCAATTGTGTCATGTATAAGGCCAGTCAAGACGACTCCTTGAGAGAGTCCATCGCCCCCAAGATGGCCCTGGCGCCGGATGAGGCCCAGTGTCCGGGCTGCCGTGTGGTGAAAGGGAAGATCACTTTTTTGGGCATGAGCGGCCCGTGCAAGGTCTATCGCTGCATTCAAGACAAGGGATTCGACTTGTGCTGCGATTGCGAGGATTTTCCCTGCGACAACCTCCACCCATACGCCGACATGGCCCAGCGGCGGCCCCACAATTTGAAGGCCTTCAACCTGGCTTTGATAAAAAAAATGGGCCTCGAAAAGTGGGCCGAGACCAAGGCCAAGGCGGTCAGGGAGGCTTACTTCAAGGGCAAGCTCGAACTTTAATATCCCTTTGCGGCTGGCTTTGGGCTGCCCTCTTTAAAGCCGCCGGCCGCCTCCCCGCAACGACCACTCCGGCCAAATGCTGGTTAAATCGACATTTAGATCTGCATGGGCATGATCACGGCCAAAAACTCTTCGTCGGCCGGTCCGGTGATCTTGCTCGGCCGGCTGGGATCGATGAGAGAGAAGGTTATCTCCTCGGAGCGCATGGCCTTTAAAGCGTCCACCAGGTAGCCGGCGTTGAAGCCGATCTCAAAAGGCTCGCCTTCGAATTGGGCCTCCATGGTCTCCTTGGCCTCGCCCAACTCAGGATTCTGGTGCGATATCTCCAGCCCCTCGGGGCTCAAGCTCAGCTTTATGCCGCGATACTTGTCCGTGACCATAATGACCATCCGCCTCACGGCCTCCAAAAGCTCGGGCCGCTTGATGGTGAAAGTGACGGCCTCTTCTTCGGAGGGGATGACTTGACGGTAGTCAGGGTAGCGGGTGTCCAAGAGCCTCATGATCAGGTCCGCCTCTCCGACCTTCAAGACCGCCGCCGTGCCTTTGATGCCCAGCCTGGCTTTGTCTGCCTCATCCAAAAGCCGTCTCATCTCCAAGACGCCCTTGCGCGGGATGATGGCCCCCTTGGCCAGGTCCAGATTGGCCAACCTTTCCAGAGGCCGGTCAATGACGCTCAAGCGGTGTCCATCCGTGGAGACCATGCGCAGTTTCCTCTCATTCTCAATCTTCTCCAGATAGACCCCGGCCAGATTGTATCTTCCTTCTTCGGCCGCCATGGAATATATCGTCTTGTCCAACATCTCCTTGAACTCGTCCACCGGAACCTCGACCGTGTCGACGTCATCGTGCGAGGGCAGCGCGGGGAACTCCTCCGGCGGCAGTCCGGCGAGATGATACTTCGTCCGCCCGCCGACGATCAGAACCCGATGATTGTCTTGCTCTTGAATAAAAATCTCTTCGGAGGGCAGCTCCCGGATGATGTTGTGAAAGGTCCTGGCCGGCAGACAGATGTGACCGGAACGGGATATTTGAGCAGGGTAGAATCCTCTGAAGCTGATCTCCAGGTCTGTGGCGACGACCTCCAGACCGGCCTCAGAGGCGTTCACGAGCAGATTGGAAAGGATCTGCATCGAAGAGCGCTTCTCCGAAATAGCCTGTGCTCGGCCAGTCCCCTTGAGCAGCTCCTCTTTCTTGACCTTCAATTCCATCTCCCGCTCCCTTCTTAGTATTATCCATCCAAATGAACTAATAGTAATAGCTCGGTTGATGGTGTCAGTAACTCCATTTTAACGAGCCGTGACATTATCTTATTATCGACAAAGCCAGCTTCCAACCGACCGTTGAATAAACGCCGTCAGGCTTTTGGAGACTCCTCGACCATCTTCTGACAGGGCCGTGAAACGAGTTGTGGACAAAGTCACCTGTGCTGGAGGATTGTTTCCTTTATTTGCTTGATTTCACGTTTAAACTCCATGTCTTTGGCCATGCGGGCCGAGATCTTTTTGACGGCGTGGACCACGGTGGAATGGTCTTTGCCGCCGAAAATCTGGCCGATCTTGACCAGAGGCGCCTTGGTCAGTTGTCGGGCCAAAAACATGGCGATCTGTCTCGGCTCCGAAATCTGACGCGTTTTCTTGGCCGAGCGTATGTCTGTCAGGCGGATATTATAATGTTGGGCCACCAAACGCAAGACGTCTTCGACGCTTATCTCCTTGTCGATCAAGAAGTCCTTGAGGACTTGTTTGGTCAGATCCAAAGAGATCGGCTTTCCGGTCAGGGAGGCATAGGCGGCCACGCGGATGAGATACCCTTCGAGGACGCGGATGTTGATCTCCTTGGTTGAAATTAAGAAGTTCAGGACATCATCAGACAAGACAATGGCCTGCTCCTTGGCCTTTTTTTTGAGAATGGCGATCTTGGTTTCGCGGTCCGGAGCCTGGATGTCAGCGATGAGGCCCCATTCGAAGCGGGAGCGGAGGCGGTCTTCGAGGCCGGGGATGTCCTTGGGCGGCAGATCCGAGGTGAGAATTATCTGTCGGCCCGACTCGTAGAGGGCGTTGAAGGTGAAAAAGAATTCCTCCTGGCTTCGCTCCTTGGAGCCGAGAAAGTGAACATCGTCTAAAAGAAGGACGTCCGTGCTCCGGTAGTGGTTTCGAAATGAGTCCATGGTTTTGTTTCGGATGGCCTGGATCATTTGGTTGGTGAAGTCCTCGGAGCTCAAGTAGACCACCCGAGCCAGGCGGTCGCGGCTTAAGATGTGATGGCCCACGGCGCAGAGGAGGTGCGTTTTTCCCAAGCCAGCCCGGCCGTAGAGGAAGAGGGGGTTGTAAGTCTGTCCGGGCAGATTGGCGGCGGCGAAGGCGGCGGCGTGGGCGAATTGGTTGCCCGCGCCGACGACAAAGTTGGCGAAGGAATAACGGCCCGTGAGGCCGTCAAAATTCGAGGCCGTGAATGTTTTGGGTGGCAGTGGCGGAACGGTCCCCAGCGGCGGGGTCGGTCCTTCGGCAGAGAGTGTTATTTCCACCGCACCGCCCAAGGAGCGGCCCAGGGCCTCTTGCAGATAAGGCAGGTAGTGTTCCCGGACCCACTCCACGAAAAACCGGTTGGGAGACTCAAGATGCACGTTCATCGCCGTGCGGTCAAAAGTAGGCTCCAGGGGCCTGAGCCAGCGGTCGATCTCCTCCTGACCCAACCGGTTCGAGAGCAAGGAAAGAGCTTGGAGCCAGTATTCTTCCATAATCCGAACAGGACGCCAAAAAATCAACAATGGGCGGGACCGCCCAACTCAATCGTGCAGGTCGCGCAGACACGCTCAGACATCATAGCCGGTATGGCCGGGCTGGGTCAATAGGGGAATAACCAACCCTGAATAGAGATACCACCGCTAAACATATAGTTTTTCTCTGGGAATTAATGTGAAAAAAGAGAGTATATTTTTTCACATTAACGCTTGACACCTTGCCTTTATCAAGATAAGTTTAAGCATGGGAACCCAAGAATATTATGATGAAAATCAGTTAAAACGGTTATTTGGGGTAACAAGACATCGGGTTTATCAGTGGAGGAGGTCGGGCCTCATGCCGCCGCGGCGGACAAGCGGCCCGAGAGGCTACAGCTTCACGGAACTGCTTACCATTAAGGTCATAAAACATCTTATGGAGTCAGGGATCAGGGCCGGGCGAATTAAGGAGACTCTGGCGGGCCTTAAACAGGAACTAGCCGGTGTAGACAACCCTTTAACAGAGAAAGCACTGTTTGTTTGGGGAAAAGAAATCTGTGTGATGAGGGACGGAAAGGCCTGTGAGGTCAGAACCGGCCAATATCACCTCTTCCAAGTTGGCGACTACACGACAGAACTACGCCACCAGATAGAAAGACTCGGTCAAGGGGAGCCTACTATCCGTAGCCGCCGGAAGGAGAGGAGGAGCGATGAAACAAGCGGTGACCATTTCGGGGAGCTTTCAGAGGGCTCTGGAGCAGATCCGGGCTGACATTAAAGAATTCGAGAAGTTTGGCTACAAAATCCTTTCGCCCAGAATGTTTCAAAGCCACGTCAATGAAAACGGGTTTGTAATCCTTGACTCGGACGGGGGGCGTAGGCCAGCCGCGATTCATGGTCGACATCTAGTCTCTATCAGCCAGTCAGATCTTCTGTGGGTTAGAAATCCAAAAGGGTATGTGGGCTTAAGCACGGCCTTGGAGATTGGTTACGCAGAAGCGATTGGCGTCCCCGTCTATTCTTCTGAAGAAGCAGCCGATTCTAGCCTAAACCGGTACATTAAGGTCGCCGGTTCACCAACTCGCGCACTCGAAATGGCCAAGCGACGAGACGAACATGGAGAATCCCAGCCTTCTAATGAGTATGATCCCCAGATGGCAGTCGCTCACATGTCGGCCGCGTGTGGGTTTGAACAGGAAACAGACCAAGAGATTCTGGGGCTGTTAGACGAGGAAGTGGGAGAGCTGAAAGACGCGGTAAATAAAGGAAGATTCGATGCGCATGAAAGACACAGCGTGTCGGAGGAGTTGGCCGACTGTGCCATTTACCTTTATCATTTAGCAAATCAATCGGGAATAGACCTGGCCCAATCGATCAGGCGTAAAATCGCCATCAACAGATCGCGTTGGGGTCGGAAGCGTGAAACCGGCTGAGCAGATCGAACAGATCAACAGCCTCCGAAAACGCATCAGCCTTTTCACAAGCAAACGAATCGATTACGCCAAACCGTTTTACAACCCGAACAGGCACTGCTTTTTCTTTTCCGCCGATGAGACGGCGTCCGATTCCAAAAGCATCCACCCGTCCAGCACCGCCACCTGTATAATTCTCCTCAAAGAATGGGGCCAACTTGGAAGAGGTCTGCTCCAGCCGATCGGAGCTGAACAATTTAAGCAATAAACTACTCACTGAGAAATGGAACACCGTTCGACGTAAAAATAAAGATGACGCTTATACAACGAGCATTGTGCTCCCGGCCTTGCGGGTGCTTGAAGTCGACCCGGCCCATGAACGAGTCCAAAAAGGGCTTAAGCTCTTAATGTCTGAAATAAATAAAGGAAATGGCGGTGTAACACTAACACCAAAACCAAAAGGAACTAAAAGTGCGTTCATCACCTATTGGTCTGTTAGGGCGTTGGATGAATATTCGGCGGACTACCCGGCCGAGGACCAGGTTAGGAAGACCATAGGCTGCCGGGTTAGGAAGGCCATAGGCTGGGCCAAATGGGAGCTATACCGCCAGATATCCTACTTTCACGCCCCATGGTCAGACCTCAAGAATGTCCACCAGCTAGGTTTTGCCTGGGCCATCTGCGAGGAGTATGGACCTAAGTATACCGGTGATCCTCCCCTGCCTGACGAGATATCAAAGCTGGTCCTTGCGGTCGTGTTCAAAGACCAGAACGAGGACGGTGTCTGGCCGAGGTATTACCCTCTCTTCAATTTTGCGACGGCTGGCGGGGCGTATGTTTATCATTTCGAACTTTTGCTGGCCGTCATCTGGGCGTTGAAAAAGGATCGTATTGCCCTAAAGGACTATTTGCCCGCCCTGGCACGGGTTCTTGACTGGGTGGAGTTAAGGAAACTGCGGCACGGTAAAGACTTCAACGGCTGGAGCATAGTCACCGATCCTCGGGTCAGATTTCAGCCTATTTCTTGGGCGACGATTGAAGTGCTTCATGTGCTGTGGAAACTGGACGAATATCTGGCGGAAATTCAACGGGAGTTGGTATTTGAGGAGTTGACCGGCGATGGCACGTCCGTTCACAGACCGACCAGAAAACTTGACAGCTTGATAGACATCTGCTTGGAACCACATGAATCTTCAGACAGAACGGTGGCTAAAGAACTGAGGCGAGCAATCATAGAGCCTATTCCGCTTCTGCCGGGGAGGCGAAAAACCTTGAGGGCGCAGACAGCGAAGGGAGCTCTGTCGACTCTCTTGTTTGGGCCGCCCGGGACATCCAAGACCTCGCTCGCGAAAGCCATTGCCGCGGAATTGGAATGGCCGCTCTTGGAGATTGACCCCAGCCACTTCGCTCCCAGAGGCGGGGCTGGCCTTGAGGCAAGAGTCATCGAAGTCTTCGCCTTGTTGGAGGTTGTTTATGATACGGTTATTTTGTTGGATGAAATGGATGAGTTGGTGCGGAAAAGAACGGACTCTGAGTCAGACCGCGTGGGTAGATTGTGGACCACTTTGATGCTGCCGCGGCTGAGCCGACTGAGAGAGAAAGCCCAGGCGGTTGTTATCGTGGCTACAAATCATATTGAAGGGATAGACGAGGCGGCTCAGCGACCCGGTCGGTTCGACGCGGTGCTCCCGGTCGGTCCACCCGTCGTTGAGGGGAAGATATGCGTGATTGCGAAGAGGCTCAAGGTAGAGAAGGATGAGATTCAGAGATGGTACGAATCCGGGTTGGACGCAGCCGAGAAAGTGTGTTTTGAGCGGTTGCTTTTTGGCGAATTGCTGGCGCTAGTTCGAGCAATTGAAGACCAACCCGATCAAAATGCGTTCAAAAGTGCACTTGCCGACATTGGCAAACACAATCATTTAGCCCTTAATAACCGTAACTGGCAAACCTTCTTGTGTAATTGTAGAAAATTCACTCGATCATATTGAAGACACCTCTCGTTTTGAACCTTAAACATACGGCAGCCAAAGATGGAATGGGGTATTCAGTAACCCGTGACAGCCTGAAGTCTCTGTTGACAATTCCTCCAGCCGTTATAATTTCATTCGTAGAAACGGAAGGAGACTGAAATTATGCCCTCAACCATCGCCCTGGCCGGCAAGGGCGGCGTCGGCAAGACGACCGTGGCCGGCCTTTTGGTCCGCTATTTGACCGAAAAAAAACTGACCCCGGTCCTGGCCGTGGACGCCGACGCCAACGCCAACCTCAACGAGGTCCTGGGCCTCGACGAGCCGCCGACCCTGGGCGACGCCCGGGAGGAGATGAAATCCGTCTCGGCCCAAAACCCGAGCCTGACCAAGGACATGTTCATCGAGATGCGGGTCAATCAGGCCCTGGTGGAGGAGGACGGCTTCGACCTCCTGGTCATGGGCCGGCCCGAGGGGCCGGGCTGCTACTGCGCCGCCAACAGCCTCCTCACGGCCAGCCTGGAGAAGCTTCTGGACAACTACCCCTACATCGTCGTCGACAACGAAGCCGGCATGGAGCACTTAAGCCGCCTGGTCACCAAAGCCATCGACGTCCTCATCATCGTCTCCGACCCCTCCCGCCGCTCACTGGAGACGGCGGTGCGCATCCGCGACCTGGCCCGGAGCCTGCCCTTAAAAGTCGGTCAGGAGTGGCTCGTCGTCAACCAGGCTTTGGAGGGGAGGCTTCCGGCCGGGGCCGAGGAGCTGGTTCAAAACGCCGGGTTGAAGCTTCTGGGCGTTCTGCCCCAGGACCAAGACCTGGCCGCCCTGGACGCCGCCGGCCAGGCCACGGCCAGAGATCTGCCGCCTGATTCGCCGGTGGTCAAAAAAGCCGTGGAGATGTTTGACAGGCTGGGCTTGAGCGGATAGAGGTTCGCGCCGGAAAAAAACTTGTCACGAAGGGGCGGGGTTCATCCCGCCCGCGTCATTCTTTTTTTGAAAGCCCCTCAGGGGCGGCCGCCTGGCTTTGCCTCGTCCATCCTTCCCCGGGCCAGGGAGGCGAAAACGCCCCCCACGCACATGGCGCAAAAGATGATAAAGGCCACCCGCATGCCCGCCACCAGGGCGCCGTGCTGCGCGGGCGTGATCTGAACCCGGCCCAGATATATCGAAAAGATGCACGTCGCCAGGCCCATGCTCAACATCATGCCCAGCAGACGCATGGTCGCCATCGAGCCCGAGGCGATGCCGTAGAGTCTTTTGTCCACTGCGGACATGATGGCGTTGGTGTTGGGCGAGGCGAAGAGGCCGAAGCCGGCCCCGAGCAGAATCAAGCAGGCGACGATGAAGCCGAGGCCGGTGTTCGTGTCCAGCCGGGCCATGAGAGCCAGCCCGAGAGCGGTCAGGATCATGCCCGCCGAGGCGACCACGCGCGGCTGGATCCGATCCGAAAGGCGGCCGGCGAAGGGTGACAGGACGGCCATGACCACCGGCTGGGCCACCAGAACGAGTCCGGCGGACATGGGGTTCAAATTCTTGACGTGCTGCAGATAGAGGCTCAAAAGAAAGGTGAGGGCGAAGGTGGCGGCGTAATTGATCAGCGCCGCCAGGCAGGAGAGCGAAAAGACCCTGTTGTTTCGAAAGAGGGTCAGCTCAAAGACGGGGCTTTTGATCCGCGTCTCCCAGCCGACGAAGACGGCCAGGCCCGAGAGGCCTAAAGAGACCAGCAGGACGCCCTGGCCCGCCGGCAGCAAGGAGAAGCCGCGCATCAAGACCGCCAGCGCCCCGGCGTAGATGAGGGCGCCCATCAGGTCGAACTTTTCGCCGCGTGCGCCGGCCCACTCGCCCTTGAGCCGCCACAGGACCAGATAGACGGACGCGGCGCCTAGGGGGCTGACGGCCAGAAAGACGCTGCGCCAGGTCAGGTGCTGGGTCAGAAAGCCACCCAGAAAAGGACCCACGGCCAGCCCGGTGTAGACCGCGGCCGCGTTTATGCCCAGGGCCCGGCCCCGCTCTCCGGGGGGGAAGACCGAAGACAGAATGGCCACGCCGGTGGCGAAGATCATGGCCCCGCCCAAGCCCTGGAGGGCCCGAACGACGATGAGCATGCCCGCCGAGGACGAAAAGGCGGCCAGGGCCGAAGTGAGGGTGAAAACGCCCATGCCCACGACAAAGATCTTCTTGCGACCGTAAATGTCGGCCAGACGTCCGGCCGGCAGCAGCCCCATGGCCGCGGCCAGGAGATACGACGTCGGCACCCAGCTCAAGAGAACGGCGTTCATCTTGAGCTCGGCCCCGATGGAGGGCAGGGCGATGTTGACGCCGGAGCCCATCAAGGGCGTGACGAAAGCGCTCAGGG
>CAYXRH010000041.1:0-17537 GCA_964466355.1 uncultured Thermodesulfobacteriota bacterium
TCCCTGAATTGGCGGCCGCGGGGCCTTTAGTGGTCCTTCTTCCACTCCAGGGTGTTGACCCAGTAATCCAGGAGCTTTTGGAGGCGCCCGTCCAGGCGAATCCAGTCAAAGAAAAGATTGGCCCAGGTCAGCAGGTGCGTGTCCTCGGGCCGGATGGCGAAGGAAAGCGGCGACTCCGAGAACTTTCCGGGCACGTTGTCGAGGCTGTTGGGCGGAAAGTCGGCCGACTGGGCCACCACCGAGCAGTAGTCGTTGAAGAGGAGGTCGGCCTTGTCGCTCAAAACGGCGTTGATGAGCATGGGGCCGCCGCCCTTGTAGGATTTGATCTCGGCCTTCTTTAAAAGAGCCTTGGCGTCGGCTTCGCCGTTGCTGCCCAGCAAAACAGCCACCCTGACGTCCGGCTGGTCGATGTCCTCGATCGTCTTGAACTTGCCCCCCTTCTTCTGGAAGAAAGCGGTGTAGGTGTCGTAGTAGGACTCGGTGAAGGAGACCTTGAGGGCTCGCTTCAGGGTCGGGGTCATGTCCGCGGCCAGAATGTCGGCCTTCTTAGCCAGAAGGGCCGGAATGAGGCCGTCCCAGTCGTAGTTCAGCAGCGTGACCTTGACGCCCATCTCCTCGGCCATCAGTTTGACGATCTCCACGGCCGCGCCGGTCCGTTGGCCCTTCTTGTCCACGAAGCTGAAAGGCGGGCCCTGGGTCTGGCAGGCGACGCGGAGTTCGCCCCGCTTGACGATCTCGTCCAAGGCGTCCGCCGCGGCCGCCTGGGCGAGGCCGAGGGTGAACATGATCGCCAGGGCTACAATCAGCCAACCTCTGATTTTCCTCCTCATATCTTCCTCCCTTTCCTTAAGATGACCCGAGATGAATAATCCGCGCCCGACGCCACAGGCATCGACCACTCTTGACCGCTCAAACCATTTTTATAACCATCCTCTCAGTCCGGACTTGGGTGGGGGGGCGCCCCTCGAAAACCAATCGCTGCTGACCAGATGGCGCCTTCAAACATTATAGAACATTAGCCTCGACCAGAAAAAGCTATTTCGCTCTTATCATCCTCGAGGTCCAAAACCCGAACCAGGGCCTCGGGCCCTTGGGTCTCGATGTCAACCACGGGGGCCGAAACGACGGCCGAAATCCGCTCCTTCAAGGCGCGGCGATCGACGTAGGCGGCGGCGAAACCTGCCCCTTTGACCCGCTTGGGGTAGAAGGGGTTTACGGTCACGGCCAACAAAGGCACGGCCTTGAGGAGGCTCAAGTCCATCCCCGCCTCCCGCAGCCGGCGCACCGTCTGGACCACCCGGATCGGCTCCCCGGCCAAAAGGAGGCCCAGGGGGTCTGGCGCGATGAAGTCCGGCCTCAAGCCGCTCGCGCGGAGCCGATCGACCAAGCGGTCCAGAGCCTGGCAGACGATCAGCCCGGAGAGGAGGAGGCTTCGGGGTTGGGGGGGCAGGACCTCGAAGAGCTGGTCGGCCTGCTCCTGATCCAGAAGCGTCTTGAGGCCGGCCTCGATTTGGGCGCCGTCGGCGGTGATTACGCTCATGCCCCTTAAGGAGCGCCGGGGCAAGTTTCGGTTCGTCGTCAGCGGCAGGTTGAGCAGAAAATGGATGGCCTCCATCTCCACGGCCAATTCACTCAGGCTGGTGGACCGGGCCGCCCCGGTGGTGAAGATGAGGCCGTCGGCGGCCGACATGGGGGCCAGGCGGGCCAGGGCGCCGTCGATGAGAATTACCTCGCTCCCTCTCTGAGCCAAAAGCGCCGCCACCCTCTCGAGGCTTTGACGCTGGTTCGGTCCGGCGGCGATGACGCGCCCGGCCGCGGTCACCTCAACGACCACGACCCGGCCCAGGGAGGTCGTCGCCTCGGTGCGGGCCACCAGATCGTATGTCAGGGTGGCGTTTTGGAGACACCGCTCGGCCGTGGCCACCAAAGCCCCGGGGGGCAGTTCGATGCGCGGCTTGGGCAGGAGCGTCAGGTTGTCCACGGCCTCGCCGTCGTAGCCGATGCTGGTCACGGCCACCTTGCGGCCGGCGCGCGTCAAGGAGCGGACGAGGGCGGTCAAGGTCGTGGTCTTGCCCGTGTTCTTGGCCGTGCCGACCACGCCGATGGCTTTGGTCATCGCTGCCCCGCGTCGAAGACGTTGACGATCCACCCACCCCCTTGAGTCTTCAAAGGGTCTTGACCCTGACGGTGTCGCGGCCGCCCCGTCCCGGCTTGGCTCCCTCGCTCTCCTCGCCGTACACGCCGGCGTAAATGGCCTCGACGAAGCTGCCTCTGGCGACCACCTCCTTTAGCACCCGCTGGATGCCGGCCAAGGTCTCGTCCCGGTGCCTCTCGGCCTCGCCGGTGGGCTTGATGGTCGCCTGGCCGAAGAAACGGAAGGCCAGGCGCAGGGAGTTGAAGGTGTCTATGCGCGAGGAGACGACGATGGGGCCGCGCGAGTACGACTCGTCGGTCGAGGCGAAGGTGAGGATGTCGGCCCCCACGGCGGCGGCCAACACGGCGTGCAGGGCGGTGATGGTCGTCGAGGCGCTGCGGTCGTCCTCGTGGGTGTTGAAGCCGACCGGTTCGCCGCACCAGATGGGGGCGTCGAGGACGGCCTGGAGGGCCTTTATTTTGCCGTAGTTGAAATCAACGTAGTTGTCGTCCATCTGACCGTGAAGCATGTTGTAGGGCGAGAAGCACAGCAGCGGCTTCAAAATGGGCCGGGCGCCCAGCTTGAGGCCCACGGCCGCGGCGGTGAGCATGCCGGCGAAGGCCTTGTGGGCCGGCGGTCCGGAGAGCTCGTCATTGCCGGGCAGGTCAAAGGGGATGCCGGCCGCGGTGAGCGTCTTCATGGCAAAGACGCTGTCCGCGACCAGTCGGGCCGGGTCGGTGCCGCCGTGGAGGGAACCGTAGACCGGCGTGATCTTGCCGAAGTCGATCCCGTAGTGAACGCCCAGGACGGCCATCTCGGGCGTGTTGAGTCCGCGGTGCATGCGAAGCTGGAAGTAAAGCTCGGGGTTGAGGTGCTTTTTGATCAGATCCACGTTGGCCGGCGTGACGACGGTGCCGTCCTCCTCCTGGGCCACCAGACCGCGCATGAGGCCCTCCACCCGGGCCTGCCAGGAGGGGCAGACCAGCATCACCCCGTCCACCCCCCAACTGTCGGCGACCTTGACGTGAGCCGCGTCCATGATCGGGCAGCCGGAGCCGACGAAGATGATGACCAGGGGCTGCTTGGCCGAGTGCTGGATGGGCTGGCGCGGCGGGGCGGCGTGGAGGCTTTTCAAGACCGCCGCTTCCTCGGGGTTCATCAGCCTCGTCGGCCCCACGGCCGCCTCGTGCCGATAATGATGAACGATGCTTTCGTCGCACAGGGCCAGATACTCGGTCAGGCATCTGTCCTCGTCACTCGGGTTTTGGAGCATGGCCCGCCTGATCTCGGCCCGCTCGATGCCGGGCGTGGTCTTGTCCGCGGCCCAGTCAATGGCCTCCTGGGCGATTTCATCCAGCAGGCGGCCGATCTCGGGGTGTTTGTAAGCGTAAGTGTAGGGCGCGGTGACGTCCCTCTTGCGCCGCTTGACCGCCCCGGGAAGCTCATTCCAGGCCTTTCCTTCGAGGTGGCCGATGATCTCCTCGAGGCTGGCCGTGGGATAAAACCCGGCGTCAACGCCTAGCGCGGCGGCCAGCGGGGGCGTGACCGCCTTGCCGCCGAGGACAAGTTTGGGCCTTTGGCGCAGGGCGGCCGCCTCCATCTGACCGACCAGACGGCCGAGGATCTCGGCCACGCCGTAGCCCATGGTCCGGCTGATGAGGATGTAGTCGTACTCCGCCGCCTGGGCCCGTTTGATCACCTCTTCCCGGGGCAGGTCCGGAGGGAGGAGGCGCACGCGGTGACCTCTTTTTTTCAAGTGATCGCCGACCAAGCGGATGCCCACGTCGTGGACCGGATCAAAGGGCACCAGGAGCAGGTTCAAACGTTTCGCCATTCCAAAACCTTCAACTCCCTGGTCCGTCGTCCCAGCGGTAGACGTCCCCCGGCTTGTAGACCGTGCCCCGGAGACGGACGCGCACGCCCACGCCGTGAAAGGCGATGGCGACGATGTCGCCGTCGACGAAGCCGAGCTCATGCAAGAGGCGGAGAGCCAAGGACTTGCCCTCCGCCTCGTTCTCGCAGATGAGAAACGTCTCCACGTCCACGGCGTCCATGACCCGGTGGAGGACGCTTTCTTGAGACGAAGCGTCGGTGGGCATCTAGATCAGCCCCGCGTGCCGGCAGGTGATCTCGATGAGGATGACCATGGCCCTGACGGCCTTGCGCATCTTCTCCGGGATGAAGCGGCCCTGGGGGTCGAGAGTGCCCAGGCCCGGCGAGAAGAAGATGTTGCCGTCGTAGGCGATGGTGGGCGTGATCCCCGCCTGGGCCACCCCGGACTGGAAGATGTTGGAGCCGGCGTACATGTCCTCAATGGTGAAGATGGGCACGCCCAGCTTGCCTTCCTCGTCCCACGAGGCCTGGTAGTTCACCTCCACCGCCTGGGAGTTGTAGGATTTGAAGATCTTGAAGTAGGGCCTGATCTTCCCGTCGATCTTGTCGAACTCCTCGACCACCAGATCATAGCACTCGTCCACCGGCTTGGTCATGCCCTCGGGCTTGTCCCTGAGGAACTTCAGGGCCTGGAGCATGCCGGCCAACATCTCCTTGCCGGCGTCCAGGCTGACCCACTGGGCCTTGCCGTAGCTGGCCGTGGTGCCGAAACGGGCGCCGTGGATGCCGAGGGCTCGGCGGATCTGGACCAGGGGCTCCTCCTTGCCGATGATCAAGCCGGCCGTGGGCGCGCCGGCGGCCTTGTCCATGGAGTAGAGCATCACGTCGCAGCCGATGAGGCGGGGGTCGGTGCCGACAAAGGGGATGCCCCAGGCGTTGTCAACGATGTAGGGCACGTCGTAGTCCTGGGCGATGGCGGCGAGCACCTTTTGGAGCTTGGGCGAGCCGTCGGCGTCCTTGACCCCGTAGCCGTAGCCGGGCGTATCATACCCCAGGGAGGCCACGCCGGCCAGGTAGAGGGCGTGGCGCTGGGCCACCTTTTCCAAAACGGGCCTCGAGGCCTCGGGATCGACGTCCATCAGCAGCGGGCAGGGAAAGTACTTGATCCCGTGGCATTCGTAGCGCGCCCCGGCCAGGCGGACCAGGACCGTGGACAGGTTCTGCTGGTGCTTGCCGGCCATGCCGGCCTCGCCCGAGGACTCGCCCCTCTCACAGACCACGTCCTTGTAACGCGGCGGGAAGGGCACGCCGTAGCCGGCCTGGTGGTGGATGTGGCGCTCGTAGGGCGCCATGTAGCGGGCCTGGTACCGCTCGCCCCGGGTCAGCATCGGCGAGGCGCAGAGCTGATCAAAGACCACGGTCAAGGCCGCCTCGCAGACCGTCACCGGGCAGCAGTCGTACTCGTCGCCGTAGACGTCCTTGACCACGCGGCGCATCTCGTGCTGCAAGGCGGCGCAGCCGATGCCGACGCGGTTGAGATCGTCCATGGCCTTGACCACGTCGTCCCGCAGCAGGGCCGGATAGCCGGACACGGCGCCGGTGCAGCCGATCTGGCCCTTCTCCTCGGGCTTGACGTCGACCTCACGGGCCGCCTCCCTGAACTCGGCGTAGATCTGAGGAATCTCCTGCTGGAGCTTGGTGTACATCTCAAACTTGTAACCTTCAAACTTTTTCGCCACGACTTCCTCCTCCGTCACTCAACGCTCCGCGCCGAGGCGCGGACAAGTCCCTCCATGATCCCCTGACTCAAAGAGCCTCAAGAGGCCTTGAGCTTGACGATCATCTCCACTTCCACCGGGGCGTTCAAGGGCAGCGAGGACATGCCCACGGCGCTGCGGGCGTGCTGACCCGCCGGGCCGAAGACCTGGCCCAAGAGCTCCGAAGCCCCGTTCAAGACCAGATGTTGATCCCTGAACTCCGGCGCGCTGGCCACGAAGCCGGTCACCTTGACGATCCGCGCCACCCTGTCCAGATCCCCGGCCAGGTCGGCCACCGCGGCCAGGCAGTTGAGACAGCAAATTTTGGCCGCCTCGTAGCCCTCCTCCACGCTCAAATCCCGGCCGAGGAGGCCGGTGTACTTGAGCCGGCCCTCGACAAAAGGAACCTGCCCCGAGGTGAAGATGTAAGTCTCGTCCTTGACCGCCGGCACGTAGGCGGCCGCGGGCTTGGCCACCTGGGGCAGGGACAGACCCAGTTCCTTGAGTTTCTCTTTCGCGCTCAAAATCGCCTCCCTTTGGCTGCGTGGCTAGTGTCATATCCCAGGGTTAACTGGAATAATTCGTTCGGTCCGGCCAATGATTGATGCTTTTTCCGGGTTCGGCCACTAGTCTTCGTCCAGGATGAAGGTCGCTTCGTGCCCCAGATCCACCTCCGGGGGCGGAAGCTGCTCGGGCCTGACTCGCAGGACCACGTTCTGGTGGTTGGGGAAATGGGTGTAGTCAAAACCAGCCACCCGGCCGTAGGCCTGGCCGTTTATGGAGACCGCGTCGCCGAAGCGGATGACGCCGGGCTGGGTGACCTCCACGAAGCCGAGCAGGGTGACGTTGTCCACTCCGCCGCCGGGCTGGATGCCCTCGTCGGCGCTGCACATCAACTCAAATATCTCGCCCCGTCTGACCGCCCTCGAGCCCTCGGGGATGAGGACCATGCCCCTGTCCTCGATGGCGCCGACGAGGACGACCACGAACTCGCCCTTGACCACCGTCTTCTTGGCGTACCTCACTTTTTTGAACATGCCGGCCTGATAGGGCTCGACCATGGAGGCCTCTCCTCTCTCTGATTAAAATCCTATTTCAGATAATTATAAATCGTCGCCCGGGAAACATTGAGCAGATCAGCGATGTAAACGGCGCAGTTTTTGTAGTTGAACACGCCCCGGTTGTAGAGCTCTTGAACCAGCTCCTTCTTCTGCCTCCTGTCCAGGGAGTCGATGGTCGCCTTGTGCTTCTTGAGATGATCCTGGACAAAGATATTGATCTTGTCTTTCCAGTTGTTTTCAAAAATTTCGAGAGGGTTGTCCGCCGTGGCCTTGACCTCCAGGAGCGAGGCCAGATTGAGCTGAATGTTTCTGAAAAAAGTGGTGTCCATGTTGAGGCAGATCAGGCCCGCCGGCCGGCCGCGCTCATCCCAGATGGTGATGGAGGTGCACTTGAGCTGGCGGCCGTCCCAGTTGGTCTTGTAGTAGGGGTCAAAGTAATCCGGGAACTTGTCCACCGGCGTGCCCAGCTCCTTGAGCGGCGTCCTGTCTCCGACCTTTCTTTTGGAGATGTTGTTGTAAATGGCCACCAGCTTGCCGCTGCTCAGATCGTGCACCGCCGCCTCGACAAAGGGGGCGAAGAGATCGACGACCGCCTCGACCATGGGCAGGAACTTCTTCACTTCCTTGTGTATTTTGGGATGACTCTTACTCTTCACGCCGCCTCCATATAGATTCTTGTTCTAAGTTAGACCATTTGTCAAGCAAAAAACCGGACCGCCCCGGCGAGGCGGCCGAAGCGGGTCAAGACTGTCTTCATCACCGCATGACGAGACCTCATCAGCGGCTTGCTCGAATAAGAAACGATTGGTAAACTTAATTCAAAGGGTCTGGGGATCACGCCGTCTCGGGGGAAGATTTCATGAAAAAAGCCTTTTTTTTGGTCTTGAGCCTGCTGGCGTGGCAATTCTTTCTCGTCCCGAGCCCGCAGGCGGGCGAGCCCCTCAGGGTCGGCGTCTATCAAAACAAGCCAAAGATCTTCAGGGACGATGACGGCCGGCCTAAAGGGTTCTTTATTGACATCTTGGAGTACATCGCCGCTCAAGAAGGCTGGCGGCTGAAATACGTGCCCGGCCTTTGGGAGGAGGGCCTCGAGAGGCTGGAGAAAGGTCAAATCGACCTCATGCCCGACGTGGCCTATTCCAGGGAAAGGGCCAAACGATTTGACTTCAACAGCGTGAACGTGTGGTCAAACTGGGCGCTGATCTACGCCGGCCGCGGCTCCAAGATTGAATCCCTGACCGACCTCGAGGGTAAAAAAATCGCCGCCATGAGGTTTGACATCTCCTACGATGATTTCAAGTCAATTTTAAAGAGCTTCGGAATCCAGAGCGCCTTTGTCGAAGTTCCTGATTTCGCTTCGGTGTTGAACCTGATTCAAGAGGGCGCGGTCGACGCCGGGATCGTCAGTCGTCTGTATGGTTTGCAGTACGAGCAGGAGTATGACGTCCACAGAACGTCCATCGTCTGCTGCCCCAGGAACCTTCGCTTCGCGACGTCAAAAGGGGCGAACCAGGGCCTGATCGCGGCCATCGACGAGCACCTCCTAACCCTCAAAAGCGACAAGCAGTCCCTTTATTATAAGTCCCTGGCCCGTTGGATCGAAAGCATCGCCCCCTGGCGTCCGCCGCCGTGGCTGAGCTGGGTCTTGATCTCGGCCGCCGCGGCGGCGGCCCTTTTGCTGGGCGGCGTTTTTATCTTGAAGACTCAGGTCAAGGCCAGAACGGCCGAACTGTCCGACAAAAACATCAGGCTCAAAGCCCAGATCACCGCCCGCGAGCGGGCCGAGGACGAGCTGCGCCGGGTCAACCGGGCCCTCAAGGCCCTCAGCGCGTGCAACCAAGCGGTCATCAGGGCCGCGGACGAAGCGGCGCTGATGGAGGAGATGTGCCGCGTGGCGGTCGAAAAAGCCGGCTACCGCCTGGCCTGGGTCGGCTTGGCCTGGCAAGACGACCAAAAGACGGTTCAACCAGCGGCCCAGTGGGGCTTTGAAGACAGTTACTTGGAAAACATCAACATCACCTGGGCCGACAATGAACTTGGCCGCGGCCCCACCGGGACGGCCATCAGGACCAGACAACCCAGCGTGTGCCAAAACGTCTTGACCGACCCCGCCTTTGCTCCCTGGCGCGCCGACGCAGCCGCGCGGGGCTACGGCTCATCCATCGCCCTGCCTCTGGCGGCCGGGGAAGGGCCCACGGCCGCGTTGAACATCTACGCCGCCGAGCCGGACGCTTTTGACGCTGAAGAAGTGAACCTGCTCAAGGAGCTGGCCGACGATCTGGCTTACGGCCTCACCACTCTCAGAGACCGGGTCGAGAAGAAGCGGGCCGAGGAGGAGATCAGGCGGCTGAGCCAGTTTCTGGCGAGCGTCATCGACAACGCCGAGGTGTGGCTCAACGTTTTGGACCGGGAGGGCAACGTCGTCCTCTGGAACACCGCCGCCGAGAAAATCAGCGGCTACTCTCGGGCGGAGGTCGTCGGCCACGGCCAGATCTGGCCGTGGCTCTATCCGGACGAGGCGTACCGCCGCGAAATCATGGCCCAGGCCATGGCCATAATCGAGCGGGGCGAGATCCTCTTCAACTTCACGACGACCATCGTTTCCAAGGACGGCCAGAAAAAAGTCATCGCCTGGAACTCGCGCCACCTGGTCGACGAAAAAGGCTCCCCCTCGGGCTCCATCGCCATCGGCCGGGACGTGAGCGCCGAACACCGCCTGGAGGCCCAGCTGAGGCAGCTTCAAAAAATGGAGTCCATCGGCACCCTGGCCGGCGGCATCGCCCACGATTTCAACAACATCTTAACGGCCATCATCGGCTACACCGAGCTGGCCCAGGGCGAGATTGACCCCGGCCATCCGGCGGGCCGCAAGCTCAAGGAGGTCTTCAAGGCCGGCCGGCGGGCCAGGGATCTGGTGAGGCAGATCTTGACCTTCAGCCGCATCAGCGAGGAGAGCAAGGCGCCGGTCATAATCGGCCCCATCATCAAGGAGGGCTTGAAGCTCCTGCGGGCCTCCCTGCCGACGACCATCGACATCAAGGCCGACGTGGCGGTCGGGAGCGAGGCGGTCATGGCCGACCCGACGCAGATTCACCAGGTTTTGATGAACCTCTGCACCAACGCCGCCCAGGCCATGCGCCAGCGCGGCGGCGCGCTGGAGGTGAGCTTGAAGCCGGTGGAGCTGGATGAAGACGCGGCGGCGCGCTATGTTGAGCTGAGACCGGGCAGATACGAGCGGCTCATCGTCAGCGACAGCGGCGAGGGCATGGACCAGGCGACCTTGAGCCGCATATTTGATCCCTTTTTCACGACCAAGAAGCGGGGCGAGGGCACTGGTTTGGGGCTGTCGGTCGTTCACGGCATCGTCAAGAGCCACGGCGGAGCGATAGGGGCCTACAGCGAGAAGGGCAAGGGTTCGACATTCCAGGTCTATCTGCCTCTCCTGGCGGACCGGGTCGAGGATGAGGAAGTGATCGAGGCGGCGCCCGTGGTGGGCGGCCGGGAGCGGATTCTTTTCGTGGACGACGAGGCGGTTTTGGCTGAGTTGGGCCAGAAGATGCTGGAGCGCCTCGGCTACGAGGTCACGGCCCTGACCTCCAGCCTGGAGGCCTTGAGGCTCTTTCGGACCGACAGCGAGGCCTTCGACCTGGTCATCACCGATTACACCATGCCCCACCTGACCGGGGCCGAGCTGGCCGGCGAAATCTTGAAGATCAGACCACGTACGCCCATAATCATGTGCACCGGCTTCAGCGAACGAATCACCGCCCAAAAGGCCGAAGCCCTGGGTCTCAAGCGCTTCCTCATGAAGCCCCTCGTCACCCGTCAACTGGCCGAGGCCGTCAGGGAGGTCTTGGATGAGGAGACCTAATTTTTTACTAGCGGCCCGCCGCGTTTAAGCGCTCGAAGCCCTTTTGCAGATCCGCCATGAGATCCTCGGGGTCCTCCAGGCCGACGTGGAGGCGCAGGCTCGGACCTTCCGCTTGCCAGGTGGTCGCCGTGCGCCACTTTTGGGGCTCGGTCGGCAGGATCAGGCTCTCGAAGCCGCCCCACGAAAAACCCAGGCCAAAAAGCTCCAGAGAGTCGAGCATGGCCGCCACCGCCTCGGCGGAGAAGGGCTTCAACACCAGCCCGAACAACCCGGAGGCCCCGTCAAAATCCCGCTTCCACAGATCGTGCCCGGGATGCCCTTTTAAGGCCGGGTGGAGCACCCGGGCCACCTCAGGTCGGGTCTCGAGCCAGCGGGCCACCTGCAGGGCCGAAGCCTGGTGGCGTTCCAGCCGAGGGCTCAAGGTCCTCAGCCCCCTGAGGCCCAGATAGCAGACCTCGGGGCCGGGGTTGTTGCCCAGGCCGGCCACGCTCTGCTTGACCCGGTCAAAGACGGCCTCGGTGGCGGTGATGACGCCGAGCATGATATCGGAGTGGCCGCCGATGTACTTGGTCGCGGCGTGGAGGGAGACGTCCACGCCGTGCTCCAGCGGCCTAAAGAACAGCGGCGAAGCCCAGCAGTTGTCCATGATGCTCACCACGCCGCGCTTACGAGCCGCGCGGGCGATGGCCGGCACGTCCTGGACCTCGAAGGTGAGCGAGCCGGGCGACTCCAAAAAAACCACCTTGGTCTCGGGTCTCATCAGCGCGGCGACGCCGCCGCCGAGGAGCGGATCGTAGTAGGTCGTCTCCACGCCGAAGCGGGCCAGGAAATTGTCGCAGAATTGCCGGGTCGGCCCGTAGACGTTGTCGACCATGAGCACGTGGTCGCCGGATTTGAGAAAGGCGAGCAAGGCGGCGACGATGGCCGCCAGACCCGAGGAGGTGGCCACGGCCCTGCGGCCGCCCTCCAAGGCGGCCACGGCCTCCTCAAAGGCAAAGGTGGTCGGGGTGCCGTAAAGACCGTAGTAGACCCGGTTGAATTTGTCCGCTTGGGCTTCCTTAAGCGCGGCCACGCTGGGAAACAGAACCGTCGAGGCGTGATAGATGGGCGGGTTGACGACGCCGTGGTTTTGCTCCGGATGACGGCCGGCGATGGTGATGACGGTCTGTCTCCTCATGCCTCCTCCTTGAGGCTGTGCCGAAACGGCCCTTTTGTCCCGATTACGGCGTTCATTGGTTTTCTCGAATGCTCACATATTACCCTCATATGCTGCGCTTCTCGAAAACCTCGCGCCTGGTCCTCGAACCAAAATGTGGCTTCGCCACAGCCTCCCTTAATAAACGCCGCGTTTGAAGCGACCCTCGGCCCTCTTTTGAGAGTGTTTTTCAGCATTCTCAAAAACGAGCTCGAAATCGCCGGGCCTGATCGAGTTTTTGGGCCAGCGCTTCCAGGTTCTGGGCCTTCAGTTCGGCCGCGAGCCTGTCCAACTCCTCTTTGAAGGCGGCCAAGGCGGCGGTGATGTTTTCCTCGTTGGTCTGGCACACGCCCAGCCACAGCGAGGCCGGGCTCTCGGCCGTCCAGGTGGCTGACCTGAAGCCCAGCCCCGAGATCTGCTTCAAAAAATCAACCTTCTCCTCGGAGAGCCGCTCTACAATCAGGGCCAGGGCGACCGCAGAGAAGTGGGGCAGATGGCTGGTCAGGGCGGCCAGCTCGTCGTGACGCTTCGGGCTGGCGAGGATGAGCTTGGCCCCCAGGGCGCGCCAGAAGGCCGAGATCTCGTCCCTGGCCCGGGGCGAGGTCTTGTCCCCGGGCGTGACGTAGCAGCCGCTGTTTTTGAAGATCTCGCCCTCGGCGTGCCTCGGTCCGCTCTTGGGTGATCCCGAGAGAGGGTGGGCGCCGACGAAGAATTTGCCCGGCGGGAAGCTCTCCTCGGCTGCGGCCACCACGGCCGCCTTGGTCGCCCCGGTGTCGGTCACCAAAGCCCCCTCCCGGCAAGATCGGGCCACCTGGGGCATGACCTCGATGATGGCGGCCACGGGCAAGGCCAGGACGATCAGGTCGGCCTCCTTGAGGCCGGCGGCCAGGTCGGCGGTGACCTCATCCACGACGCCGCACTGGCGGGCCTCGCGCCGGCGGTTTTGATCAGCGTCCACGCCGACGACGAGTCTGGCCATCTTCCGCTTCCTGACAGCCACCCCCAGCGAGGAGCCCATGAAGCCGAGCCCGACCACGCTCACCTGGCCGTACGCGCGTCTAGTCATGCCTTTTTCCCCTTCAGCTTCCTCAAGCGCGGTTGTCTCAGCGCCAGAATAGCATGGCCACGCCCAGCACGGCCACCACCGCCCCAGAGACGGCCCTCAAGCTGGGCCGCTCCTTATAGATGACGACGACCATGGGGATCATCATCACCGGCACGATGGCGATGATGGTGGCGGCGACGCCGGTCTTTGTCAGCTTCAAAGAGACCAGATAGAGCCACATCCCCAGACACGTCACCAGAATCACTCCGCTCAAAAGCAGCTTCCATACCTTTGGATCGCGGCCCAGGACTACCCCCGGATTCTCCACCCGCCCCATCAGGGAGGCCAGGAGCCAGACAAAGGCGCTGGCCCCCAAAACCCGGATAAAGGCGCCGAGCAAGGGATCGATGCCCAGGACCATGCCCAGGCGAGTCAAAACCAGAGCCACCGCCGCCGCGGCCGTGGCCCCGGCGGCCAGGGCGATCCCTTTGGCCGAAGGCCGCTTCGGCCCCCCCTGGCCGGGGATTTTCTCGGACACGACCCAGCTCACTCCGGCCACGGTGACGAGCATGCCCATCACGGCCATGAAACTGAGCGACTCACCCAGGAAGAAGTAGGCCAGGCCGGCGGCCATGGGCGGGGCCAACGAGACGATGAGCATGCTCAGCCGCGGGCCAATGTGGTTCATGGAGGCGTAAAGGAGGATGTCGCCGAAGCCCTGCCCCACCGCCCCGCTCAGGGCCAGAATGAGGGCCGGCTTCAAGGAGGCGCTCGGGTGCCGGGAGAGAACAAGACAGGCGCCGCCCAAAAACAGGGCCGCCGAGGGCAGACGGAGGAGGTTTAATTGCAAGGAGCCGATGACCCGGCCCACGGCGCCGAAGATTATCGCCCCCAAGGAAAAGCAAAAGGCCGTGGCCAGGGCGGCGATTTCGCCGGCGTGGGACAATGGCTTTTCTCCTGCGGCGTCCGAGAGGCGCGGCGGGTCAAGAGATGAAAACTTAAAGGCCCTCAAATCTTCAGCGCGGTGACGATCTCCTGGTGAACCGAGCCGTTTGAAGCCACGATGCGGCCGCTTTGAAGCTCGAACGGACCGCCGCCGAAATCGCTCACTTGACCGCCGGCCTCCTCGACCAGCAACGCCCCGGCGGCCAGGCCCCCGGGGGGGCGCCCTCCCCCCCCCACGCCCCCCCGGCGGCCGCAGGCCACGTAGGCCAGGTCCAAGGCGGCCGAACCGAGCCGCCTCACTCCCTGGCTCAGCTCCAGCAGCCGCCTGAACCGGGCCAGGGCCGGCTCGATCTTGGCCTCGAGGTCGTAGGGAAAGCCGGTCACGACCAGGCCCTCGGCCAGGCTGGCCACCTCGGAGACTCGCGCCGGCCGGCCGTTGAGCCAGACTCCCCGGCCAGAGGCGGCGCTGAAGACCTCGCCCCGCTCCGGGTCGAAGACCACGCCCACCGTGAGCCGGCCGTCCACGGCCAGGCAGATGGACACGCCGTAGATGGGCAAACCGTGAACGTAATTGGTCGTCCCGTCCAGCGGATCGATGATCCACACCGGCCCGCTCAGCTCCGGCCTGGCCGCCTCCTCCTCGAGCATGAAGTTGTGGTCAGGGAATTTTTGTTTGATGAGGTTTAAGATCTCTCCTTGAGCGGCCAGATCCCATTCGGTGACCAGGTCGCGGCGGCCCTTGAGGCGGACCTCCCGCGCGCGGCCGAGGCGGGATTTGAGCAGATTTCCTCCGGCCAGGGCGGCCCGGCGGGCGGCGTCGAGGGCCTGGTCGATCAATTAATGAAGACCCTTCTGAAGCGCTTCATGTCGGAGAGCACGGCTCCGGCGCCCATGACCACCGAGGTGAGCGGGTCCTCGGCCACGACCACCGGCAGTTGAGTGCGCCGCTGGATCCGCTTGTTTATCCCTTTGAGCAGGGCCCCGCCGCCGGCCAGAGTGATGCCGCTCTCGGCGATGTCGGCCGCCATCTCCGGGGGGACCTTCTCCAGGGCCCTGACGGCGCTGTCCTCGATGGCCTGGACCGGCTCCTTTATGGCCTCGCGGACCTCGGCGTCGGTGAGGCGAAGCTGCTTGGGCACGCCCTTGACGATGTCCCGACCGGCCGCGGTGGCCGTCAAGGGGGTCTCCAATTCCACGGCCGAGCCGATCTCCCACTTGACCCGCTCGGCCATGTTCTCGCCGATGAGAACCTGGTAATGATTGCGCACGAAGTGGATGATGCCCTCGTTCATCTCGTCGCCGGCCACCCGGATCGACTCTTTGTAGGCCGTGGCCGAGAGGGAGATGATGGCCGTCTCGGTGGTGCCGCCGCCGATGTCCACGATCATGCAGGCCCTGGGGTGTTCTATCTCCAGACCGGCCCCGATGGCCGCGGCCATGGGCTCCTCGATGAGGTAGATCTCCCGCGCGCCGGCCTGCTCCGAGGATTCGACCACGGCCCGCTTCTCCACCTGGGTGATGCCCGTGGGCACACCCACGATCAGCTTGGGCTTCAAGATTCTGGAGGCGGTCTGGACCTTGGACAAGAAGAACTGGATCATCGTTCGGGTGACGTCAAAGTCGGCGATGACGCCGTCTCTCATGGGGCGAATGGCTTGTATCCGCTCCGGGGTGCGCCCCAGGAACTCCTTGGCCTCCTGGCCGACGGCGATGACCTTGCCGGTGTGGCGGTCGATGGCCACCACCGACGGTTCGTTCAAGGCGATGCCCTCGCCCTTGACGTAGATGAGCGTGTTGGCCGTGCCCAGGTCCATGGCCATGTCTTTGGAAAAGACGCCGAGCAACTTGCCCAGAAACATCAAAAGCCTCCTTTAGGCGGCCAAAGCTCCGTAGGCCGAGGCGACCCACTGGCCAGTCATGGTCAGAACGTGAATGTCGTCTGAGCTCCAGAGTTTGGTCTCGGCGGCGGCCAGACCCAGGACGCCGATGGTCTCCCCCCACAGCTTCAGGGGCAGACCGATGAAAGATTTGAAGGTTCTAATGGGGTCATCCGGTGAGAAGATGAAGGATTTGCGGCCTGGGGCCTTGTCGCGCTGCAAGACCAGCCGCCTGTTCTCCTTGTAAACCCAGCCCACCAGCCCGGAGTCCAGGGAGTAGCTCGTTCCCTGGAAATTGGGGCCCACGGGGCCGTCCACCGCCTCGACCCGGTAGCGGGTCCAGTTGCGGTTGGGGGTGGTGAAGAAGGCCACGTCCGCCCCGGTGAAGGCCTTGACCTCGCTCAAAATCCGGGCCACGAAATCCCGGGCCGAGCCTGGCTCCCTGACGGCCTGCTCGACCTGGTATAAAAGCCTCAGCATGCGGGCGTACCCTTTTTCGCGCCGCCTGACCCGTTTGGCCTCGAGGAGGTGCCTCACCACGACGGCGAATCCGGCCAAGAGCTTCTGGTCCTTTTCGGTGAAGACGTACGTCTGCTTCGAGTCGACGCACAAGACCCCCTCCTGGCCCACCGGCACGGCCAGGAAGGACTTGATGTCCTCGTCTTGGCGATACAAGCGTAGCGGCCTCGTGTCCTGGTCAAAGCGGGAGAGGTTGATCGCCTCGTTGGTCTTGGCCACCCAGCCGATGATGCCGTCCCCGGGGGCCAGGTCGGCCTCGGTGTCCAGGTTCTTGGACAGGGTGTGCCAGGCGGCCAGCCGGAGCCGCTCCCCTTTGGTCTCAAAAAGAAACAGGGCCGCCGTAAAGGCGTCGGTGACGTTGCTCACCAGCTCGACGATATCCCTAAGCTCTCTATCCATGACCCGCCCTGACGCTTGAGGTCGGGCAGGTCTAAGATGGCCCATTTTGACCAAAAGTGTCAACACAATTCTTTGGGGTCTTGAATCATGCGACCCCAATTTATTGATAAAAAAATCGTCTTCTAAAACTTTTAAAGCCGGCGACCTGACCCCGGCCGGCGGCCGGCTGAGTTAATCCTCTCCCTCTCCTTCCTTTTCCTGGCGCCCCCCTTTTTGGACTCCACGGCCGCCTCGGCCGGCCGCCCTCTCACGAGGCGATGAGGCCTTGTCCAGGTCCACGATGCGATGGCCCGGCAAATAATCCTTGGCTTCGTAGCGGACGATGGATCTGATCTTGTCAGCCACCCGGGCCAGTCTCTCGGCCTCGCGGAAGATTCGCTCGGCCAGGGGCCGGAGTTGAGTCGTGTCATTCTGGAGGGCGATCAGTTCAGCCGAGCCCAAAATGGAGGTCAGAGGCTGGGAGATCTCGTGCGCGGCCGCTCCGGCCATCTCCAGGACCCCGCGCAGCTTCTCCTCTTCGAGGCGGCTCCTCTCGAACTCCTTGCGGCGGCTGACGTTGAGGCCGTGACCCAGATAGGCTGGCCGACCAGAGAGAGTGACGGGCGTGAAGTGCATCTCCAGCCAGGAAACCTGGCCCGCGGGCGAGACCATCTTGAGTTCGACGCTCGACCCTGGCGCGCCATCGGGATCATCAAAATCACTCGGGAACCAGCGTCTGGCCAAAGAACCTATCGCCTCCGCGGCCGTGACGCCCAGGGCGGCCGCGGCCGCGGGGTTGACGAAGACGAGGCGGTCGTCCTGGATGACGACCACGCTGGCCACGCTCTGTTCGGTTAAAACCCCGTACCGCTCATCGGACACCAAGGCCTCCGCCGCTTTGGTCCACAGTTTCAGGCAGATT
>CAYXRH010000042.1:0-680 GCA_964466355.1 uncultured Thermodesulfobacteriota bacterium
CCCCCCTCGGCCCCGGCCAGGGAGGCGGGGATGGTCGGGGCGGTGGCCGAGCGCGGCCGGGCCCGCCAGGTGTTGATGGCCGTAATAAGGGCGCAGCCGCCGCCGTGGACCGAAGCGGCGTAGCGGGCGTATTCGAGGCCGGTCTTGACGAAGCTTTGGATGGTCAGGGGATCAACGGCGGTGTAGTCGTCCGCGGTCGGGCCGGCCTCGCTCTCGGCGCCGGCGTAAAGCTTGAGGCACAGGGCGTCCAGCCAAAAGGCCAGGGCCTGCCAGTTCTGACCGTAGAGGGTCTTGAGGTGGGACATCAACGCCTCGTAGCCCCAAAAAGAGCCGGTGAGCTGGCTGTCTCCCAGCCCGTCGACGCTAAAAAAGGCCCGCCGGTCGAGGCCGGGGTACTTTTGGGCCAGGGAGCGGGCAAAGGCGGTCACCAAGGCTTCCCGGGCCGGCGCGGAAGAGTAGCCGAGCCCGTCCAGGACCAGGCCGTCGAAGGGCCAGACGAGGCCGCCCTCGTCGTCAAGCGACTCCACGAGCCAGGGGATGACCTCTTCCAGGAGAAAGGCGGTCTGTTGAGCGTCGGACGGCGTCGTCGAGGTGTCGAAGCCGGTCACCACGGCCATGACCCGCTGCCCCCTCTGGTGGGCCAGTCGAATCAGCTCCGAGAGGGCGTAGCGCCCCATAAC
>CAYXRH010000042.1:690-9057 GCA_964466355.1 uncultured Thermodesulfobacteriota bacterium
GCCCGGTTTAGCACGCACTGGGCCACCGCTGCGCTATGGCCCAGGCACCCGCAAATGGGGTTTTCCGACGAAGCCCAGGCAGAATGGCATCCCCGTCCCTTGCGGACCTGACCGGTGGTGCCGGCGACCGCCGGGAGGCGGGCCGTTACTGTTCTTCGTCCGTTTGCTGCGCGTCGGGCAGTCGCGGATCAGGCATGGTGGCAATGGTCTTGGTCTCGATCAGATCGACCCACTGGGCCGGCCAGCCGGCCTCATCCTGACACCAAAGCCGGCCAAAGCCTGGGCCGGTGGTCTCGAAGACGCTGACGTAGACGGCGTCGATGTCATGCGCGGCCAAGTGATCGAGCACCGCCGCCGCGTCGGCGGCGCCGAGATCGTCACTTAGATCCTCCACGGAGAGGAAGACCGCCTTTTCGGCCCCGCAGAGGCCCGGCCCCAGCAGAATCAAGCCCACGGCGAGGAAAAACCACACCCGGCGGCTCAAAATCACCTCGACTCCCTGACCACGGCCTGGGGTTGATTATGGGCCAACCGGCCTTGGATGCAAGTCAAATAATCCGAGCTTGGCCCGGCGAGGGCTCGATGTGGTAAGGTTAGGGGCCGAGACGGCGAGGTGGTCTGGTGGTGAAGACGACGAAACCCCGGGTGGTGGTCGCCGGCCGGGCCCGGCGAAGAGGAAGACGTGGATGAGCGCCCGTCATGAGGTCAGATTCGAACCCGGCGGCCTGTCGGTTGCGGTCGCTGAGGGCTTGAGCCTGCTCGAGGCGGCCGTTGCCGCCGGCTTGAGGCTCCGCTCCGATTGCGGCGGCCGGGGCAAGTGCGGCCAGTGCCGCGTCCTGGTCCAGCCGGGCGGTCACCTCTCGCCCCTCTCCGATGAGGAGCGCGAGCGCCTCACCCCGGCGGAGATGGCTGCGGGCTGGCGGCTGGCCTGTCAGGCCAGGGTGAGCGGCGAGGCGGTGGTGAGCCTGCCGGCCGAGAGCGTCGATTCAGAGGAGGCGTGGGGCAAAACGGACCTCGAGGGCGAATTCTCCTGCGATCCCCTGGTGGAGCGGCTTTTTGCGGCCCCTTCATCCGGCCGGGCCAAGAGCCCTCCTGGACCGCGGGATGTGGTGACCCAGATGCTCGGCCGGGTCAAGGAGGCGGCCCAGGGGGAGATCCGCTTCCTCTCTCCGGCCGCCCGGCAAGAGCTGGCCGGACTCAAGAATCCCGAGGGCGAGGCGACCCTGGTCCACCACCTCCGCCAGGGAGTCACCGCCGTCATGGCCGGCCGGCGGCCGCGGTCCCTGGGCCTGGCCGTGGACGTGGGCACGACCACCCTGGCCGCCTATTTGTGCGACCTCCAGGAAGGCCGCATCCTCACCGCGGCCAGTTCGGCCAACCCCCAGCGGCGCTTCGGGGAGGACGTCATCAGCCGCATCGCCGCGGCCGACGCCAGGCCGAGGGGGCTCGAGACGCTGCAGGGCATGGTCGTCGAGGCGATCAATCGGCTTTTGGCCGTCTGCTTAAAAAAGGCCGGCGCCGAGGGGAGGGACGTCGACGAAGTCAGCGTCGTCGGCAACACGACCATGGAGCACCTCTTCGCCGGGCTCCACCCCCACAGCCTCGGCCGGACGCCCTATCTGCCGGTCAGCGCCGCTGCGGCCGACCTGCCGGCCGGCGACATCGGGCTCGAGCTGAACCCAGGGACCAACGTCCATCTCTTCCCGGTCATCTCCGGCTTCGTCGGCGGCGACGCCGTCGCGGCGGCCCTGGCCGAGGATCTCGACCGCGCCGAAGGCGCTTCATTGGTCGTTGACATCGGCACCAACGGCGAGGTGGTTCTGGGTCATCCGAAGGGCCTTTGGGCCACCAGCTGCGCCACCGGCCCCGCCCTGGAGGGGGCTCACATCTCCTGCGGCGTGCGCGCCGCCGCCGGGGCCGTCGATCGGGTCGAAGTCGAGCCCGGGAGCGGCGAAATCAAATATCACGTCCTCGGCGGCCCCCAGGAAAAAGCGAGCGGTATCTGCGGCTCCGGGCTGATCGACGCCCTGGCCGTCCTGAGGCGGGCCGGGGTTCTGCGGTCCAACGGACGCTTAAATGAAGACAAGCCCGGCGTCATCAGCGACCAAAACGGCGTCGGGCGGCGCTGGGTCCTCATCCCGGCTGAGAAGACGGCCGCCGGCCGTGAGGTGTTCATCAGCTTGAACGACGTCAGGCAGGTCCAGTTGGCCAAGGCGGCCCTGTTCGTGGGCGTGAGGCTGCTTTTGGAGCGGGCCGGGGTGGCGCGGGTCGATCGCCTCGTCTTGACCGGCGCCTTCGGGGCCCGCTTCGATTGGCGCAACGCCGCGGCCATCGGCATGCTCCCCCAGGCCGACAGGTTCAGGGAGGTCAAGACCGTGACCAACGCCGCCGGCCGGGGGGCGATCATGGCCCTTCTCGATCAAAACCGCCGCCGCCGGGCCGCGGAGCTGGCCGGCCGGGTCAGCGTCCTGGAGCTGGCCGAGCAGCCGGAGTTCAGCGCCGTCCTGACCGAGGCGATGTTCTTCCCCCCGCTGGCGAAATCAGACTGACGTTTTGGATTCCATGCCCCTCAAAAGGGGTGCTTCTGGGGCCTTGAAAGCCTCCTCAGCCGCTGCCTCAAGCCCTGAAGGCGTCGAGATAGGCGTACAGGGCCGGGGCGCCGCCGGTGTGGACGAAGAGCACATTTTGGCCTTTTTTGAAGTATCCCTTGCCAATGAGATCGATCAGGCCGGCCATGGTCTTGCCGGTGTAGACCGGATCCAAAAGGATGGCCTCGCTTTGGGCGACCACCTTGACCGCCGCGACCATCTCCGGCGTGGGCAGGGAATAGCCCGGCCCGAGGTATTCGTCGAAGCAAAGCACCGCTTCGGGGGGAGGCTGACCCTCGAGGCCCAGGTGCTCGGTGGTGCGGTGCACCAGGTCGCGGACCCGCGCCTCCTGAGGCTCCTTGGCCTGGCCGACGTTGATGCCCACGACCGGGACGCCGCTGTTGTTGCCCCAGAAGCCGACCACCAGGCCGGAGTGGGTGCCGGCGCTGCCGCTGGCGCAGACGACGTGATCGATGTTGAGGCCCATGTCAAAGGCTTGGCCCAGTATCTCCTCGGCGCAGGCGACGTAGCCCAGGGCGCCGAGGGGCGTGGACGCCCCGCCGGGGATGACGTAGGCCCGCCGCCCCTCGGCGGCCACCTCCTCGGCCGCGGCCTCCATCTCGGCCATCATGTCCGAGCCGGCGGGCACGACCTTGAACTTTTCGACGCCCAGCAGCTGATAGAGAAAGTTGTTGCCGCTGGCCTGGGGGTCGTAGGAGTTGGGGACGCGCTCTTCGAGAACGAGTCGGCACTTGAGGCCCTCCTTGACCGCCGCGGCCAGGGTGAGGCGGCAGTGGTTGGATTGAATCGCCCCGCAGGTGATGAGGGTGTCAGCGCCTTTGGCCAGGGCGTCGGCGACGACGAATTCCAGTTTGCGCGTCTTGTTGCCGCCGCCGGCCAGTCCCAGGAAGTCGTCCCGCTTGATGTATATGTTGGGGCCGCCGAGGCGTCGGGACAAACGGGAGAGCTTCTCCAGGGGCGTCTTGCCCTCGGTGTAGCGTCGGCGGGGGAAACGGGCCAGGTTCATGTCGGCGCTCCTTTTCCTTTAAAGATGATCAAGTCCAAGCCTCTCCATTTCGCTTCCACGCCAGACTCGGCGACAACGAGTCCATTGGCCTCCGGCCGACCGCCCGCAGGGTTTTTCGGGCCAGAAGCAGCAGGGCGTCGAAATAGGGTCTGGGGATCTCGTCTTGGCTCAGGGCCAACGGAATCTCGGTGCAGCCGGCGACGATCCCTTCGGCCCCCCTGTCGATGAGCCCCCGGGCCGCGGCGGCCAGATCGGCCGCGATCTCGGCCCTGGAGCGGGCCGGCCGGGCGTTTTTTATGTCGTAGACGGCGCTCATGATCCGGGTCTGGTCGGCTTCGTCGGGGACGAGGGTCTCCAGGCCGCTTTTTGAAAGCCGCCTTTGGAAGAGGCCGCTTTGAATCGTGCCTGAGGTGGCCAGGAGGCCGAGGCGCTTCGGGCCGGGCCTGGCCTCTTCCACGGCCTCGGCCACGGCGTCGAGGATGGACAGCACCGGCCGGGCGGTCCGGCGGCTCAGCTCGTCCAGGAAATAGTGGGCCGTGACGCAGGGCATGGCGATCAAATCGGCCCCGGCCACCTCCAGGGCCCGGGCGCTTTGAATCAAGTGCGGCAGGGGGCTGGGGCCGCCTTTGAGAATGGCCGCCGTCCGATCCGGGATGTGGGGGTTGTTGTCGATGATTATTCTCAAATGATCCTGATCCTTGGCCGCCGGGGTCAGTTTTATGAGCAGCTCGAAGAAGCGGAGGGTCGCCTCGGGGCCCATGCCCCCCAGGACGCCGATGATCTTCTCTGCGCCGGCCATGTCCCTTTAGACCTCTAGACCAAGATCTGACTGAGGAAAGCCTTGGTCCGGTCGCTCTTGGGATTCTTGAAAAACCCCTCGTCCGTGCCCCTCTCGACGATCTTGCCCTCGTCCATGAAGATGATCTCGTCGGCCACCTCCCTGGCGAAGCCCATCTCGTGGGTGACCACGATCATGGTCATGCCCTCCTTGGCCAGATCGATCATCACCGCCAAAACCTCGTTGATCATCTCCGGGTCCAGGGCCGAGGTGGGTTCGTCGAACATCATGTAACCGGGCTCCATGGCCAGGGACCGGGCGATGGCCACCCGCTGCTGCTGGCCGCCGGAGAGGTTGGCCGGATACTGATTGGCCTTCTCGGGGATGCCGACCCGCTCCAAGAGGGCCATGGCCTTTTTTTCGGCCTCGCTCCGGGACTTGCCCATAACCTTCATCGGGGCCAGGGTGATGTTGCGCATGACCGTCATGTGGGGGTAGAGCTCGAAGCGCTGGAAGACCATGCCGATCTTGCGCCGGAGGTGGTAGAGGTTGGTCTTGGGGTCGCTCAAGGAGACGCCGTCGACGACGATCTCGCCCTCCTGGTAGGGCTCGAGGCCGTTGACGCAGCGCAGCAGGGTCGACTTGCCCGAGCCGCTGGGGCCGCAGACGACCACCGTCTGGCCGCGGCGGATGACCTCGTTTACCTCGCTCAAAACCCTGAAGTCACCGAACCATTTGCTGACGTTTTTGATCTCGATCATAGTATGTTCGCCTCTCTGCCTCTCTCTTCATAGTGCCGCGAGATCTTGGAGCCGATGAAGCAGCAGATGAAAAAGACCACGGCCACGAAGCCGAAGAGCTGGATGGAGCGGACCTCCAGATTGTCGACGATGGAGGTCCGCCGCACGAACTCCTGAAGGCCGATGACGAAGGCCAGGCTGGTGTCTTGAAAGGTGACGATGGACTGGGTGATCAGAGAGGGCAGCATCCGCCTGAAGGCGATGGGAATGAGAATGTAGCGGGCCGTCTGGGAGTATGTCAGGCCGGTGGAGTAGGCGGCGTTGATGAGATCGCGGCTGATGGACTGGTAGCCGGCCCTGAATATCTCGCCAAAATACGTCGCTTCGAAAATAATGAATGAAATGACCGCCGAGACGAAGGGGTCCAGAGGCCGGCCGGCGATGATGGGCATGACGAAGTAGAACCAGAAGATGACTAGGATGAGGGGGATGTTGCGGATCAAGTTGACATAAATGGTCACCGGGTGGAAGACCCATTTTTTCCGCGAAAGGCGGCCCAGGCCGACGAGCATGCCCAGGAGAATGCCGCCGCTCAGAGCCAGGGACGTCAGCTTGAGGGTGACCAGAAAACCGCCCATCAAAAAGGGGAGGTTTCGGGCCACGGCGTCGAACAAGGCTACCTCCCGATCATGCCCGGAATCTTGAATTTGGACTCGATGAGGCCCATGAACTTGACCACGCCCATGCCCAGGACCAGATAAATGAACATCGCCCCGGTGGTCGCCTCCAGGCCGTGGAAGGTGTCGGCGTCGATGCGGTAGCTCATGAAGGTGATCTCGGCCACGCCGATGGTCATGGCCACGGAGGAGTTTTTAAAGATGGTCAGAAACTCGGTCGTCAAAGGCGGAATGATGATCCTGAGGGCGTAGGGAATGATGACGTAGCGGTACATCTGATATTGGGTCATGCCCGTGGAGAGCACGGCCTGGTACTGGTCCCGGCTGATGGAGGCGAACCCGGCCCGCATGTGCTCGGCCACCCGGGAGGCGGTGTACATGCCCAGGGCGAAGATGGCCACGTAATAATTGAGGCCCATGATCTGGTTGATCTGACGGCCGAGGTGCTCGCCGAAGATCATCGGCCCGGCGTAATACCAGAAAAAAAGCTGAACCAGGAAGGGTATGTTGCGAAAAAGCTCGGTGTAGACCGTGGAAAAAAAGCGCAGCCAGCGCCAGGGGGTCACCCGCAGCGTTCCGACCAGAATGCCCAAGAAAAAGGCGATGATCCAGCCCAGAAAGCCGATCTTGAGGGTGAGCCAGATGCCTTGCAGAAGCCACAGCCCGTAAGGCTGACGCCACAGCACACCCCAGTCGAAATCGTAGCCAAAACCCATCGTCGTCCTCCTGATGAGGGGAGAAGAGGGGGGCCGTTTGCCCCCCTCTTAAGAGGCTGAAGCTACTTCTGCCACCAGTTGTCTGAGATGGGGTAGACCATCATTTCGAGGTAGTTCTTGTAGGCCTGGGACATGGGGATGGGCACCACGCCTTGGGGACCCATCCACTTGTCGTAGAATTCAAAGAACTTGCCGGTTTTGATGGCCCAGATGATGGTGTTGTTGACGAAGTCGCGGAAGTCGGAGTTGCACTCGCGCATGATGTAGGCGTAAGGCTCGTAGGCGATGGCAAAGGGGCAGGTCATCCACTTGTCCGGGTTCTGGTCCTTCATGCGCAGGCCCTCGAGGAGGCTGCGGTCGGTGGAGTATGCGTCAACCTTGCCGCTTTTTAAAGCCAGCATGCCCTGGGGGTGGGTTTCGGTGACGATGATGTCCTTGGGCTTGAATTCGCCTTTTTGGGCCAGGTCCTCGATCGCCTTCAGGTTCGTCGTCGCCCGGGCGGCGCCGACCCGCTTGCCGTTGAGGTCCTGAAGGGTCTTGATGCCGCTGGCTTTGTCCACCAGGAAGGTCGTTTCCGAGAAGAAGAAGATCATGGAGAAGTCGGCCTGCTCCTCGCGTTTCTGGGTGTAGGTCGTGGAGCCCATCTCCACGTCCACGGTGCCGTTGACGACCATGGGGATGCGGGTCTTGGGGGTGACGGTGAAGGGCACGATCTCGATCTTCTTGCCGAAGCGTTTGCTTAGGTTCTCGGCCAGCAATCCGGCCATGTCCACCGAGAAGCCGACGTGCTTGCCCTGCTTGGGGTCCACGAAGGCGAAGGGAATCGAGCCTTCCCTGAAGCCCAGCTTGATCTTGCCGGTTTTCTCGATGCGGTCCATGGTCTCGTCGGCCGCGGCCGGCAGAGCCAAAAGGCCCAGGAGCCAAAGAGCGGAAAGTCCAATGACCACAATTTTTTTCACGGCGACCCTCCTTTGTTAAAGAATGACGGTCGAATTAAACCCTCTGCCCCCCGTGGCCTCTTCGACCCCAGCCTTTTTATGTCCTGGAGTCTTTCACCCTCAGGGGCCGAAGCCGGTCATCGCCCCTTAAAACACCCACCGGAGGGCAAGGTCAAGTTTACACCACGCCGCTTGAGACTCAAAGATTCTCCCTGACTGCCTGAACCCAGCCGGACCAAGCGAACCTCACAAATTCACATGTAGCCGTCAATTTTTCTTTTTGTCAACCCCGAGGATACGCTTTTGCTTGCCCTCAGACGACCTAAGAGGTAGGGTCTTTTTTCAATTGGATGGCGGGCTCAAGAGGGGCAGGTGATCTTTGGAGGAAGCGAGGGGGGTTGCGCGAGGAGAGTCGGCCATCAAAATCCTGGCGCACGATAAAGAATTTCCTGAATTTAAAGACGCCCGCTCGTTCATGAGACGGCGGTGTGATAAGAACAAGCATTTTGAACCGGGCGAGAGGAGGTCGCACAATGCCTGATGAGGAAAAGATCATTGAAGCCTTGATGAGCGGAAACATGGAGGAGGTCAAGAACCTGGTTCAGGCGGCGGTGGATCGGGGCGAAAAGGTCAACGCCATCATGGCCCACGGCCTCATGGCCGGGATGAAGATAGTCGGCGACAGGATGGAGAGCGGCGAGATGTTCATCCCCGAAGTCCTCATGGCCGCCCGGGCCATGGCCGCCGGCGTGGACATCCTCAAGCCCCTCATGGCCGAAGGCGAGTCCATCTCTTCCGGCAAGGTGGTCATGGGCACGGTTCAAGGGGACTTGCACGACATCGGCAAGAACTTGGTCTCCATGCTCCTGGAGGGGGCCGGGTTCACGGTCTTTGACCTGGGCG
>CAYXRH010000042.1:9067-17461 GCA_964466355.1 uncultured Thermodesulfobacteriota bacterium
GGGCGTGGACGTGCCGCCCGATAAGTTCGTCGCGGCCGTCCGCGAGAACAAGGCCGGCCTGGTGGGCATGTCGGCCCTTTTGACCACGACCATGCCCAAGATGGAGCAGACCATCACCGCCCTGGAAAAAGAGGGGCTCAGGAGACAGGTCAAGGTCATCATCGGCGGGGCGCCGGTGACCGAACAGTACGCCCAAAAGATCGGCGCCGACGGCTTCGGGGCGGACGCCGGCTCGGCGGTTCGGCTGGCCCGGAGCCTTCTGGGCGCTTGAGGGTGAGGAGAAGGGCATGTTTTTAGTCGTCGGCGAGAGGATAAACACCTCCCGAAAGGCGGTCCGCCGGGCCGTCGAAGACAGGGACGCGGCCTACATCCAAGATGACGTCAAAAACCAGATCGAGGCCAGGGCTGATTACGTCGACGTCAACGCCGGGGCGCGCATCGGCCACGAAGAAGAGGACATGAGGTGGCTCTTGGAGGTCATCCAGGAGGTGGCCGCAGCGCCCTTGGCCCTCGACAGCCCTGACCCTCAAGTTCTGGAGATGGCCTACGGGCTGGTCAAGGAAAGCCCCATGATCAACTCCATCAGCCTCGAAAGAGACCGCTGGGAGGGCATGCTGCCTTTTTTAAGGGGCAAGGACTGCCGCGTGGTCGCCCTGTGCATGGACGACAGCGGACTGCCCACCAGCGCCGCGGAGGTGGTCGAGAGGGCCGGCCGTCTCGTGGACGGGCTTGAAAAGGCGGGGGTTGAGCGGACGAAGATACACATCGATCCCCTCATTCAGCCCATCGCCACCGACACGACCAAAGGCCTCATGGCCCTGGAGTCGGTCAAGAGAATCATGACCGAGTTCGAGGGGGTCCACACCATCTGCGGCCTGTCCAACATCTCTTACGGGATGCCGGTCAGAAAAATCATCAACCAGGCCTTTCTGAGCCTGCTCATGTCGGCCGGACTCGACGGCGCGATCATCGATCCCCTGGACCCTCAGATGATGACCGTCGTGAGGACCACCGAGATGCTCCTCGGCCGGGACGATTACTGCATGAATTTCTTGAAAGCGGTCAGGGCCGGTCGAATCGTCTCGTAATTTTAAGGGGGCGGCTCGGGGGGGTCTGGATCAGGTCTTGTAGACGTCCCCCTTGCCAAGGCCCTGAGCGCCGTAAGTCCTACATCTTGATGATGTCGGTGATCAACTCTGTTGCGGCCTCAACCACCTGTATCATCACCCCGCATCTGTCCGTTCCGTGACTCTTTTGATTATCTTTATACTGTATATTTGATGTACAATTAATATGATTTGTCCTTTCTGGTCGACGGGTTATCTTCATCATCACTATACCAGATCTTTAGAAAAATCAGACCTTTTCTTTGCTCCTCAACCGGACAAGACTGCAATGAAAACATTTTCGGTAGGTTAACACATTGACCGAAAAAAAGCTTGACAGCTCTAGCCCCGGCTATTTACATTATACCGAACAGTTTTTATTATAGTGAGCAAGAAGACAGATTACAGAGGGCCAAAAATTCAGGGAAAGGAGTAAATTATGAGAAAACTGATGCCTATTTCGGCCGTGAAACTAGGTCTGATGTTTGTCCTGTTAGCCATTTTTATTCCACCCAACGCGTTGGCTACTGAAAAGGGCGTTCTCAAGTTCGGGACAGGCGTTGACGTGGCGACGCTGGATCCACACAACTACAAAGGCGTAAACGATCTCCTGATAATCAACTTGATCTACGAGAACCTGGTCACCTTTGACCTCAACATGAATTTGATCCCAGGCTTGGCTGAATCCTGGGAAGCCATTGATGATACGTCGTTCAGATTCAAGCTGAGAAAGGGTGTCAAATTCCACGACGGCACGCCATTCAACGCCCAAGTGGCCAAGATCAACATCGACCGGATGAAGGAAGCTCCCAGATCGAGAGCCTATTTTGCCATCATCGATTCGGCGGCCGTGGAGAATGACTACTCTATCGTCATAAAAATCAAACGCCCCTACGCGCCTTTTCTGAGAAACTTGTGCCATCCCGCCGGCGGTATGGTCAGCCCGGCCGCCATCCAGAAATACGGAAAGGAGCTGGCCCAACATCCGGTGGGCACCGGACGCTTCAAATTCAAGGAATGGCTGCCCAATGAGCGGCTGGTCTTGGTCAAAAATGAGGACTACTGGGGCCAACCGGCCAAATTGGAAAAATTCGTCATGCTGCCGATTCCTGAAGAGGGCGCTCGGGCCATGGCTTTTGAGTCAGGGCAGATCGATGTGATCAGCGACCCGTTGCCCCACCGGGTTATCAAATATAAAAAAATGAAGAATGTCAAGGTAATCACCGGACCGGCGACGCGGACCGTCTGGGTGGGCTTCAATCTGGGCGACAAGGTCCTCAGCCAACGCAAATTGCGTCAGGCCATCGGTTATGCCATCAACCGCGATGAGATAGTGGAACACGTTGTTGAAGGGCTGGCCATAAACGCCCGGGCTTGGATTCCGGAGATAGTTCAGAAATCCAAGAAAAACTACAACTTCCCTTATGATCCCCAGAAAGCCAAAAAACTGCTTGCCGAGGCTGGCTACCCCGATGGCTTGGAGCTTGGATTGTGGACCCCTCAAGGACGGTATTTGAAGGACCGACAGATCGCCGAGGCGGTTCAGGCCCAAGTGGCCCAGGTGGGAATAAAAGCCAACATCAGGGTCATGGAATGGGGCGCCTATCTGGACTCCCTGTTCAGGCACGAGCAGCAGCTTTACATCATCGGCTGGGGATTCCTGGCCGGTGACCCTGACACGGCCCTGCGCGACAGCTTTTATTCCACCAGCAAGTTCAACTTCTCCAACTGTAAAGATGCTGATCTGGATAAGCTTTTGGACAAGGCAGTCTCGACCCTCAACCCTGAGGCCAGGGCCGAGATGTATGAAGAAATCCAGCGTCGCCTGATTGATGACGCCCTGGTGGTGCCAATTTATCACAAACTGAACATCTATGTTACTTCGGACCGGGTGAAAAATTTCTACCCCCATCCCATGGAATTAATCAATCTGGACGAGACCACCGTGGACTAGGCTTGCCATTTCGTCTCTCTTGGCCGGCTTGTCAGGAGTTCCGATGCGGTGGGGGAACCCCTGAACGGCCTCGAAATCAATCCCTGGCCGATCGCTGATGGGCGGGCCGAGAGAGTTTTTTATTGAGCGCGGAGAGATGGGAGCTTCTAAATTGAAAAGCCTGCGCTTCACTCTCAACGGCCGGGAGGTAGCGGTCGAGATCAGCCCCTCCTGGACCCTGATTCAGGTTCTCCGGGACGAGTTGGGGTTGACCGGCACCAGGGAGGGCTGTTCCAGCGGACATTGCGGCGTTTGCACCGTGCTCCTGGACGGAGAGCCGGTCAACTCCTGCCTGATTCCGGCCTTCAAGGCGGACGGCCGCGAGGTGGTGACCATCGAAGGACTATCTCGGCCAGGTCAACTCCATTCTGTTCAGAAGGCGTTTCTAGATAATGGGGCGGTGCAGTGCGGCTATTGTTCACCGGGCATGATTCTGGCGGTCAAGGCCTTGCTCGATCAAAACCCCAAACCCAGCGATCAGGAAGTCAGAGAGGCCATCTCGGGCAATCTGTGTCGATGCGGAACCTACCTCGAGGTCGTGGAGGCGGTGAGGTCTCTTTGTCAATCAGAAGAAGGGCGAGAGGATGAACCGGGATAATATCGGGCGGTCGAGCTCCTTGTGGCGTGGCGAGGAGCTGGTTACGGGCCGGAGCATCTTTGGCCGTGATCTGGCCATGCCCGGCATGCTCCAGGCCACCACGATCCGCAGTCCTCACCCTCACGCTAGGCTGGTCAGCCTGGACGCCACCGCCGCCCGGGACCTGGAGGGCGTGGCTGCGGTGGCTACGGCCGCGGACGTTAAGGGCGCTTATTGCTACGGCATACGAAAGGCTGACCAGCCCGTTCTGGTGGCTCCAGGCGACACGGTGAAGATGGTCGGTGATCCGGTGGCTCTAGTGGCCGCCGACAGTCTAGAGACGGCTTTGAAAGCGGCTCGGCTGGTCAAAGTGGAGTATGAAATTTTGGCGCCGGTGGTCGATCCCGAGAAGGCCTGCCTGACCGAAAGCCCTTTAATTCACCAGGAGCGTTTCCAGGGGCACTACGAATTCACTCGCGGCGATATCGCTCAGGCCCTGACTTCGTCTGATCTGGTCTTCGAAGAGACCTTCCATTCCCCCAGGCAGGAGCATGGTTTTCTTGAGCCCGAAGCGGGCATGGCCTACCTTGATTGGGATGGCAGTGTGGTCATCTGCGCCGCGATGCACGACTCATATCTGGTCCAGATGTACGTTGCCCAAACCCTGGCTGTTGATGAAAGTAAAGTCCGGCCCATTTTTCCGCCCCTGGGCGGCTCCTTCGGCGGCAAACAATCCCCTTCGGTCCACATTCATCTCGCTCTCCTGACCATGATGACCCAACGGCCGGTCAAAATGATGTGGTCCCGGGAGGAGTCTCTTCTGGTTCATTACAAAAGGCATCCGGTGCGCCTGAGATGTCAAATGGGCCTCAACCGTCAGGGCCGCATCCTGGGTTATGAGGTGGAAGCTCTTTATGACGGCGGGGCCTACACCCATCAGTCTCCGGGTTCGGTCTTCTGGGGCGGCATGCACGCCACCGGACCATACCACATCCCCAATCTGAGAGTGGAAGCCAAGGCTGTTTACACTAACAATCCTCCCTCTGGCGCCTTCCGGGGCCAGGGCGGCCCCCAGTTCACCACGGCCATTGAACGGATGATCGACATGGCCGCCCGGAAGCTAGATCTGGACCCGGTTGAGATCCGGCGACGAAACGCCATCACCCCTGGGCAAGAACCAGGCTTTGGGGACAAGCTGGTGGATGATGCACCCGTGACCCTGATGGATACCATCGACCGGGCCTTGGAGGCGGCGGGGCCGCCGCCTCGGCCCAAACCCGAGGCCGACGCCTTAAAACTGGTCGGCCGGGGAATCGCCTGCGCCATGCCTCTGTTCAACCTGTCCTCCCGCCCCATGCTTAACCTCATGGGCACTGGCGCAGTGGTGGAGATGTCCCGAAACGGCAGGCTCAGAATAAAAGTGGACGTGGTGGAGATGGGTCAGGGCGTGACCACCGTGCTGAGGCAGATTGTGGCTCATGAGTTCAACGTCTGCGTGGACAGGGTCGACATCCTGGTGAGTGATACCCTATTAACGCCCAAATCCGGAGCCACGGTCGCCTCCAGGTCTGTCTACTCTTGTGGAAACGCAGTGCTGAAGGCCGCCGTGGATTTGAGGCAGCGATTGGCCGAAAAGGCGGGTCAGATACTGGGCGTCAGTGCCCAGGACATCGGTTTTGAATCTCAACGCGCCTTTGTGATAAGCCGTCCTGACGAGGGTTTGCGGCTTGAAGAACTGGCTGACCGTTCCTTTGTGGAGGGCGTGAACTTGACCAGTTATGGGTGGTTTGTCGGCCCCGACGCCGGAGCGGGACACAGCTTCCTCACTCAGGTGGCTGACGTGGAGGTGGACGTCCAGACCGGAGAGGTGGTGGTTCTCAAACTGGTCACGGCCCACGACGCCGGGCGGGTGCTCAACCCCCTGGGCTGGCAAGGGCAGATGAGGGGTGCCTCCATCCAGGCTTTGGGTTGGGCTCTCATGGAGGACATGCCTACGGATAAGGGCCGGTTGTGGGCCACATCCCTAGGCGACTATCTGATGCCCACCAGCCTGGACGCGCCAGAAAGTATGCCTGTGGCTGCGGTGGAGAAGCCCTTTCCGACTGGCCCCTATGGAGCTAGAGGGGCAGGGGAGCACGCCTCCTTTGCTTGCGCCGCGGCCATCCTCAACGCCATCGCCGCGGCCACCGGGGCGGATATTCGCCAGTGGCCGGCCACGGCGGCCCAGGTGTGGCGGGAGTTGGCCAACCGCAAAAAGTGCTGAGACCATTACAGGCTATCGAAACGCATGGCCACTGGGGAGCGGCATGATAACTGATTACGTGGTCGCCCAAAGTCTGGCCCAGGCTCTGGAGGCTGTGGCCGAGAACCCGGAGAAGACCAGAGTCATCGCCGGCGGAACGGACGGCTTCGCCCAATTTGACAAGGCCCGGCGCTCTTTGGTCTGCCTCGACATTGGCCAGGCCGCTGACTTGAATTTCATCCTCGCGCAAGACGAGCGCCTGACTATCGGGGCCGCGGTGACCTTGTCCCGCCTGGCCAAAAGCCCGGAGGTAAAAGACCAGGCGCCCGCCTTGGTCGAGGCCGCGCTTGACGTGGGCACACCTCAGATCAGAAACCAGGGCACGGTGGTCGGCAACATTCTCACCAACAGGGCGGTGGCCAGCCTGCGGGTCTGCAGCGCCTCTCTGGGAGCTTTCCTAAAGCTCAAGGGCACAGGTCAGGAGAGGGATGTTCCGGTCCTGGAGCTGGCTCAGGGGAAGGTAAGACTTGACAGAAGCGAGATAGCCATCGCCCTGGTGGTGCCGGGCGGGCCAGGGCTCAAGGCTTCGGCCTACCGCAGCCTGAGACCCCGTCGGTCTTTTTCGTACCCCTCAGCCAGCGCTTGCGCCTCTGTGAGTGTGATTGACGGCCTGTTTGGGAATGTCGGCCTGACGGCCAGTCCCGTCCTGCCCGCAAAGACGGCCGCAAGCCTGAGGCCATGTCTGAGCTGCGCCGGAAAGTGCCGGGTCTGTCGGGTGGTATCCTTGTCAGGTCTGGCCGAAGCCCTGGCCCATCGGCCGGCCACCGAGGACGAGATCAATCGTGCCGTGGCTGACTTTGACTGGCAGAGCCTGCCCCTCCGCGACAGCGTGATAAATGGTCCAGCCGAATACCGACGCCATCTTCTCCAGGTTTTGAGCCAGCGGGCCCTGGCCAAGGCGGTGGAAAGATCCGAGGGCGAACATGAGTGATTCATCTATTGTGAGACTGTGGCGAAACCACATTTTGGTTCGAGGACCAGGCGCGAGGTTTTCGAGAAGCGCAGCATATGATGGTAATATGTGAGCATTCGAGAAAACCAATGAACGCCGTAATCGGGACAAAAGGGCAGTTTTGTCACAGTCTCAGACTAGAGGTGGTGACTTGACCAAAGGCCCCCCGGCCAAGGATCTTGAGGAGGCCAAAAAAAGGCCTCCTGTTCCTGGGAAAGCAATAGAATACATATACTTGCCTCCACGCAGTTTTATGGCCGCCAGGCTGATTCCGAAGGGCCAGGTGATCAGGGTCATCGATTTGGAAGGGCAACAGTGTTTTGACTGCATCATTTGGGATGCCAATGATCTATCCAACGCCTCCAATTGCCTGTACAGCATCATCTTCAATGGAAAATGGGATAAGTGGCAGCCAGGGGATGTCATTTATTCCCAGAGGTGCGACCAACTGGCCATGATCACCGCGGACACGACCGACGGGACCCACGCCTTTATCGGCGGATTCTGCAGTGAGCCCTATTGGCGGGCTATTTTGGGCTTGCCCGGCTGCCCGAACTGCCTCGACAACCTGGTCGCGGCCATGGCTAATTATTCCTTTTCCGCTCAGGACATCGACTGGGGGAGCTGCATCTCTTTTTTCATGCCTTTTTACTTTAATCCTGACGGCACCATTGGCCGAGAGATGGCCAAGAATAAACCCGGCGACTACATTGATTTGACGGCTCAAAGGGACATCATCGTGGCCATTTCCAACTGTCCCAATGAGTGGGGGTTGGTCAATGCCTACAATCCGACCGCCTTGTTGGCCGTCGTTTTTGAGCCGGGGGAGGAATACCGGGCCCAGGGGGCGGAATTCAAGCCCTGACGGTCTCAATAAGCCAACAATATCATCTTGTTATACCTTCGATTGTTTTACCAAACCGAGGATGGCGGGTTGGTCTTAAAGACATTCCCTCCCTCAATGCCGCATTGAGGGATAGCAGCTTCAGTTAATAATATAATAAATAATGGCGCCGGGGCGGGCTTGTCTGAGGTTTTGGGCCTGGGCTTGATCGGTTGACAAACAAAGGTTTTTTCAGGCACTGTGGATTAATTAGGAGAATCGAGGTGGCTTCCGTCAACGAAGTCTTGGCCGAAATCGAGTACGCCTTGATGATCGGCGAACTGCGGCCCAAGCAGCGGCTGGTCGAGGCCGAGCTGATGGACCAGTTCTCCGTGGGGCGGGGCATAATCAGAAACGTGCTCAAGATCTTGGAGGAGCGGGGGCTGGTGGTTCGTCAATCCTCGCGGGGCGTGTCCGTGGTTGATTTCACGGCCAAGGAGGTTCGGGACATCTATTTCCTGCGCTCCATCCTCGAAGAGACGGCCGGACGGCTGGCCTTTGAGCGCATCAGCCCGGCGGCGATGAAAAGGATGGAATCGCTCCAGGGAAGGCTGAAGGTCAAGGACGCCGCGGACAGGAGC
>CAYXRH010000043.1:0-17211 GCA_964466355.1 uncultured Thermodesulfobacteriota bacterium
TGTCAATATATTCATGTCCAGCGCGGTTTTGATCTTTCTCCTCGTCAAGCGGTGTTACCGGACCGCCGGGTTCTGGGCGTTGACCGCGATTGGCGGCTTGGTGGGGGTTCAATTACTCAAATGGATCATCCACTTGCCGCGGCCCGTGTCCATCCACCATGGGGCCTCGGCCTATAGTTTCCCCAGTGGCCACACAACCATGTGCGTTATTCTCTATGGATTCCTTGCCATTCTGCTTGCCAGGCGGATTACCGGCTCGTGGCGGTGGGGATTGTTTTCCTGTGTAATTATAATTTCCTTTGCTATCGGGTTTTCCCGTCTTTACCTGGGCGCACATTGGCTTTCCGATGTTCTGGGCGGGCTTTTGATCGGCACAAGCTGGGCGGCCTTGCTTGGAATCACCTACTTGAAGCGGCCCGCTGAAATAGTCCCCCGGCGCTTGCTGGGGCTTGTGGTTATCCTCGTTATCGTGATCGCCGGCGGTTGGCATGTGGCCAAAAACCACGAAAAGGATCTGACGTTTTATGCCCCTCGACACAAAGTACAATTCATTCCACTGGCGGCGTGGCAGGTCGATGGATGGCGCGACCTTCCCGTCTGGCGAATCGACATGGCGGGCGAACGAGAGCAACCCCTCGCCATCCAGTACGCAGGATCGGCTGATGAACTGGCCCAATTTCTCATAGGTAAAGGATGGCAACGGCCATCGTCCCTTAGCCTGAGAAACTTCTTAGGGCTGTTTTCCCCGGATACGCCGGTTAATGAACTGCCGACTTTTCCGCGACTTCACGACGGCAGAGCGGAGCGTCTGCGTCTTGTTCACACGGACCATGACAAGCGTCTTGTACTGCGCCTGTGGCAGGCCGCTGTTACCATCATTGGAGGCGATACTCCTCTAGTCATAGGGACAATAGAGCAACAGGGCCGCTGTCACCTGGCGGAATTGATCACAATAGCAAGAGATACAGGCGAATACGAGCATTCGCTGAACGTGCTGAAACAGATGCTCGATGATCGGTTCGCCGTGAGACTCGTTTACCGGGCGGATCATGAGATGCAAGTCGACCGCGAGCATCGTCGGTCGCGCTGGCGGGGCGAGGTGCTGTTGGTATGGAAAAACGCGATGGTTTCATCAAATTGATAGGCTTCTTGTTTGCCTGGGTTCTGCGTTTGCAACACCTGACCTGGCGGGTTTGTTTAAAGGCCGTGAGCACATAGACCGGCTCTACAGCACACAAAACCGTTTCCTGCTTTGCTTTGGCACGGAAAGTACGTACCGATATTTCCCTTGCTGGAGGGGTACGAGGCCTGTGTCATCAGCAGCCGGTCAGAGCGGGTGGGGATTCTGCGCGACTTGAGGCGGCTGGGGGAGATGGGCGAGGCTAGCTTGGCCGTCATCGAGGACGTCCATCTCAACCCGAATGAGGTCAACGAGCTCCTGGGCGATCTTGATCCAGCCAGGCCCAAGCTGCTTCTGACCAACCGGGGCACGGATTACGGCGGGATGGTCCATCGAGAGACCGCTAATGAGATCAAGAGGCTGAGCGAAACTGCGGGCGTGCTTTTGCGGCCCTTTGACCCGGCCGACGACATCATCAGGTTTTATTTTGAGCGCCAGGGGATTGAGCCCACCGCTGAGGCGGTGGAAGAGATCAAGGCCGCATCGGAACAGAGCCTCTGGCTCCTGGCTTACGCCCTGGAGGCGTACACCCCGGGCGGCGGCCCCATCGACCGCCGGGCCATCGTGGAAAAGGTGCGGCGGGACCTGGGCGATTTGCAGGCCAAATGCGGCCATGACCCCCTTTACCCCAGACTCCTGATCGCCTTGAGCGTGCTTTTCCGCTACGAGATCATGACTGACCTCAGGTTCCTGGAGGACAAGTTCGGTGAACAGGCCCAGCCGGCCCTCTGGGAGTTGACCCAGAGGGGCGAGGTTGTCGCGGCCGAAAAAGGAGAGGCCGCTCTTTTCGGCCTGCCTCACTCTGCCTTGGCTGAGGTTTACGTCGAGTTCGCCACGGAGGGCCGATGGGCTCACCGGGCTTACCAAAGCCCCAAGGGCTTCTTGAGGGAGTACGCCTTTTCCAGCAGCGCGGCTAATGGGTTGCAGACATTCGGTCCCTTTATCATCAATAGGGTGTGGAAACGTGAGGATGCCGCTGGGTTCGAGCTTAAAGCAGTGACTTCTTGTCTGAAGGCCACCGCTGATCTGTGGGGGACCGCATTCTGTATTGACTTCTTTCGAGAGGCCGACCCGCACCGGGCCCAGGAGATAATAAAGGCCCTGGACAAGGGCGTCCTGGCCAAAAGGATCGAGACGGCCAAAGACCTTGGTGCCGTCGGGTGGTTGATCGAGCGCGTCCATTCCGTTGACCCTGACTGGGCCCGGGACCTGATAGAGGCCATGGACAAGGAAGTCCTGGCCAAAAGGATCGAGACGGCCGAAGGCTTTTATGACGCCTTGAAGTTTATCGAGGGTGTCCGTTTGGCCGACCCGGACTGGGCCCAGGAGCTGGAAGAGATTCTGCGGCGCCGGAATTAGGCTGAGATTGCGGCCAAGCAACATTTTGGTTCGAGAACCTAGCCAGGCAAAGAAAAGGGCTGTTTCGCCGCGGCCCCAATTCAGGCGCGGCCGGGCGGCTGGCCTGGTCACTGACCAGGCCAAAATTGAGCGTCCCCTCTTTTTTTGATGGAATCTATGTTAAAAATAGCATAAGCTCTTGGAGCTGGTTTGACCAAGGAAGGACGAGATGATGAGCAAGTTCGAGCGGCTCTTATCCTCCTCAGCGGCCGAGCACGGCCATCTTTGCCCCGGGCAGGTCGTGGGGGTGCGCATGGCCATGCTGGGGCTGCGGCTCTTGGGCTTTGAGGCGCCGTGCGGCGACGAGGAGCTGAAGCGCCTTTTGGTCTACGTCGAGATGGATCGCTGCGCCGCCGACGCCGTGGCCCACGTCACCAGGGCCAGGCTGGGGCGGCGCTCTTTGAAATTCGTGGACTACGGCATCATGGCCGCCACTTTTGTGGACCTGGAGACCGAGCAGGCCTTCAGGGTCTTCTCCACCGAGGAGGCCAGGGGCCTCGCCGCCGCCTACGCGCCTGATATTTCGAACAGACACCACCAGGAGCTGATGGCCTATCAGCTCATGCCGGACAAGATCTTATTCCGGGTGCACCGGGTCAGGGTCGACGTCAGCGAGTTTGATCTGCCCGGTCCGACCAGGCGCAAGGCAGTCTGCGCCCGCTGCGGTCAGGTGGTCAGGGACAACAAGGAGGTCGTCGTCCAGGGGCAGACCCTGTGCCGTCCCTGCGCCTGGGGGGCCTATTATGAAGACATCGGCCAGATCGCCTGGCCGGAGATGAATTGGGCCCCAGAGCCGAGAGGCCCCCGGGACCTTCAGCCCCTCGGCCTGAGTGTCGAGGACCACCCCTGATCAAGATAGTCTCCTCCCTTTCGTTCGATCACCAAAGAAAAACAGTCCCGCTTCTGGGCCCTGGTCAAGCCCGCGCAGAGGCCAGCAGGCCTCCGGCGAGGATGACGTGTCTTAAGCGGGGATGGAGGTCCAGCCGGAGTCGAATCTTCACCTTCTGGGTCAGGTTCTCGACCACGACGTGGTCGGCCTGTTCGAGGCTTTGGATCAGATCGCTCAGGCAAAGGCGGTCGCCTGGCGCGAGCTTCTTTAGGTCCGCGGCGTCTTGGAACTCGAGGGGGAGGATGCCGAAGTTGACCAGGTTGGCTTTGTGGATGCGGGCGAATGAGCGGGCCATCACCGCTCTGAGGCCGAGGTGCCGGGGGGCCAGGGCGGCGTGCTCGCGGCTGGAGCCCTGGCCGTAGTTCTGACCGGCGGCGATGAAGCCCCCGCCCTTGGCCTCGGCCCGGGAGGCGAAGTCTTTGTCGAGGCCGGAGAAGAGGTGGCGGGAGATGGCCGGGATGTTGGACCGCAGGGGCAGAATCTTGGTCCCGCCGGGCAGGATGTCGTCGGTGGTCACGTCGTCGCCCAGGACGAGGAGGAGCTCTCCCTCCAGGACGTCGGGCAGGGGTTCGAAGCGGGGCAGGGGCTTGATGTTGGCGCCGCGGATGAGGGCCGCTTTATTGTCCGGCGAGGGGGGGATGATGAGGCGGTCGTCCACGATGAAGCGCTCTGGGAGATCGATTCGCGGCGGCGCGCCCCAATCCCGGGGGTCGGTGATGACGCCCGTGAGGGCCGAGGCCGCGGCCGTTTCGGGGCTGACCAGAAAGACCTCGGCGTCGGCCGTGCCGCTGCGGCCCTTGAAGTTGCGGTTAAAGGTGCGCAGGGAGGTTCCGCCCGAGCGCGGGGCCTGGCCCATGCCGATGCAAGGCCCGCAGGCGCACTCCAGAATCCTGGCCCCGGCCTGGATCATGTCGCTCAGGGCCCCTCGCGTGGCCAGCTCTTGGAGGACCTGGCGGGAGCCCGGCGAGATGACCAGGCTCACCCCTGGCGGCACGACGCGGTCTTTGAGCATGGCCGCCACCTTGAGCATGTCTTCCAGGGAGGAGTTGGTGCAGGAGCCGATGGCCACCTGATCCACGGCCCGGCCCGCCTCCTCGCTGACCGGGACGACGTTGTCCGGCGAGTGGGGCCGGGCCAGCAGGGGGGGGATGGCCCTGAGGTCGACGATCATCTCCTCGTCGTATTCAGCCCCGGCCTCGGCCTCGATGGGGCGCCACTCCTCGACCCGGTCCTGGGCCTCAAAGAATCGCCTGGTGACCTCGTCGCTGGGGAACACGGCGCTCAGGGCGCCCAGCTCGAGGCTCATGTTGGCGATGGTCGCCCGCTGGGTGGCGCTCAGGCTTTTGACGCCTTGGCCGCTGAACTCGAGGATTTTGCCCCGGCCTCCGCTCACGCTCAGCCGCCCGAGAAGCTCCAGGATGACGTCCTTGGCCGCGGACCAGGGGGGCAGGCGGTGGCTGAGCTTGACGTTGAGGGTTCGGGGCATGGTCAGATAAAAGGGCTGGCCGGCCATGGCCGCGGCCACGTCGAGGCCGCCGGCGCCCACGGCCAGCATGCCCACCCCGCCGCTGGTGGTGGTGTGGCTGTCCGCGCCCAGCAAGGTGTCGCCGGGCGCGGCGAAGCGCTCCAGGTGGACCTGGTGGCAGATGCCGTTGCCGGGCCGGGAGAAAAAGAGGCCGAAGCGGCGGCAGGCCGATTCGATGAAGAGGTGGTCGTCCATGTTTTCAAAGCCGGTCTGGAGCGTGTTGTGATCCACGTAGGCCACCGACTTCTTGGCCTTGGTCCGGCCGGCGCCGAGGGCCTCGAACTCCAGGAGGGCCATGGTTCCGGTGGCGTCCTGGAGCAGGGTCTGATCGATGCGCAGGCCGATCTCGCCGCCGGGCTCAGGCTTCCCGGAGACGAGGTGGGATTCTATAATCTTGTGGACGATGCTTTGGCCCATGGCTCTTCCTCAACTGCTCTCTTTCTTTTTCCGCCGGCCGCTGACCTGGTATCCTAGAGGTTAAGGGGCCGCCTTTGTCAAGGGTCTCGGGCCGCGGCCCGCCGGGCTTGCCCCTGACCTTTGAGGCGGCTTGCCGCCTCATCCTCGGGGGCCGATCATTTAAAATGATTGATCCGTTGGACCTTATCGGTTTATAAGGATTAATGGGTTTTATGGGTTATAAGGGCTTTTTTTAGGCGCGGAGGTGCAAGTGCGGTTTAAAGGTTTGGCTCTGACGTGGCTGTTGGTCGCGCTGTGGGCTGGCCTTTGTTGGGCCGGCGAAGCCGAGGAGGTTTTCGCCAAGGGACTCGAGGCCGGGCGCAAGGGCGATCTTAATCAGGAGATCAAGTGCTACAACAAAGCCATCGCCCTCAAGCCGGAGTTTATCGAGGCTTATTTCAACCGCGGCCTGGCCTACGATCGCCAGGGCAAGCATAAAAAAGCGGTGGACGACTACACCCAGGTCATAAAAATAAAACCCGATTTCGCCCCGGCGTTCAACAACCGGGCCATCGCCTACCGCCACCAGAGGCTCTACGATCTGGCCCTCGAGGACCTCAACCGGGCCATCAAGCTCGCCCCAACGTCCATGGAGGCTTATCTCAACCGGGGAGTGACCTACGCCCTCCAGGGTCGTTACGCCGAAGCGGTCGAGGACTATGATCAGGCCCTCACCCTGGAGCCGGGCAACGCCGAGTTGTACTTCAACCGCGGCGAGGCCCATCGCCGTCAATCCCTCTACGATGAGGCCATCGCCGACTTCAGCCGGGCCATCGAGCTGAGATCCGACTACGCCGAAGCCTATCACGATCGAGGCGTGGTTTATGAAGTCAAGGGCTTGCCCCAGAAAGCCATTTCTGATTTTGATCGGGCCGTCAGCCTCGAACCCAACAACGCCCTCTACCTTTTCAACCGCGGTCGGGTCCGGCTGGCCGAGGGCCTTTACCAAAAGGCCGTCGAGGATTTTGATCGGACCATCACCCTTCAGCCCGACTTCGCCCCGGCTCATCACAGTCGAGGTCTGGCCCTGCGGAAGCTGAATCGCCACCAGGAAGCCTTAAAAGAGCTCGACCGGGCCATCGAGCTGAACCCTGATTCAGCGGCGGCTTATCATGACCGCGGACTGACCTGGGGCCTGGAGGGCCGCCACGACGAGGCCATCGAGGACTTCAACCGGGCCGAGGAGCTGGGCGAGAGAAGCGCTGACCTCTACTTCAACCGCGGTCGCTCGCGGCTGGCCAAGGGCCAGTGGGACGAGGCCGTGGCTGATTTTGACCAGGCCTTGAAGCTCAAGCCCGATCACGCCCAGGCCTTCAACAACCGCGGGGTGGTTCTGGCCCACCAGGGCCTTTATAAAAAAGCCGTGGCTGACTTTGACCAGGCCATCCGGCTGAAGCCTCAGGCGCCGGTCTTTTATTTCAACCGCGCTCAGGCCTTTCTCAACACCGATCAGGTGGATCTGGCCATCGGCGACCTGTCGGAGGCGATTCACCTCAAGCCAGACTACGCCCAGGCCTATTACAACCGGGGCAACGCCTTTTTCAAGAAGGGGCTGTGGGATGAGGCCGAGGCCGACTACAGCAAGGCCATAAGCCTGAGGCCTGACCTGGCTTTTGCCTGGGGCAACCGGGGGGCCCTCTTGGCCAAGAAGGGCCTCACCGAGCGGGCCATCGCCGACTTCAACCAGGCCATCAAGCTCAAGCCTGATTACGCCGAGGCCTATTACAACCGGGGCAACGCTTACGATGACGAGGGGGAGTCGGAGCGGGCCGTCGAGGACTTCACCAAGGCCATCAAGCTCAAGCCTGACTACGCCGAGGCTTTCTTGAACCGGGGCGTGGCCTTGAGCGGCCAGGGGTTCTACGACAAGGCCCTGGCCGATTTTGACCGCGCGGTCGAGCTCGAGCCGGACAACCCCGATTTCTTGTTCAACCGCGGCCGGATTCGCCTGGCCAGAGGCCTGTCCGATCTCGCCGTCGAGGATTTCAGCCGGGCCATCGAACTCTCGCCCGATGACGCCGAGCTGCGCCTCAACCGGGGGCACGCTTTTGCTCTGGCCGGAGAAAGCCAAAAGGCTCTCGAAGATTACGACCAGGCCCTGAAGCTCAATCCCAATCAGGCCGAGGCGTTCCACAGCCGCGGCCTGATTTTCCAGCGTCAGGGGCGTAAGGACCGGGCCGTCGAGGACTTCGAGCGGGCCATTGAGCTGAACCCCGAATTTGCGGCCGCCTACAAGAGCCGCGGCCTGGTCCGAGCCGACCAGGGCCGCTTCGAGGAGGCGGCGGCCGACTTCAGCCGCGCCGTCGAGCTGGACCCGGATGACGCCGCGGCCTATTACTTCCGGGCCCTGGTGCGCGAGTCCGAGGGCGAGCTGGCCCAAGCCGAGGCTGATCTGAAAAAGGCCTTGAGCTTGAACCCAAGGAACAAAAGATATCAGGACAGGCTCGATGTGTTGAAGGGGAAGATGGATCAGGGCGGCTAGACTGGGCCTGGCATGGTTTTAAGGTGCCTGATTTTTTTCAGGCGCATATCAAGTAGGGACAGTGTCGTGGATTGCGCGCAAAGAGTAACGATTCGGCCGCCTCAGCCTCAATAAGGGGAGATCCATGGCTAAGGCGACGCGTAAGGCATATCGATTCACGCGCTTATGTATCGAGAATTGGCGCAATTTCGGAAAGGTGGAGATTGACCTTCCGCGAAGGGTGTTTCTCATCGGTCCCAACGCGTCAGGCAAATCTAACTTTCTTGACGTCTTTCGCTTTCTGAACGAGATAGTCTCGGTCGGCGGCGGTTTTCAAGAAGCCGTCGGTCGGGACAGTCGTGGCCGCGGGGGCGTTTCAAGATTGAGGTGTCTGGCGGCGAGGCGGTATTCAGACATTGTTGTAGAGGTTGCCATCGGGACCGACGACGAGAAGTCGGCGTGGGAGTACACGCTTCGCTTCAACCAGGATAAGCAACGCCGGCCTATCATAAAGCAGGAGAGAGTGGTTCGGTCCGGACGTGATGTTCTCAATCGGCCTGACCAAAAGGATGAGCAAGATCCGGATCGCCTGACTCAGACCTACCTTGAGCAGGTTCACGCTAACCAGGATTTCAGGGAAGTGGCGCGCTTCTTATCCACGGTCCGCTACCTGCACATCGTCCCCCAGCTAGTTCGGGAGCCGGACCGGTCAGTCGGCCGGAAAGACGATCCATACGGCGGCGACTTTTTGGAGCAGATCGCGCGAACACCAAAGAATACCCAGAGTTCTCGGTTGAAGAAGATCGGGGAGGCCCTCAAGGTGGCGGTGCCCCAGCTGGCCGAACTTAAATTGGAGAGAGATGAACGGGGCACGCCGCATCTTCGAGGCAAATACGAACATTGGCGACCCCGAGGGGCGTGGCAGAATGAAGGCCTTTTTTCTGACGGTACGTTGCGCCTACTGGGCTTGCTTTGGGCTTCCTTGGACGGCAGCGGACCATTGCTGTTGGAAGAACCGGAGCTGTCTCTACACCCCGAGGTGGTGCGGTACATTCCCCAGATGTTGGCCCGAGTGCAAAGATTAGCCGGGCGGCAGATCCTCATCAGCACTCACTCCTCGGATCTCCTGAGAGACGGGGATATAGATCTGGAGGAGGTTCTTTTGTTGGCTCCACAAAAAGGCGGCACCTCTGTTAAGCAGGCCAGCGAATTCCAGGAGATAAGGGCGCTGGTTGAGGGCGGCGTCAGTCTGTCCGATGCAATCATTCCGAAAACAAAACCAGATAAGGTTGAAAAACTTCCTCTTTTCCCAGACTGAGCGTGGACGGATTCGGGAATATTGTTGTTTCGGGCGCGGTTGAAGGCCTTCTTGATGAAGCGGTTCTCCGCCGTTTGGCTGGCGGTGCGGGGCTGAGGGTAGCCTCGGTTCACGGAAAGAACGGCAAGGCTGACCTTTTGGCCAGTCTGCGAGGTTATAACCAGGCGGCCAGATTTAATCCCTGGATAGTCCTAATTGATTTGAATCACAGCGCTGATTGCCCTCCTCCGGCCCTGCGAATTTGGTTGCCCGATCCGGGCCCTAGGATGTGCTTTCGAGTGGCGGTGCGCGCCGTCGAGGCCTGGCTCATGGCTGATAGGGACCGCCTGGCCGGATTTCTGAGCGTAGCCAAGTCGCGAATCCCCTCCAATCCAGAGAGGCTGGACGATCCCAAGCAAGCCATGGTTAAAATTGCCGCTTCTTCACGCCGGAGGGGCATCCGTCATGACATGGCCCCGCCTAAGGACAGCGGTCGTAGGACAGGCCCAGCATACACCTCCCGACTGATCGAATTCGTCAACGACTTCCAGAATGGGTGGCGACCAGAAGAGGCGGCCCAGGTCTCGGACAGCCTGCGCCGCTGCTTGAGGGCCGTTGTCCGCCTTGGCCGAGCGAGATGAATTCAAGTAATGGTTTGAAGAAGCCGCTTTGCCTCGCCGACCCCGAGCCCCTCAATGAGCACATCCTTGCGGCGGGTTTTCTGTCCCTTGATAATCCTGAGCCGCGATTTGGCCACCTTGAGCCTCTTGGCCAGAAAGACGACCAGGGCTTCGTTGGCCAGACCCTCCACCGGCGGCGCGGTGAGCCTTATCTTGAGGCGGCCGCCCGAGACCTCGGCGATCTCGTTTCGGCTGGCTCTGGGCTGGATGAGGACGGGGAGGACGACGCCTTGCTCAACGGGGCGGAGCTCGACATCCATCAACCGAGGCCGTAGGCGATCTGCATCAGGCTCTTGACCACGAACAGCTTGGCGAAGTAGATGGCGAGGAGGACGATGATCGGGGTCACGTCGAGGCCGCCCAAATTCAGGGGCAGCCGCCGCCTGACCCAGAAGAGGACCGGCTCCGTGGCGCGGTAGAGGAACTGGACGATGAAGTTGCGGGGGTCGGGGTTGACCCAGCTCAACACGGCCCGGGCGATGATGATCCACATGTAGATGGTCAGGGCGTAGTCCAGAATCCTGGCCACGGCAACGATGAAATTCTGCATGACGAACATCTGCTTTTTCTCTTCCTGCCCTTGGTTCTTATAGCCGCTGGGCGAGGTCAGGTCAAGGGAGGCTTTCATGTCAACCCGGTTTGAGGATCCTTTTACGGATCGTTTCGTCGGCGGGGTCGTCGGTTTGATGACCGGCGACGCCCTGGGCATGGGCGTGGAGGGCTGGCCCTGGGAGAGAATTAAAGCCCGCTACGGCTGGCTGGAGGAGATGAAGCCGAACCGGTTTCCGGCCGGCTGGTACACTGACGACAGCCAGATGGCCATCGGGCTTTTGGAAAGCCTCGTCGAGGCCAACGGTTTTGATCCCGCCCGCTGCGCCGCCCGCTGGCTGGCCAATTATGAGCCTCAACGGGGCTACGGCGGCCGCATTCACGGCGTCATGGCCCGCCTGGCCCGGGGGGAGGACTGGTCAAAAGTGGGCACCGATTCCTTTGGCAACGGCGCGGCCATGCGCATCGCCCCTTTGGGCCTCTGGTTGGCCCGCGATGAGGCGGCGCTCAAAAAGGCGGCCCTGACCTCGGCCCAGATCACCCACCACCATCCTGAGGCCAAGGCCGGGGCCGTGGTCCAGGCCTTGGGCGTGGCTCAGGCCCTCGCCTGGGGCCTCGAGGGCGAGACAGTCGATCCCAGCCGCTTTGTGCGGCCGCTGATTGAGGCCGCCGCCGAGGTGGATGGGGCCTTTGCCGGGCGCCTGGAGCCCTTGGCTGAACTGGCAAAACAAACCAGGACCGAGGCGAGGGCGCGCCTGACAGGCCTTTTCGCCTGCGACGTCAAGGCCATCGAGGCCGTCCCTCCGGCCGTGGGCGCCTTTTTAGCCACCGACTCCTTCAGAGACGCCCTCACCCTGGCCGTGAACCTGGGCGGCGACGTGGACACCATCGGGGCCATGGCTGGGGCCATGGCCGGGGCCTATTACGGCGCCGGGGCCATTCCCGAGGAGTGGTGGCAAGCCCTGGAAAATGAGCCCGGCTCGGGGCGGGATTACGTGGTTCAGCTCTGCCTCAAAGCGGCCAGGCTGGTCGAACGGCCCTGAGCCCGGATCGCCCTGGGAGCGGACGCGGTCAGGTTCCGGCCATCTCCAGGTTGGTCCGGTCGGTGACGAGCATGTGGCCTGGGGCGTGGGTGATGACCAGGGGCAGCCGGGCGCTCAAGGCGGCCAGGGACGAGGTCACGCCGCAGGCCCAGAAGACCGGAATCTCGCCCGGCCTGATGGTCACCGCCTGGCCGAAGTCGGGTTGAGCGAGATCCTTGAGGCCGATCTCCTCGGCGCCGCCCACGAACAGCGGCGCCCCGTGCACGGCCGGGAAGCGGGCGGTGATGATCACCGCCGCGGGGATCTGGGCCGGGCTCAAGGGCCGCATGGTCACCACCAAAGGCCCCCCAAAGGGCCCGGCCGGCCGGCAGGGGCGGTTGGTCTTGAACATGGGCACGTTCTTGTTCTCCTCGAGGTGGCGCACGCTCACCCCGGCCTCGAGGAGGGCCTCCTCAAAGCTGAAGGAGCAGCCGATCAGAAAGGAGACCATGTTCTGGTCAAAGAGAGCGGCGATGTCCGTCGGCTCCTCAACCAGCTCGCCGCGGCGCCAGACGCGGTAGCGGGGCAGGTCAAAGCGCAGGTCAGCCCCAGGGGCGAGGCGCTTTGGCTCGAATTCGCCCGGCTCCAAGACCTCCAGGACAGGGCAGGGTTTGGGGTTGCGCTGGCAGAAGAGAAGAAAATCCAGGGCGTGCTCCTGGTCCAGGATGACCAGGTTGGCCTGGGCGAAGCCAGGGCAAAACCCGGCCGTGGGCTGGTCGAAGCGGCCGGCTCTGATCAAGGCCCTCAGCGCGGTCGGATCGACGTCGCGGTCCGTCTCAATCATGGCTACAACCCCAAAAAGGCGCGGCGGACTTCGGCTGATTCCATCAGCTCTGAAGCCGGACCTTGATCAATGATCCGTCCGGTCTGGAGGATGTAGGCCCTGTCCGAGATCTCCAGGGCCTCGCGCACGTTCTGCTCCACCAAAAGAATGGTCAGCCCCTCCTCCTTGAGGCGGCGGACCGTGTCCAAGACCTCGTCCACCAGAAGCGGGGCCAGGCCCAGGGAAGGCTCGTCAAGCATTAATATTTTGGGGTTGGTCATCAGGCTCCGGCCGATGGCCAGCATCTGCTGCTCGCCTCCGGAGAGGGTCGCCCCGGCCAGGCCCCCGCCCGCCCCGAGGCGCCGGAAAAGGCGGGTGCCCCACGCCAGGTTGGCCCGCCGGCGCTCCTCCTCGTCCAGGGTGTAGGCGCCCAGGAAGAGGTTCTCCTCCACCGAGAGTGGCTTGAAGAGCCGCCTCTCCTCGGGCACGTAAATGAGCCCCATTTTGACGATGGTCTCGGTGTTGAAGTTTTGGATCTCCTGGCCGGCGAAGATGATCCGCCCAGCGTGGGCCCGCTGGGCGCCCATGATGGCCTTGAGCAGGGTCGACTTGCCGGCCCCGTTGGCCCCGACGACGCTGACCGTCTCGCCCTCCTTGACCTCCATGCTCACGCCCTGGATGACGGCCAGGCCGGAGTAGCGGACCTTGACGTTGTCGAGCTCGAGAATGGGGGGTCGGTCAGGCAATTTTTGGGGGCCTCTTGTGTCTTTAATCTCTTCCCTTGGCGTAGCGCTGGCCCAAGTAAGCGGCGATGACCTTGGGGTCGCGGACGATGGCCTCGGGCTCGCCTTCGGCGATGAGGCGGCCGCTGTCGAGGACCAGAACGCGGTGGGACAGGTTCATGACCAGCTCCATGACGTGCTCGATGAGAATGATGGTCATCCTCATGCCCTCGTGAATCCAGCGGATGACCCCGCTCAGCTCCTCCACCTCGGCCGGGTTCAAGCCGGCGCCGACCTCGTCCAGAAGGAGCAGCTCTGGTTGCGTGCCCAGGGCCGTGGCCATGGCCACCCTTTTCTGGGCGGCCACGGGCAGGGCGGCCACCAGCTCGCCGGCCAGATCATTCAAATTGAGGCTGTCCAGGAGTTCCAAAGCGCGCTCCCGGGCCTTGAGGCGGGATCTGGTCCTCAAAAAACAGCCGACCATGACGTTTTCGAGCACGGTCAGATCGCCCGAGACGACGTAGACCTGGAAGGTGCGGGCCAGCCCCAGGCGGGCCATGTGAAAGGGCTTGAGCCCGGTGACGTCTCGCCCCTTGAATAGAATCCGGCCGGTCGTGGGGGGATGAAGTCCGGCCAGACAATTGAAAAGAGTTGATTTTCCGGCCCCGTTCGGTCCGATGAGCCCCACCAGCTCCCTGGCCTCCAGGTCGAAGGAGATGTCCTCGTTGGCCGCCAGGCCGCCGAAGTGCATGCTCAGGTTGGTGACCTCCAAAAAAGCCATCACTCCCTCCTGGGCTCCCTGAGGCGGGTGATCACCCCCCACACGCCCCGCGGCTCAAAGGCGGCGATGAGCATGATGACGGTGGCGTAAACGATCAAATCCAGGCCGACCAACCCGGCCCTGGCCCCCAGCCAGTCGCCGAGGTAGTTTTTCATGGGCACCAGAATGGCCGCGCCGATGATCGGCCCCCACAGGCTCCCGGCCCCGCCGAGCATGGCCATCAGGGCGATGAGGATGGACAGGTCCAGACTCATGGTGTCCTCGGGTTCGATGTTGAAATTGTAGCAGGCGTGAAACGACCCCACCGCGGCCACGAAGGCCGTGGCCACGGCGTAGGCCTTGATCTTGGCCCAGTGGGCGTCGATGCCCAGCGAGCGGGCCACCTCTTCGTTGTCCTTGATGGAGCGGAGTTGATGGCCGATGCGGGCCTTGCGGAACCAGTTGAGGTAGAGGAGCCCGGCGAAGAAAAAGGTCAGGATGACGTAGTAATACCAGTAGTCCTGGCGGAACTGGAGGTAGAGGAGGTTGGGCATGTTCCCTTTGAGGGGGATCTCCATGCCCCTGGCCGCGCCGACGAAATCCCAGCCCTCAAAGACGTCCTTGAGAACCAGGGAGGTGGCGATGGTGGCGATGGCGAAGTAGTGGCCCCTGAGCCTGAACAGCGGGTAGCCGATGGCGAAGCTCCAGCCCACGGCCAGAGCCATGCCCACGGGTAGGGAAAACCAGAAGGGCACGTCCCAGCGGTTCATCATCACCGCCGTGGTGTAGGCCCCGATGCCGACGTACTGGGCCTTGCCCAGGTCCACCTGACCGCCGTAGCCGCCGATGGTGTTCCAGCCCATGCCGTAGACCGAGAACATCAGAAACTGGATCATGGTCGCCATGGCGAAGCTGGAGTGGGGCAGCAGGGGGAAGAGAATCAAAAAGAGGCCGACCAGTTGGGCCAGGTGGCGGTCCAGCTTGGGGAAGTCGGAGAAGTCGAGGGCGTTTTTCAGTGCTTCCATCCGAAAAGCCCGCGCGGCCTCAAGACCATGATCAGGAAGTAGGCCAGGTAGACGAAGGAATATTTAAATTGGTGGAACTGGACGTCCTCGAGGCTTCTTATGTTCATGAAGGCGTTCAAGGCGTCCCAGATGGGGGCGATGTAGATGAGGAGGCCGACGATGAGCCCGGCGAAGGCCGCGCCGGGGATGGAGCCGAAGCCGCCCAAGGCCACGGTGGTGAAGGCGATCATGGTGAATAAAAGGCCCACGTTGGGATCCACCGGCCAGAAGTTGACCAGGAGCGCCCCGGCGATGGCCACCGTGGCCCCGCCGAGGCCCCAGGCTAAAGCGTTCATCCTCTCGGTGGGTATGCCCATGTAGCGGGCCGCCTGGGCGTCCAGGGCGGTGGCGGTCAGGGCCCGGCCCATCTTGGTCTTGGCCATGACCCACCACATGACGATGAAGGCGGCCACGGACAGGCCGCCGGCGGCCAGCTTGGTCGCCTCGATGACGATGTCCGGGCCGACGACAAAGGAGCGGCCGACCAAGACGCCCTCGTGGAGGCTGCGCGGCTCCGAGCCCATGAGCAGCAAGGCCATGTTGCGCAGGAAAAGCATCAGGCCAAAGGTGCCGAAGAGCTGGGCCACGATCGGCCCGCGCAGCAGAAACTGGATCAGGCCGTAATAGGCCATGACGCCCAAGACAAAGCCCACCCCGCCGGCGAGGGGCATGCCCAGGAGGGGATCGACCCCGAAGCCCTGGGCGGTGAGCACGCCGGTGTACATGCCGATCATCAGAAATTCGCCGTGGGCGAAGTTGACGATGTCCATGACGCCGAAGATGATGGTCAGGCCCAGAGCGACCAGGGCGAAGACGAGGCCCATGAGGAGGGCTGAGACCAAAGACCTTGAAATTTCGACGAGAAGTGTTTCCATTTTCGCCGGGCTGGACTGATTTGCCTTTAAAGTTCTAGTTGGTTGTTCTCTTTTCGGATCGAGGGTTCAAAGATGCTTGAACCTCGCCCACACGCGGCCCCCAGTCGAATTCTTCTTCCATCAGGGCCGCTTCATTTTAGAAGCCCCGCCGCCCCTGGAATCAAAACAGATGTTCACAAAACAGGACACTCACCCTGACCAAGGCCTGTCACCCGCCCCTCAAAGTCGTGCGCGCAACCAACTGAAACACTTAAGCTCCACGCGTCTTGACCAGTCTAGACCAGGCGGGGCGGCCTAAGAGACCGCCCCGCCCGAGCGGCCACACTGACTTATGATCCTTCCTTCGGGGAGGCGACACTAGTAGCCCTTGAAGGGGTAGATCATGTCAGCCGTGGCCAGGTCAAAGGGGTAGATGATCTCCAAGACACCTTTCTGGTATTGGGCGATGAGGCCCGCGCCGAGAATGTTCTGGCCCACCTCGTCCTCGCTGGCGGCGAACTTGATCCCGGCCCAGGGCACCACCAGCTCCTCGCCCTTGATCTCGATGGCGTTGGCCGCCTTTTGGATGGCCGCCGGCTCGGTGGAGCCGGCCATCTCCAGCACGTAGACCCAGGTCTCCACTCCGGTGAAGGCCCGGGCCGAGGCGCCGCCGAGATCATTGCCGGTCTTGGCCTTGTAAAGCTCATTCACCTGCCCGGCGACCGCTTTGACGGCGGCGATCTTGGGGCTGAACACGGTCCGGGTGAGGATGCCCTCCACGTCTTCACCCAGGGCCCTGAACTCGGGCTTCTCAAATCCGGCGTCCTGGCCCCAGATGATCTTGGGCGAGGCCTTCATGGACTTGAGGGTCTTGACCAGAAGGATGGCGTCGGAGAGATATGAGGCGAAGAGCATCGTCCCCGGCTTGGCCGCCAGGAGGCTCTGCACCTCGGAGGAGAGGTCCGGGGCCTTGGCCGAATAGAGCAGATTGGTCGCCAGATCGTAGCCAAAGGCCTGGGCCTCGGCCTTGATGCGGGCGTCCACGTTGGCCCCCCATTCGGTCTTCTCGCAGGCCGAGACGATGGGCTGCAGGTCGGCCTTGGGCACGGCCTTGACGCCCCTGACCTTGCCGGCAACGAGCCCTTCGAGAAGCTTGAAGAGGTCCTTGGTGAAGATAGTGTCGTGGGGCGTGGTCCGCCAGAACCATTTAAAACCCCTTTTGGTCAGAGCCGGAGAGGTGGAGGAGCCGTTGATCATGGGCACCCCGAAGCGCTCGCACACCGCCGAGACGGTCTTGGTCACCGAGGAGTGATAGCAGCCCAGAATGCCGACCACTTTGTCGTCCTTGATCAACTTCTTGGCCAGGTCGGCCCCGAGCTGGGGGTTGGCCTGGTGGTCCTTGAAGATGAGCCTGATCTTGGCCCCGCCCAAGGACTTGACGCCCGCCTCCTTGGCCATGCTCATGGCGATGTTGGGCATGACCTCGTTGGCGATCTGGGCGGCCAGCTCGGCGCCGGCCCGAAGCTCGCTG
>CAYXRH010000044.1:0-17150 GCA_964466355.1 uncultured Thermodesulfobacteriota bacterium
ACGTCCTGACCAGTTCGGTGACGGTCAATCACCCGACCGAATACATTTACGAAGGCGTGATCGTCAAAAGGATCGCGGCCAAAATATACCGGCCCCAGACGGCGCCGGACGGCTCAAACTTTGGCGCCAAACTTGTTCACCACTTGGGCACCAGCGCCAATTACTTGATTGAGGGAGGGCTGGCCTGGTGGCATCTATTTTTTCATCGGCAAGACATGGACGTCATCCACGTCATCGGCCAGAACGACGTCACCTCGGCGGCCATTACCTTTGCCAAGGCGTTCGGACTGCCCCTGATCGTCGAGATCGTCAACGCCGACGCCGACCGAATCGACCCCCGGCCCTCTGAGCCTTGGCTGGCGAGCAAAATATGGGGCCGCGGCCTGCCGGCCGAGTGCGTCATCGTCTGCATTTCGCCGCGCCTCGAAAGGGCCTGCCGGCGAATCGGCTGCGACCAAAAGCTGTGGTGTCGGCCCAATCCGGTTGATGAAGAGGAGTTCTTCCCAGAGTTTGAGATGAAATACGAATATCGCCGCCGCTTGTCCCGGTTCGGGGATCAGGATGTGGTCTTGTTTTATTTAGCCAAGTACATCCCTCGTAAAAACCACATCTTTCTGGTGGAAGCGCTGAGGCACCTCCCGCCGGAGTATAAGCTCGTTCTGGCCGGCCCCATGATCGAGCGAGGACCGCTTTTAGAAAGGGACGAGCGGTGTTTCCGAAGCGTGGAGGAAAAGGCGCGAAAATTAGGTCTGGAAGGGCGGGTTCAGATCAAGAGAGGCTTCATCTCCAACCCGGCTGATTATATAAAAATGGCCGATGTTTTCGTCTTTCCACCGCTCGGGGAGGCCCTGGGCAGCCCCATGCTGGAGGCCGTGGCCTGCGGCGTGCCGGTGGTGGCCAATCTGATCCCCGGCGTGACCGACTTTTGGATAAAGGACGGCCTCAACGGTTTCACATCGCCGTTGGATCCGGCTCTCTTCGCCCAGAAGATCGAGATGGCCGCCCGGCTCGACCCCCAGAACATGCTCGCGGAATCTAAAAAAATCCTCTCCCAAGCCGCCACGGCGGTCATCGACGAGATGTACTTCAAACTGCTTTTAAACCTAAAGGAAAAAGCGGCCGGCCCGTTTGCGGCCCTCGGCGGATAGTGCGCTCCTTAATCGGCTTCATCAGATTCTTCTTCGGACTCAGGGGGCCGACCCTGGTCTACCTTCTGGCCCTCATGCTGGCGGCCAGCCTTCTGGACGTCATGAGCGTGGGCATGTTTCTGCCCCTCTTCGAGGGCCAGGATTCCAACAGCCAGATCAGCCGGGCGGTGGCTCAGGCCTTTGAGTGGCTGGGCCTGCCTTTTTCCTTCCTCGTCCTCCTGGCGGTGATGGTCCTTTTCTTTTTCTTAAGCGGGGCCTTCAAGGTCGCCACCGAGTGTTACGTGGGCCGGGTCAGCGCCGATCTCCTGGTGGACATCCGCCGCCGCTTCACCGAAAGAATATTCGAGGCCGATTACCTTTACTTCCTTCAGCGAGACCGGGGCTACTTCAACAACGCCATGACCGTGGAGTTTCCCAAGCTCGTCTTCGCCTTCCGGATGTTCGCCAGCGTCTTGAACCACATCGTCTTCGCCGTCATCTCCTTGGCCGCGCCCCTTCTGCTGGCGCCGGCCTTGACCCTCGCCAGCCTGGCCGTGGTCTCGCCGGCGGTGATCCTGGTCAAGAGGATCAACGCCCGGACGCAAGGATACTCCAACCTGACCTCAAAGCATTCGGCCCTCCTCCAGGCCTTCATGATTCAGACCCTGGGCCATTACAAGTATCTCAAGTCGACCCAGTCCCAGGAGAGCATCCTGAGCAAGGTGGCCCGGGAGAGCGAGGAGCTGGGCGGCCTGGAGTTCCGGCAGGCCGTCCTCCAGGCCGTGACGGCCCACGGATTCGCGCCCCTGGTCATTCTGTTCATCGCCGCCCTGCTCTTCCATCAGGTCCACCTCCTGGGCCGGCCGATGGTGGAGGTCGGGTTCGTCCTCTATCTTTTGAAGCGGGCCTTTGACCAGGCCTTGGGCGTGCAGGAGAACTACCGCAAGTTTCTGCAGTCCATGGGCAGCATCAACGTCTACAAGACCCTGGACCAGGAGCTCGAGGTCCATTGCGAAAAGACTCGCCCCCAAGGAGCCCGGCCGGACTTTTCGCGGCCCATCCGCCTCGAGGACGTGGCCTTCGCCTACGGCGACGGTCCGCTGGTTTTAAAGGGCCTCAACCTGGTCATCCCGCCGCGGGCCACGGTGGCCCTGGTGGGCGAGTCCGGAGCGGGCAAGTCCACCCTGGCCGCCTTGCTCACCGGCGTGCTCAAGCCGACCGAGGGGCGCATCCTTCTGGGGGATCAGGACTACGCCGATTTGAACCAGGCCGAACTGCGCCAAAAGATCGGCTACGTCACCCAGGAGGGGGTCGTCTTCAACGACACCATTACAAACAACGTCACCCTCTGGGGCGACGGCCAGGACCAGGACCGGATCAAGGCCGCCCTGAGACGGGCCCACCTGGAGGAGTTCGTGGCCAGCCTGCCCCGCGGCCCGGAGACGATCATGGGCGACGAGGGGCTTCGGGTCTCGGGCGGGCAGCGGCAGCGGCTCAACATCGCCCGGGAGCTTTTCAAGGACGTCAGCCTGCTCATCTTCGATGAGGCCACCAGCGCCCTGGACACCGGCTCCGAGCAGAAGATCCAGCGCAGCATCGAGGACCTCAGGGGGGCCAAGACGACCATCCTCATCGCCCACCGCCTGTCCACGGTCAAGGAGAGCGACCTCATCGTCGTCCTGGATCGAGGCCGCATCGTGGAGCAGGGCGACTTTGGCCAGCTTTACGCCTCGGGCGGCTTGTTCAGGCGCATGGTCGATCTCCAGGCCGCCGACCGGGGAGGCTAGCCTGAACCTGACCCGCTTAAAAAACCCGGAATGGCTCACCCTGGGGCTGCTCTTGCCGGCCGCGGCCGGGGTGTGGCTCTTCTTCGTGACCCAATACCCCAAGATACCCCTTGTCCTGCCGGACACGCCGGGCTACCTGCGGCTCAACCCCCACCGCACGCCCGGGTTCTTTCTCTTCTCCAAGCTGGTCGGCCTGTTCCACCCCAATCCCTATTACGTCACCGCAGTCCAATTGACCCTCCTCCTGGCCTCGCTCCTTTTTCTCTGCTGGGCCGCGGCCAGAGTCTTCGGGAGCGTCTTCGGGGGCGCGGGCCTGGGGCTTTTTCTTCTCCTTCAGGGCGGGTTCATCTTCCAGCACAAGTATCTTCTGACCGAAGCCCTTTTCACGGCGGCCACAATCCTTCATCTGGGCGCGGTCATCCTGGCCCTGGAGCGACCCACCTCGCCCCGGCTGGCCCTGGTCAGCCTCAGCGTGCCCCTGGCCGTCCTCATCCGCCCCTTCGGCGCCACCCTGATAATGAGCTTCCCTCTCTTCTGGCTCATGTGGCCGGGCTTGAACAAAAGAAGCCTTCTGGCCCTGGCGGCGCCGGGGCTGATCCTTTTGGCGGCCCTGTTCGTCTCGGGGCGGCTCATCCACGGCCAGGCCAACGCCTCTTCGCTCCTGACTCAGTCCCTGTTCATGCGCACGGCCCATTTCATCGACCGAGGGGACGCCGCCCAGTACCCCCATCCGGCCCTGGCCAATGAGCTGGCCCGCGTTCTGAAGCCGTTCAAGGACAAATACCCCTGGAGCCTCCATCAATCCCTCAAAGAGATGCAGGACAACATGTTCCAACTGGTGGTGGCCGTCAAAAGGCGGGGCGGTATTAAGACCGTCAGGGACTACGTGGACGCTCACCTGGCTGAGTTCAGCGGCGGCCGGTCCTTTTCAGGCTCGCCGGCGGCGCTTTACGACCGGGTCATGCGGCGGCTGGCCGGGGCGGCCTTTTTTAAAAACCTCCAGGGTCAGGCGGAGTGGACGGCCTGCAATGCGGCGGTCATCATCGGCCGGGCGACCTTTTTCAACTACCCGGCCACCGGGGCGCTCTACGCCGGCGGGGCCTACGAGTGGGCCGCCGGACACGAGCTCATGAAGGAGTGGCGCCAGCGGTTCGGTTATAGTTTTGATAACTTAAGCGAACGCTATCCCCTTTTGACCGGCCGGCCCGATCATGCGGTGGAGGCCATCCAGAACCACTTTTTGAGCCGCTATCACACCCCCCTGGCCGCGGCGGCCTACGCCCTGGGGCTTTTGTGGCTGGCCGTTTTTTTTATCAGACCCCGGGGGGACAAGCGGGTGGCGGCCTTGATGTACGCCGGCTGGTGCCTTTGGGTTTACACGCTTTTCAACGCCGTATTATTTTGGGTGGAGTGGCGGCACATCAAGGTCTTCCAGCCCTACCCGGCCCTCTTGATCTGGGGCTCCCTGGCCCTGGGGGTCGCCTGGGCCCGGCGGCGGCTGGCTGGCTTGAGATCTAGGCGAGAATCGTGAGGGGCGACACGGCCAGGCGAGGCGGGTTTGAGGGCGCCCGGTGCCTCATCACCGGGGGACTGGGCTTCATCGGCAGCAACCTGGCCCTGGCCCTGGTCCGCTCCGGGGCCGAGGTGAGCGTGGTCGACGCCATGATCCCTGAGTACGGCGGCAACCTCTTCAACATCGAGCCGATAAAGGATCAGGTCAGGGTCAACTTCGGCAGCATCTGCGACCCCCACGCCCTGGACTGGCTGGTTCAAGGCCAAGACTTCGTCTTTCATCTGGCCGGTCAGGTCTCGCACGTCAAGAGCCTGAGCGATCCCTTCTCGGACATCGAGTTCAACATCAAGGGCACGGCCGTGGTCATGGAGGCTCTGCGCCGCTTCAACCCCGGAGCCAGGCTGATCTACACCGGCACCCGGGGCCATTACGGCCCGGCGGTGAGGCTGCCGGTCAACGAGGAAGCGCCGACCAACCCCAAGGGCATCTACGAGATCTCCAGCCTGACGGCCGAGAAGATTATCAAGGTTTACAATGACATCCACGGCGTCCGCTCCGTGCTTTTGCGCCTGACCAACGTCTACGGCCCCCGGGCCCAGATGAAGCATTCCCAGTACGGCGTGGTCAACTGGTTCATCCGGCTGGCCTTGGACGACCAGACCATTCCCGTCTTCGGCGACGGCTCCATCAAGCGCGACTTCCTTTACGTCGACGACTGCGTGGCGGCCATCCTCGCCGCCGCCGTCTTAGAGGAGGCCTGGGGCCAGATATTCAACGTCGGCCGGGAGGACTGGACCACCTTCCTGGACCTGGCCCAGCTCATCGTCGAAGCGGCCGGCGTGGGCCGCTGGGCGTACGCTCCCTTCAGCCCGGAGCGGAAGGCCCAGGAGCCGGGCGACTTCTATTCAGACATCACCAAGATCAGAACCGCCTTGGGCTGGGAGCCGAAGGTGTCGCTCAGGGACGGCGTCGCCCGGACCGTGGCGTATTATAGGCAGCACAAGGCCCGATACTGGTGAGGGAATTTGTGAAGCCCCGCGTTCTTTTCATGGGCCACCGCAACGTCGGCCGCGACGTCCTGGAATTTCTCCTTTCCGACGACCGGGCCGTGGTGGCGGCGGTTTTAACCCACTCAGAGCCTCCTGATTGCGGACATCTGGCTCATCCATCCCTCCAGGATCTGGCCTCCGCGGCGGGGGTGCCGGTCTATCAGCCCACCAGCCTCAAGGATGACCGGTTTGTGAACCAGATGGACCGTTTGGCTCCGGATCTGATAATCTGCGCCAATTACGGCCTCATCGCACCCCCTCGGATGCTCAGCTTGCCCCGCCAGGGGGCGATAAACCTCCACGGTGCCCTGCTGCCGGAGTACCGGGGCCGGTTCGGCCCGATCTGGGCCCTCGTCAACGGCGAAGAGGTCACCGGGGCGACTCTCCACTTCATGGCCCCGGAGGTGGACGCCGGCGACATCATCGCCCGGATCGAGATACCGCTAAGAAAGGCGGACACCGGATATTCCCTTTACACGCGCGTCTCAGCCGCGGGGGTGAGGCTATTTAAGGAGACTTGGCCTTTCATCGCCGCGGGTTCGGCGCCCCGCCGGCCCCAGCCCCGGTTGGGGCCGTACTTCTCGGCCATGACCGACGCTCAGCGCCGGATCGACTGGACCCAAAGGGCGGCGCAAATCGACCGCCTCATCCGGGCCTGTTTCTTTCCGCCTTACCCCAGCGCCCACACCGCGTTTAAGGGGAAAAGGATCAACGTCTTGCGGGCCGCGCCCTTGCCTCGGCCGGCCGGGGCTCCGCCGGGAACCATTGTCGCTCTGGAGGACGACCGGCCGGTGGTGGCCGCGGCTGACGAGGCCCTCAGGCTCGAGGAGAGCGATCTGTTCGCCCCTGAGGCCCAGGTGGGGGAGCGGCTGAGTTAATTGCAGAGCCAAAAAAGATGATCCAAGAGTCCGAGACAAGAATCAGGTTCGGCGATCTGGCCCGGGAATACCGGGCCATCAAGACCGAGATCGACGAGGCCATCTTCAGGGTCCTCAACCGGGGCTGGTTCATCCTCGGCCCAGAAGTGGACGCTTTTGAGAAAGCTTTCGCCGAATACTTGGGGGTCCGACACTGCCTCGGCGTGGCCTCCGGGACCGAGGCCCTGGCCGTGGCCTTGATGGCCGCCGGGGTCGGCCCAGGGGACGAGGTCATCACCGTGGCCCACACCGCCTTTCCGACCGCCTGCGCCGTGAACATGGTCGGCGCCAGGCCCGTCTTCGTCGACGTCGAGCCCGACACCGGGCTTATGGACGCCAGCCGGGTGCCCGACCTGATCACCGCGCGGACCAAGGCCATCGTTCCGGTCCACCTTTACGGCCAGTGCGCGGACATGGACCCCTTGTTAAAACTGGCCGCAGAGAGAGGCCTGGCCGTCATCGAGGACGCCGCCCAGGCCCACGGGGCCGAGTATGAGGGCCGCAAGGCCGGGAGCATGGGCCTCATGGGCTGCTTCAGCTTCTACCCCAGCAAGAATCTGGGCGCCTACGGCGACGGCGGGGCGGTGGTCACCGCCGATGAAAATCTTTATGACAAGGCCAGATTGCTCAGGAACTACGGCCAGACCGAGCGCTATCGCCACCAGATCTGGGGTCTCAACAGCCGCCTGGACGACCTCCAGGCGGCCATCCTGAGGGTCAAGCTGGGCCACCTGGAGGCCTGGAATCAGCGCCGCCGGGAGATCGCCCGCGTCTACGACCGAGGCCTGGCCGGCCTGCCGCTTAAAATACCGGTGGAGCGCCCTGGGAACCGGCACGTCTATCACCTCTACGTCGTCCAGACCAAGCCACGGGACGCCCTCCAGGCCCACCTGGCCAGGGAAGGGGTCGAGACCCTGATCCATTATCCCGTGCCGATCCATCTCCAGGCCGCCTGGGCCCCCCACCGGAATGAGAAGGGCGCGCTGCCGGTCACCGAAAGGCTGGCGGCGCGGATTTTGTCTCTGCCGATCCATCCCCACCTAGACGAGGCGGAGGCGGCCGGGGTCATTGAGGCGATGAGGAGGTTTTGGGCCTCATGAGCTTGATCTCGGTGGTGGTGCCGGTCTTTCACAACGCCGAAAGCCTGCCGGAGCTGAAGGATCGTCTCGCCGCCGCGGCCGAGACGGCGCAAGGTGAGTTTGAGTTCGTCTTTGTCAACGACGGTTCGGGCGACGATTCCCTGGTCGTGCTTGAAGGCCTGGCCAACCGAGACGACCGGGTCAAGGTCATCAGCCTTTCCCGGAACTTCGGCTCCAACGCGGCCATGCTGGCCGGCCTGACCTACGCCCGAGGCGAGTGCGCGGTGATCATTTCGGCCGACCTGCAGGATCCTCCGGAGTTGATTCCAAAGATGGTCTCCCTGTGGCGGGAGGGCAAGGAGGTGGTTTTAGCCGCGCGGCGCGGGCGAGACGACCCCCTCATGTCGATCCTCCTGGCCAGAGCCTTCAACTGGCTGTTCAGACGACTCGTCTTCGCCGATTTCCCGCCCCAAGGCTTTGATTTCATGCTCATTGACCGCAAGGTCGTCGACGTCTTGGTGGGGCTTAAGGAAATAAATTCATACATCTTCGGTCAGACCATGTGGGTCGGCTTTGAGCGGGCGGTCATCCATTACGACCGCGCCGCCAGGCCTCACGGCCGCTCCCGCTGGACCACGGCCAAGAAGGTCAAATACTTCATCGACGCTTTCGCCGCCTTCTCCTCGTTTCCGCTGCGCATCGCCTCAATGCTGGGCATTCTGATGGCCTTGGCCGGATTGATTTACGCCGGGGTGATCATCATTCTCAAGGTGACCAACAACATCCCCGTGACCGGCTGGGCTTCCCTGACCATCGTCGTCCTGCTGGCCTCGGGCACCCAGTTGATCCTGCTCGGCGTCATGGGCGAATATCTGTGGCGGACCTTGGACGCCGCCCGGGGCCGACCGCCCTTCATCGTCAGCCGGACCTTAAACCTCCACCCAAAGCCCCGGCCCTCGGAGCCGGATGGAGATTGACCCGGTCGGCGGTTTTTGAACGTGAACTCCGACCGCACCGACGTCTTGATCCCGCGCCCGGTCAGAATCTGCTTCGTGTCGCTCCAGGCTTACCCCCTCTTCAACGCCTCGACCGATCATCTCTTCGGCGGCTCCGAGGTCAGGGCCTGGCTGCTGGGCCGGGGGCTGGCCCGCCGGGGCGGTTGGGAGGTCTCCTTCGTCACCCTCGATCACGGCCAGCCAAAGAGAGAAGATTTCGGCGGCGTCAAGGTGTTTCGGCACTCGTTCTATCAAGGTCCGCCCCACCGCCGCCGCTCCCTAGGCGGACTCCTTCGCCGGGTCTTGGACCGGCTCGATCGTGAGGTGGGCTTGGGGCCGGTCAAGAGAATGAAGACCAGGGTCTACGAAGAGGTCGGCGCTGAAGTGTACGGCGCCTTCGGCACGAGCTGGATCACCGTTGAGGTGGCCCGATACGCTTCTGAGAAGAACCGGCGCTTCGTCTTTTTTCTGGGGCACGACCTGGATCTGTCGTTGAGCTTTGAGGACAACGAGCGGATTCTGGGTTTGATTTTAGACCGGGCCGACCTGATCGTGGCCCAGACCGAGAGCCAGGCGCGGCGCCTTGAGTTAGAGTTCGCCCGCCGGGCGGTGGTCATCGCCAATCCCGTCGACCTGAGCCGGTCTGAAATCGAGCCGGATATGACGGCCGGCCCTGAGAAAAAGGTCCTCTGGGTGGGCAAGTCCAACCGGCTCAAGCAGCCCCTGGTTCTGATCGAGCTGGCCAGGCGATGCCGGGACGTGGACTTCGTCATGGTCTTGAATTACTCCGATCCCGAGATCCACGCCGTGGTCCTGGCGGCCAGACCGGACAACGTGGCCGTCATCGAGCGCCTCTCCTTCGCGGAGATGGAAAACCTGTTCGGCCAGGCCCTGGCCCTAGTCAACACCTCGAGCGCAGAGGGGTTCCCCAACACCTTTCTCCAGGCCGGCAAGCACGGGGTGCCCATCTTGTCGCTGCACGTGGACCCGGACGGATTCATCCAAAGGCACGGGTGCGGCCTCTTCGGCCGCGGCGATTTCCATCGGCTGGCCCGAGGGCTTAAGAAGATGATCGGCGATCCAGAGGTGAGGTCCCGCTGGGCCCGAAACGTCCGAGACTACGTTCGTCAAAACCACGATCTGGACCAAAAGGCGGCGGCCTTGAGCCGGGCCTTGAAGCAAACCCTTGGGGTTAAAGCTTCCTCGAAAAAAGAAGGAGGCGAGCAGTGTGCGGCCTGAGCGGCTTCATTAATCTCGACGGCCGCCCGGCGGATGAGGAGATTCTCAGGGCCATGAACGCCGCTCTGGCCCACCGGGGGCCGGACGGGGAGGGCGTGTGGGGCGAGGGGCCGGTGGGCCTGGGGCATCGCCGCCTGGCCATCATCGACCTCTCGCCGGCCGCGGCCCAGCCCATGGCCACGCCTGACGGCCGCTTTCACATCTCCTACAACGGCGAGATTTATAACTTCAAGGAGCTGCGCCGCGAGCTGGAAAGATCAGGGGCCCGCTTCCGCTCCCGCTCCGACACCGAGGTGGTCCTTGAGGCTTTCGCCCGCTGGGGCGAGGCGGCGGTGGAGCGTTTCAACGGCATGTTCGCCCTGGCCGTGTGGGACGGCCTCAATCAGGAACTCTTCCTGGCCCGGGACCGCTACGGCATAAAACCCCTTTACTACGCCCGCCAGGGCGAGGTCTTCATCTTCGGCTCCGAGGCCAAGGCCATCCTGGCTCATCCGGCTTGCCGGGTCGAGCTGGACAGAGAGGCCCTCCTGGAGTATTTCACCTTTCAGAACTTCTTCACCGAGCGGACCCTCCTCCAGGGCGTCAAAATCCTGCCCGCCGGGACGTGGCTGCGTCTGGGGCCAAAGACCCGCGCCGAGCCCCAAGTCCGCCGCTACTGGGACTTCAACTTCGAGGAACCCGAGGCCCCGGCTGAGGAGATGGAGTACGTCGAGGAGCTGGATCGTCTCTTTCGCCGGGCCGTGGAGAGGCAGCTCGTCAGCGACGTCGAGCTGGGCTCTTACTTGAGCGGCGGCATGGACTCCGGCTCCATCACCGCCATCGCCGCCCGAAGGCTGCCCTTCATCAAGACCTTCACCTGCGGATTCGACCTCCACTCCGCCTCGGGCCTGGAGCTGTCCTTTGACGAGCGCGAGCAGGCCGAGTTCATGTCCTATCTTTTCCAGACCGAGCACTACGAGATGGTCTTGAAGGCCGGCGACATGGAGCGCTGCCTGCCCCGGGTGGCCTGGCACATCGAGGAGCCCCGGGTGGGTCAATCCTATCCCAATTACTACATCTCACGCCTGGCCTCCAAATTCGTCAAAGTCGTCCTGGCCGGCACCGGCGGCGACGAGCTCTTCGGCGGCTACCCCTGGCGGTACTTTAGAGCCTTGAGGGGCCACGGCTTCGAGGACTACATCGACAATTACTACCTCTTCTGGCAGCGCCTCATCCCCAACCAGGTCATCCGCCGCGTGTTCGAGCCCATCTGGGGCGAGGTGAGCCACGTCTGGACCAGGGACATCTTCCGCGACGTGTTCGCCACCCAGACCAGGCACATCGACAGGCTGGAGGACTACGTCAACCACGCCCTCTACTTTGAGGCCAAGACCTTTCTGCACGGGCTTTTGGTCGTCGAGGACAAGCTGGCCATGGCCCACGGCCTCGAGGTGCGGGTGCCCTTCCTGGACAACGACCTGGTGGACTTCGCCCTGAAGGTGCCGGTGAGCCTCAAGTTCCGCAATCCGGGCGAGGTGGCCCGGATCAACGAGAACGAGCCGGGGCACAAGGTCGAGCGCTATTTTCATCAGACCCGGGACGGCAAGCTCCTTCTCCGTCAGGCCATGGAGCGCTACATCCCGGGCCGGATCACCAACGGGGTCAAACAGGGCTTCTCCGCCCCGGACGCCAGTTGGTTCAAGGGCGAGTCCATCGACTACGTCCGCCGCATCATCTTTGACCCTCGAGCCAGAATCTACGAGTTCATGGCCCCCGAAGCGGTCCAGGAGCTGGTGGGCGAGCACTTGGACGGCCGCCGCAACCGGCGGCTTTTAATCTGGTCGCTATTGAACTTCGAGTGGTGGTGTCGCCAGTTTCTGTAATCACTAAAAAAGGTATGAACCATGAACCATGAGCCTGCAGTCAAAACGCCGGGCGTGGCCGTGATCGGGGCCGGCTACTGGGGCCAGAACCTGGTCCGCAACTATCACCAGCTCGGGGCGCTCGTGGCCGTGTGCGACAAGAACGAGACCGTCTTGGCCGAGATGGGGGAGCGGTACGCCGGTCTGAAGACCCATTTCGCCCTCCACGACGTCCTGGCCGCCGAGGAGGTCAAGGCCGTGGTCGTGGCCACCCCGGCCGAGACCCATTTCGCCCTAACCCGGGAGGCCCTCTTGGCCGGCAAGCACGTTCAGGTCGAAAAGCCTCTGGTCCTCTATGAAAGCGAGGCCGAAGAATTGATCGCCCTGGCCGAGGAGAAGGCCTTGGTCCTCATGGTCGGCCACCTCCTCCGCTACCACCCGGCCGTGGTCCGCCTCAACGAACTGGCCGCCGGCGGCGAACTGGGGCGGATCAACTACATTTACTCCCACCGCCTCAACCTGGGCAAGATCCGGCGCGAGGAGAACATCCTGTGGTCCTTTGCCCCCCACGACGTGTCCATGATCCTCTCCCTGGCCGGCGAGGAGCCGGAGAGCGTCCTGGCCACCGGCGGCAATTACCTCCACAAGGAGATCGCCGACGTGACCACCACTCACCTGGACTTCCCCTCCGGACTCAAGGCCCACATCTTCGTCTCCTGGCTTCACCCCTTCAAGGAGCAGAAGCTGGTCGTGGTCGGCGAGCGCAAGATGGCTGTCTTTGACGACACCAAGGACTGGCCGGACAAGCTGGTTCTCTACCCCCACCGCGTCGTCTGGGAGAGGCACGTGCCCGTGCCGGCCAAGGCCGAGCCCGAGCGGATGGACATCGAACCCCGTGAGCCGCTCAGATTGGAGTGCGAACATTTTATAAGCTGCATCGCCACCGGCGCCAGGCCCCTGACCGACGGGCAGGAGGCCCTCAAGGTCCTCAAGGTCCTCAGGGCCGGCCAGCGTTCGCTGGACAGCTCTGGGACGAGGATTATGCTTAGCCGCGGCCAAAAGGCCGCCCCCCAAGGCAAAGGGGAGCCTTACTTCGTCCATCCCTCGGCCGTGATCGACGAGGGGGTCGGCATCGGGCCGGGGACCAAGATCTGGCACTTCAGCCACGTCATGTCCGGCTCCCGTATCGGAGGCCGCTGCAACATCGGCCAGAACGTGGTCATCGGGCCAGAGGTCCACATCGGCGACGGCTGCAAGATTCAAAACAACGTCTCGGTCTATCCAGGGGTGACCTTGGAGGAAGAGGTCTTTTGCGGCCCCTCCATGGTCTTCACCAACGTCATCAACCCCCGGGCCCAAATCGTGCGCAAGCACGAGATCAAGCCGACCCTGGTCCGCAGAGGGGCCACCCTGGGGGCCAACGCCACCGTCGTCTGCGGGGTGAGGATCGGCCGCTTCGCCTTTGTCGGCGCCGGGGCGGTGGTAACCAAAGACGTGGCTGATCACGCTCTGGTCAAGGGCAACCCGGCCAGGCAGGACGGCTGGATCTGCTCTTGCGGCGTCGGTCTGGGCCAGGACCTGGTCTGCCCGGCCTGCGGCCTCAGCTTCCGCCGGGGCTCAGGCGGCCTGGAGCCGGATCAAAGCGGCGGCCGATGAGCCGCGGGTCTGAAATTTTATAGTTTGCAATCCCGAGGAGATCTGAAGATGGATTTGGCGGGCAAGAGATTCTTGGTCATCGGTGGCGCCGGGCTCATCGGCTCGCACACCGTGGAAGAGCTTCTCAAGGAAGACGTGGCCGAAGTCAGAATCTACGACAACTTCACCCGGGGCAGCCGGGACAACCTGGTCGAGGCGGTCAAAGATTCTAGGGTCAACCTCTTTCCTCTCGGCGGAGAGCTTCTTCACCGGGACTTGCTCAATGAGGCCATGAAGGGCATTGACGGCGTGTTTCACCTGGCCGCCCTGTGGCTTCTCCACTGCCACGAATATCCCCGCTCGGCCTTTGAGGTCAACATCGGCGGCGCCTTCAACGTCTTGGAGGCCGTGGTCAACAACGGCGTCAGACGCCTGGTCTTCTCTTCCTCGGCCTCGGTTTACGGCGACGCCGTGGAGGAGCCGATGACCGAAAGCCACCCCTTCAACAACACCAATTTCTACGGCGCGACCAAAATCGCCGGCGAGCAGATGTGCCGGGCCTTCTTTCAGCGCTGCAAAGACACCGACCGGCGCTTCGATTACGTCGGCCTGCGCTACATGAACGTCTACGGCCCCCGGCAGGATTACCAGGGGGCCTACATCGCCGTGATCATGAAGATCCTCGACCGGTTGGACAAGGGACTGCCGCCGGTGGTCTTTGGCGACGGCTCCCAGGCCTACGACTTCGTCTACGTCGGCGACTGCGCCGCGGCCAACGTCTCGGCCATGAAGGCCGAGGCCACCGACGCCTTTTACAACGTCGGCACCGGCCAAAAGACGACCATCAAGGAGCTGGCCGAGCTGATCCTAAACGTGACCGGCTCTGCGCTGGAGATCGTCTACGAGCCGGGCGGATTGACCTTTGTCCAGAACCGGGTCGGCTCGACCGAGAAGGCCGAGGCCGAGATCGGCTTCAAGGCCCAGGTGGGCCTTGAGGAAGGCCTCTTCAGGCTCATCGAGTGGCGGAGCAAGCACAAGGAAGAGGTCGCCCGGCGGCGCTCGGCGGCGGGGGCGTCTTGAACCCTTCGCCGCGCTGCCTCATCACCGGGGCGACGGGGCTCATCGGCCGGGCTTTGATTGAGCGGCTCAAGGGGGAGTGGGCCATCATCGCCCTGGTCAGGCCCGGCCGGGCCCGGGCCTTGAGCGGGGTGGCGACCATCGAGGCCGACCTGGCCGCCGAGTGGCCGGGGGAGCGGTTGCCCCGGCGCGTCGAGGCGGTGGTTCATCTGGCCCAGTCCGAGCACCACCGCGCCTTCCCCGAGCGAGCCGGCCACGTCCTGGCGGTCAACACCTTGAGCGCGCAGCGTCTGGCCGATTACGCCCACCAGGCCGGGGCCGAGACCTTTGTCCTCGCCTCCTCGGGGGCGGTTTATGGCCGGCGCGACGGGGCGGCTTCCGAGGCCGACCCCGTCTGGCCTGAGTCCGGCGTGGGCTTCTACGCCGCCACCAAGCTCAGCGCCGAGGCGCTCACCGCGGCCTACAAAGGGCTGCTCAACGTCGTCGCCCTGCGCTTCTTCTTCGTCTACGGCCCCGGCCAGCGGCGCGACATGTTCATGGCCCGTCTCATCGATTCGATCAGGCGGGGCCGGCCCGTCATCCTCCAGGGGCCCGAAGGCCTGCGCTTGAACCCCGTCTTTGTCAGCGACGCCGCCCAAGCGACGGCGGCGGCCTTGAGGTTGAAGCGAAGCGCCGTCATTAACGTCGCCGGAGCGGAGGTCATCACGCTGAAGCGACTGGCCGAGATCATCGGCCGCCTGACCAACCAAAGACCCACGTTTGAAGTCGAGCCAAGGACAGAGACAGCCAGCCTGGTCGCCGAGGTGAGCCTCATGAGCGATCTTCTCGCCGCGCCTGAAGTGAGCCTCGAGGAGGGGCTGGCGCGGATGATAGAGGCGAGGGATTGAGGCGGTGCGGGTCGCCTTCATCGGCAACATCGTCGGCAACGCCTACCTCTGGGCCAAGCTGCTGCGGCGACAGGGCCTGGAGGTGGATCTGTTCTTGCGGAGCCGCGAGGTGGGGCGGATGGGGCCGGCCTGGGAGGACGGCGAGCTGGCCGAGGCCGCCCTCCCGGAGTGGATCAGGATCTTTGAATCAACGAACGAGGCGGCCGGACATCTCGGCCCGGCGGCCAAAACTTTGGCCTTCTTGAAGGCCGGCCGCGCCAGGCGACCCTTGCTGCGAGAGCTTTTGGGGTACGACTTGATCCACAGCTTCACCGGCTCTCTCTTCTTCTCACCGACGGCGGTGTGGCGCTTCGGCCTGCGCCGAGCCAGGCCTTACCTCGCCTGCGCCACCGGCAGCGACATCCGCGAGGTGGCCGTCCGCCACACCCCGGCCGGGCTGGTCATGCGCCTCTTTTTCAAGCGGGCGGCGAGGACGCTTCTGCTCAACCTGGACATGGTCGACCTCAGCCAGAGGCTGGGCTTGAGCCAGGCCGAGTTCTTCCCCTTTCTCATCGACGTCGAAAAGTACTCTCCGGCCCAAGTCCCCCGGCGCTACGGCCGCGAGGAGGATTTGTTGTTCTTCATGCCCTCCCGTCTGGACTGGGGCGAGGTCGACGACGCGCCGGGGCGCAGCTCAACCAAGGGGAACGACCGCTTTTTGCGCGCCGCGGCCGCGTACATCAAAAAGGGCGGCCGGGCCCACCTCGTCCTGGTGGACTACGGCGCGGACAGAGAGGAGGCCCGGCGGCTGGTCTCGGCTCTGGGTCTTTCAGAGAGGGTCACTTTTTTGCCCAAATTGAAAAAGGACGAACTCATCGAACACTACCGCATGGCTGACGTGGTCGCCGATCAGTTCGACGTCGGGGCCTTCGGCACCGTTGGCCTGGAGGCCATGGCCTGCGGCAAGCCGCTGCTGATCTACATCGACGACTCAGCGGCCCAGAAGTGCTATCCCCAAAGGCCGCCTATCCTCAACGCCCGGAGTGAGAAGGAGATATTCGAGCAGATCCAGGCGGCGGTCGAGGAGTCTCACCGGGCGGCCGTGGGCCGCGCTGCCCGGGATTGGATCATGAAGCATCACCACGGCGATACCTTGGCCCGGAGGCTGACGGCCATGTACGAGGAGATACTCGAGGGCCAGCCGTGAGGATCGAGAGGGTTCGTCCCGCCGCGGCCGCGGAGTGGGACGCTCGCTTCGAAGGTCTTTTTGAGGCCGGCTTCGGCCAGTCCCACCAGTACGCTCGCACCTTGCTTCGGGCCGGGTTGGGGGAACCGATCTTCTTGACGGTGGAGCTGAACTCGATCAGGGGCTACTGCCTCCTCACGCGAAGGCCGCTGCTGGACCTCAGCCTCGCCGCTCCCTTGAGGCGGCTGGCGAGGGTCTTCGGCTCCCGCTTGGAGTGCCTGGACGGTCCAGTCTTGACCGACGACTCCGCGGGCGAGGCCGGGGAGGTTTTGAGCCTCCTCTTGAATTGGGCGGCCCGTTATGTCCGCCGCCGCCGCGTGGCCGAAATCAGGTGGCTGGGCCTGCCCCGGACCAGCCGCCTGGTCGGGGAGGAGTCGGTGGCGGAGGTCTTCAAAAGAAACGGCTACAAACGTTTTCCCTGGGCCACCTTTGTCATCGATCTGGGGGCCGAGGAGGAGGTTTTGTGGCGGAATTTAAATCGGGCCGCGCGGAAGTGCGTCAACAAATGTCGGCGAGAAGGCGTGATTGTTAGGCGCATCAAAGACTTTGATGACTTCCGCGCCGCCTTTTACCAGCCCTATCTCGAGGCGGAGACGAGCCAGGGCCGGGCCGTCAACCCCCTCTCCCTCTTCGCGGCCATGTTTGAAGAGGATCAGGCGGGGCGCTACGATTATTTCGTCGCCTCAGACGGCGCGGGGCGGACCATTTCGACCCTCGGCCTTCATCGCTTCGGCCGCCTGGCCACCGAGATCGCCTCCATGTTGTCTCCACAGGCCAAA
>CAYXRH010000045.1:0-17048 GCA_964466355.1 uncultured Thermodesulfobacteriota bacterium
CCCACCTGTTTTAACCGCCCCCACGCGGCCCGCGGGCGGTTTTTTTGGTTGGGGCGGGGGCGGGCCCGCCCCCCCGACCCGGTCGATGACGGCCCGATCGTGCTCATAGAGCGCCTCCTTGAGCTCCTCGAGGCGGGCTTGAAGTTGATCTGGCTCCTGGCTCTTCATCCGGCCAGCCTTTGATAAAGCCGCGGCAGGAACTCGGGCAGCCGGCTGGCGTCGTCGAGGATGACGTAGGGCGTGGCGCCCATCATCTCGGCGATGTAGTCCCTGGCCCGGCGGTCGATGGTCAGGCAGAAGATCGCCAGCCCCTTTTGGCGAGCTTCCTTGAGGGCGGCCCGGGTGTCCTCGAAGGCGTGGCGGCCGGTGTAGTCGTAATCGTCGGGCCGGCCGTCGGAGACGAATATCAAAATGCGGCGCCTGGCCGGGTGAAGGCTCAAGCGGGAGGCGGCGTGGCGGATGGCCGCGCCGTCGCGGTTCTGAAGACCGGGCTTGAGGTGGTAAAGACGGGTCTTGACCCTCTTGTCCCACGCTTCGTCAAAGTCCTTGAGGACGATGAAATCGACCCTCGTCCGGCCCGAGCCGGTGAAGCCGAAAAGCCCGAAGTCGTCGCCCAGGCAGGCCAGGGCCTCGGCCAGCAGAAAGAGACCCTGGCGGGCCACTTCGAGGATGGTCGGACCGTCTGATCGCAGGCGCTCGGCCGTGGAGCCGGAAAGGTCGAGCAGGAGGCCGCCGACCACCTCGCGCTTGATCAACCGCCGGCTGAGGTAGACCTTCTCCTCGGGCGTCTCGCCCCGGAGCCGGTCCACGGCCCAGGCCACGGCCGGTTCGAGATCGACCTCTTGACCGTCCCACTGCCGGCCCAAACGCTCCAGCCCCTGGGGCCTCAGGCGCAGAAACTGGGCCTTGATCCTTTTGACCAGGCTGGGCCTCACGGCCGAGACAAAAATCGCCTCGGCTTCATCGCCCGGTCTAGGAGCTGATTCGATCACCCGGACCCAGTCGAGCCGGTGGGCTTTGAGGCCGAAGTCCCATTCGGGGTAGTAAAAAGTCCGGTTTTGCCGTGGGGCGTCCGCCGCCGCTTCGTCCGCTCGGCGGCGAAGCCTCTCGCGCAACTGGTTCAGATTGGCCAGAAACTGACCCCGCTCGGCCCGGCCCCGCGACAAGGTCGCTCCCCGGCGATCCTTCTGGAGCCCGGGCGTGGCCTCGAAGAGCCGCCTCTCCTCCCCGGCGCTGAACTTCAGCTTCGGCCCCGCCTCGGCTCTTTCCGGGGCCAGGGCCTGGGCCCGGGGAGTGTTCAGGAGGGTCAAGGCCCGCCTGACCGCCTCTTCGGTCCGAGGACCTTTTTTTAAAACCGCGGTCAGCTCCAGGGCCAAGGCGGCCGCCTCTCCGGCCGCCCTGGGAAGGCGGCCGCCCCACAGGCGCCGGGCGGCCATCTTGAGGGCCGGGTGCATCAGGGGCGGGTTTGAGCTGAGGTCGGCGTGGCGGCCACGGTTGAGGCGAGCCAGGGGGCGCCGCAGGCCGGGATAGAGACGGCGCAGACGCCGCGCGACGCGGTATTCCTCGGCCAAGGCCCACAAATCAGCGGCCAGCCACGGATCCGGCGTGGCCAGCAGAAAATCCCATCCGGGCGGTCGGCTCCACGCCGCCAGGGCCGTGCGCGCCCGAAAAATGTCCAAGGGGTCTCGGCCGCCCTGGCGGGCCGGCAGGAAAATCGTCTCGCTGCGGCGCGCGGCCGCGGCCAGGGGCGAGACGATGACCTCCTCGGGCGGCCGTTCGAGGGACCTGATTTTGACCTCGGTCCCGGTCAGGCTTTGGCCGTAAAAGGACAGCCTCCGGGCCGCCGCGGCCAGGCTCAAGCCCCCGGCCGCCTCGTCCAGAGCGGCCAGGGAATCGGGGGCGTTGAGGGAGAAGAAGGCGGCCCGCTTGTCTATCGGCTGGTTGAGTCCGATTTTAACCCAACGGTCAAAGCCCCTCGGGCCGGCCTGACCCATGATTTTACCCGCCGAAGCCAAAAGGGCGGCCGCGGCCAAAGGCTCTGGCCCCAGCCTGGCGGCCCGGCCGAGGGCCAGTTGTTGCTGATCCGCCTTTAGGTCGGCCAAATTCTCCGGGGCTTGAAGAAAAATCTCCAGGGTCAGGCTCGGGTCTGAAGCGGCCAAAGGGGCGACGAGCTTCAGCAAAGCCCCGCCCGGCCCAAGACCTAAGCGGCGCAGAAGGGCCGGCGCCTTTTGAATGAACTCCAAGGCCGCGGTCTCGTCGGACAAAAAGCCTCGCAGGGCCCGGCCGAGGGGGCGCGACCAGCCCGGGAGGTCAAAGACGGCCCGGAGCCACCAACCGCGCAAGGGTCCGGGCTTGAGGTCTTTTAACAAGCCAAAAGCCCGGCCGCACTCCACCTCGTCCACGGCCTCGAACAGGCTCAAGGCCGTGCGCGTTGTCTCCAGGGCCTTGGAATCGCCGGCCAGGGATTTTAGGAGGACTGAGGCCAGGGCGGGCGGCAGGGCCTCCACTTCCGAGCGCAACTCAGGGGGCGGCTCCGGGCCGAATAGGATCTCGAGGTCCACGGAGGCCACTTTATCACGAAGATCAAAGAGGCCCAAACGGTCTCCTCGGCTGGGCTTGACTTTGGGAGAGCGGTATGTCAGGAAAGACATACCATGTCAGTCTTGACATAGAAAAAATTTTGCCTGGACCGCCGCCCGGCGGTCGCGCCTTGCGGAGTTCTGGAGATTTAGCGCCTACTTGGAGGAGGAAGAGTGATGAAGAAGCTGGGGATTGGCTTGTGTCTGGTCGGCGTCATGACGCTGGCCGTTTTGATGGGCCCGCCGGCCATGGCCGAGGTTTCGGGCCAGGTGATCATCTTCCACGCCGGCTCGCTGACGGTGCCCTTCGCGGCCATGGAGAAGAAGTTCGAGGCCCAAAACCCCAAGGTGGACGTTTTGCGGGAGGCGGGCGGCAGCACCAAGATGGCCCGCCTCATCTCCGAGGTGGGCAAGCCGGCCGACATCATGGCCTCGGCCGACTACATGGTCATTGACAAAACCCTCATCCCCAAGCACGCCGCCTGGAACATCCGCTTCGCCACCAATCAGCTCGTCCTGTGCTACACCGACAAATCCAAGTTCGCCACAGAGGTCAACGCCGACAACTGGTACGCGATCCTCGGCCGCCCAGGGGTGGCGTGGGGCCATTCCGACCCCAACCTGGATCCCTGCGGCTACCGGAGCCTGATGGTTCTCCAGTTGGCCGAGAAGCATTATCAAAAGCCCGGCCTTTATGAAAAGCTCATCGCCAACCGCTCCCAGGCGAACGTCCGGCCCAAGTCGGTGGAGCTGGTGAATCTTTTGAAGACCGGCCACATGGATTACGCCTGGGAGTATCTCTCCGTGGCCGTGCAGCACGAGCTCAACTACGTCGTCCTGCCGCCGCGGATCAACCTGGGCGACTACCACTTCGACGACTTCTACAAGCAGGCCAAGGTGAAGGTCACCGGCAAGAAGCCGGGCACCTTCATCACCCGGACGGGTCAATCCTGCACCTACGGCGTGACGTTGTGCAAAGACGCCCCCAACCCTGAGGCGGCGGTGGCCTTCCTGGCCTTTCTGCTCGATCCGGCCGGCGGGCTGAAGATCCTTCAGGACATGGGTCAGCCGCCCTTTGTGCCCGCCCGAGTGCCCACGCCGGCCATGATGGACCAACTGCCCCAGGCCCTCAAGGGCCTGGTGGAAGTCAAGGATTGACCGACCGATGAGGGGACGGGGCGGGGGGTTTTCCCCGCCGCCCCGGATTCAAAGATGCGGCCCCAGATCGACCCCTTCGCCAGCCTGACTTTTTTCTGCCTGTCGATCATTCTGGCCTTCATTCTGCTGCCCCTGGGGCAGATGATCTTAAAGCCCTCCGGGGCCAGCCTCTTGGAGACGATCCAAGACAAAGACGTCGTGCGGGCCATTGGATTGAGCATGTACGCCGCTGGCCTGGCCGCTTTGATCTCCTTGGTCCTGGGAACTCCTTTCGCCTACCTCTTGGCCCGCCGCGATTTTCCAGGCAAGAGGCTGGTGGAGAGCATCGTCGATCTGCCGATCATGATCCCCCACCCGGTGGTCGGCATCGCCATTCTGGCCGTCACCGGCCGGGGCACCTGGCTGGGGGACATGATCCTTCAGCTGGGCGTGAGGATCATGGGCACCGTGACCGGCATCGTGGTCGTGCTCACCTTCGTCGGCCTGCCGTTTTACGTCAACACGGCCAAGGCCGGATTCGAGGCCGTGCCGCTTCGGGTGGAGAAGGTCTCCCGCAGCCTCGGCGCGCCGATGGCGGCCACCTTCCTGCGAATCACCCTTCCTCTGGCCTGGCGGTCGATGCTGGTGGGCATGATCATGTGCTGCGCCCGGGGGATAAGCGAGTTCGGGGCCATCGTCATCGTGGCCTATCATCCCATGGTCGCCCCGGTGATGATCTACGAGCGGTTCACGGCCTACGGCCTCAAGTACTCCCTGCCGGTGGCGGTGTGGCTCATCTTCGTCTCCCTGGCCCTCTTTCTGCTGGTCAGGCTTTTGACCTGGCCGCGGCGAAGCGAGACATGATCCGCCTCAAAGACCTCTCCGTCAGGCTGGCGGGCTTCAGCCTCAAGGACATCAGCCTTCGCGTCGGCCAGGGCGAGTTCTTCGCCCTCCTGGGCCCCACCGGCGCTGGCAAGACGGTGCTTTTGGAGGCCGTCGTCGGCCTGGTGCCCTTGCACCGAGGTCGCATCTGGGTCAACGGCCGGCTGGTGAGCGGTCTGCCGCCGGAGAGGCGGGGGGTGGGCATCGTCTACCAGGACTGCGCCCTGTTCCCCCACTTGAGCGTCCGGGAGAACATCACCTACGGCCTGCGCTACCACGACGCCAGCCGGCCTCGGGCCGATGAAAGGTTCGCGCGGCTGGTGGCTCAGTTGGGCATCGGCCACATTTTGGAGCGCTCGCCCCTCAATTTGAGCGGCGGTGAGCGGCAGCGGGTCGCCCTGGCCCGGGCTTTGATCATCGAGCCGGCCGTTGTTCTGTTGGACGAACCCCTCTCGGCCCTGGATCCCAATTTCCGGGAGGAGATTCAAATCATGCTCAAGGAGATCCATCGAGACAGCGGCCTCACCTTTTTGATGGTCAGCCACGACTTCGCCGAGGTGCTCTATCTGGCTGACCGGGCGGCGGTGATGAACCGGGGCGCCCTGGAGCAAACCGGTTCGGTGGGGGAGATATTCCGCCGGCCGGCCTCGGCCTTCGTGGCCCGGTTCGTGGGCATGAAGAACGTCTTTGAGGCTCTCTTTGACGGCCGCCAAGCTCTCATCGGCGGCCTGAAGCTGATCCTTCCGGCCGAGCCCGGTCCTGGCCAACGCTTCGTGGCCGTGCGCCCCGAAGACATCGCCTTGAGCCCTGGCCCGCCCCCTGAGGCCGGCCCCAACGTCTTTTCCGGCCGACTCATTCGGCTGGTCGATCAGGGCCCTTTGTGCGAGGTTCACGTCGCCGGAGAGGGCGTCTTGTTTAAAGTCCTGGCCGCCAAAGGGGCTCTCTCGGCCGCCCGGCTGACCCCTGAAGATGAAGTCTTCGTCTCAGTGCCGCCCGAAGCGATACACTCTTTATGAAGCCGCCCTTTTTCTTTGTCCTCGCCTTCCGACCGATCAATGAGCGCATTTTTAGAACACATTGATCCCTCAATAATGTAGAATGCCCCCAGGGTTATTGGCCTGGAACTCAAAACAAGGAGGGATGCGAATGAGAAAAGGGCTGCTTTTTGTCGCTCTCATCGTCGGGTTGGCTCTGACCGCTTCCGCCTTCGCCGCCGCCCCCAAGACGGGGGGCACCCTGGTCTTCGGCCGGGGCGGCGACTCGGTGGGCCTGGACCCGGCCTACGAGACCGACGGCAACTCGTTCATGGTCTGTGACAACATCTATGAGGCGCTCGTCTTTTACAAGGACGAGTCCACGGCCCTGGAGCCCGGTCTGGCCACCTCCTGGGACGTCACCCCGGACGGCAAGACCTACACCTTCCATCTCAGAAAGGGGGTCAAGTTCCACGACGGCACGCCCTTCAACGCCAACGCCGTGGTCTTCAGCATCGGCCGGATGATGAAGGACCGCAACGTCAAATGGCAGGGTCAGGGCTACGACATCCCCAAGCAGGAGCGCCCCCCCGAGTACTGGCTCTCCATGGAGATGGACGACATCGTCGGCTCCATCGAGGCCACGGACGAGTACACCGTGGTCTTCAGGCTCAAGCGGGTCGAGGCGCCCTTTTTGGCCAACATGGGCATGGACTTCGCCGACATCATCAGCCCAACGGCCTTCCTCAAAAATCCCAAGGAGTTCGTCCGCAATCCGGTCGGCACCGGCCCCTACAAGTTCGTCAAATGGATCAAGGACGACCGCATCATCCTCGAGGCCTTCAAGGATTACTGGGACAAGGAAAATGGCCCCTACATGGACAAGGTCGTCTTCAGGGCCATCCCCGAAAACGCGGTCCGCTTCCTGGAGCTTAAATCGGGCGGCATCGACATCTGTCAGTTCCCCAACCCGGCCGACATCCCCTTGGCCCGGAAGGACCCCAACCTAATAGTCGTCGAACAGCCGGGCATGAACATCGGCTACCTGTCCTTCAACCACACCAAGAAATTGTGGCAGGACAAGAACATGCGCCTGGCCATCGCCCACGCCATCAACCGCCAGGCCATCGTGGACAACATCTACCAGGGCATGGGTCAGACGGCCAAGAACCCCATCCCCCCGACCATGTGGGGTTACAACGAGGACATCCCGGGTTACAAGTATGACCCCGAACTGGCCAAGCAGTACCTGGCCAAGGCCGGCTACCCCGAGGGCAAGGGCCTGCCCGAGATCACCCTCTGGTCCATGCCGGTGCCCAGGCCCTACAACCCCGAGGGGCTCAAGGTTGGCATCGCCATGCTCGGCGACCTGAAAAAAATCGGCGTCAGCGCCCGCATCGTCAGCTACGACTGGGGCACCTATCTCAAGCGTCAGCGCGAGCAGCCCGAGGACATGGATCTCTTCCAGCTCGGCTGGACCGGGGACAACGGTGACCCGGACAACTTCCTGCTCATCCTCTTCGACGGCCTGGCCGACCCCAACATCAGGACCCAGTGGAAGAACGAGGAGTACCACAAGCTGATCATCGAGGGCAAGACCACCCCGGATCAGGACAAACGGGCCGAGATATACAAAAAGGCCTTGAAGGTCTTTTTTGACGAGTGCCCGGCCATTCCGGTGGCCCACTCCACGGTCATGTGGCCGACCAAGAAAAAGGTCAAGAACTTCAAGCTGCATCCCACGGGATCGGTGCGGCTCAAGAGCGTCTGGCTGGAGTGATACTTACTCCACGGGCGGGGGAGGCTTTGGCCTTTCCCGCCCGGCACGCCGAGAACTATTATTGTGTCTCGTAAATTCCTTACATTTTTCCAAGGGCGGCCGCTTCATTGTTTATCAATCCAGTCCCGGGGCGGTGAGTTAGCATAATGCTCAGCTTCATCATCCGGCGCATTTTCAGCGTCATCCCCACCTTGCTCGGGGTCTCCATAATCATCTTCCTCATGCTGGCCATCACCCCCGGCGACCCGGCGGAGCTGCTCTTGGGCGAGCGGGCCACCGCGGAGTCCCTGGCGGCCATGAGGGAACATCTGGGGCTTGAAAAACCCCTTTACGTTCAATACTGGTTGTTCCTCAAAAGGCTGGCCAAGCTGGATTTGGGCGAGACCATCTGGTCCCGCCAGAAGGTCTGGATCGAGATCAAGGAGCGCTTTCCGGCGACCATCGAGCTGTCCGTGGCGGCCATGCTCATAAGCTCCTTCCTCGGCGTCATCATGGGCATCATCTCGGCCACCAAGCAGTACTCCGCCTTCGATTACCTGAGCATGGTCGCCTCGCTCATCGGCGTCTCCATGCCCGTGTTCTGGCTGGGGCTGGTCTTGATGCTCGTCTTTTCCCTGATCCTGGGCTGGTTCCCCATGTCCGGGCGCCTCGGCGTGGACGTGAACATAAAGATCATCACCAACTTTTACATCCTCGACTCCATCATCGCCGGCAACTGGGCCGCCCTCAAAAGCACCCTCATGCACCTGGCCCTGCCGGCCGCGGCCCTGAGCACCATCCCCCTGGCCATCGTCGCCCGCATGACCCGCTCCTCCATGCTCGAGGTCCTCCGTCAGGACTACATCAAGACGGCCAAGGCCAAGGGCCTCGGCCAGGTGAAGATCGTGCTCAAGCACGCGCTCAGAAACGGCCTCATCCCGGTGGTGACGGTCATCGGCCTCCAGTTCGGGATCATGCTCGGGGCGGCCATTCTGACCGAGACGGTCTTCGCCTGGCCCGGCGTGGGCAAGTGGATCTTTGAGGGCGTGGTCAAAAGGGATTACATGGTCATCCAGGGCGGCACCCTGGCCGTGGCCACCTGTTTCGTCATCGTCAACCTCGTCGTGGACGTGCTCTACGCCGTCATCAACCCCAGAATCAGCGTCAAATAGCGGGTGGCGGCGGATGATGAGGTTTTTTGATCTGGCCGGCGACCCCGAGAATCGCCACCCCTTCTTTGACCAGGTCGAGAAGCTGTTCCAGAACCGGACCGGCGTGGCCGGGTTGATCATCATCACCGTCTTCTTCCTCTGCGCCCTGCTGGCCCCGATCATCAGCCCCCACGATCCCATCGAGAACTCCCTCTACGACCAATTGAAGCCGCCGTATTGGCATCCGGGCGGCGCCATCAAGAACGTCCTCGGGACCGACGATCTGGGCCGGGACATCCTCTCCCGCATCATCTGGGGGGCTCGGGTGTCGCTCATGGTCGGCGTGGTCAGCGTGGGCATCGCCCTCATCTTCGGCTCCTTCCTGGGGGCCTTGGCCGGCTATTACAAGGGCTGGCTGGACAACGTCATCATGCGCTTCATGGACATTCTCCTGGCCTTCCCCCACATTCTCCTGGCCATCGTCATCGTGGCCTATCTGGGTCCGGGCCTGCGAAACGCCATGATGGCCATCGGCATCATCACCATCCCCCGCTTCGCCCGCATCGTGCGGGCCTCGGTCCTGGAGGAGGACGAAAAGGATTACGTCACCGCGGCCAAGGCCGTGGGGGCTCGGGACGGGCGCATAATCTTCAACGCCATCTTCCCCAACTGCCTCGCTCCGATCATCGTCCAGGCCTCCCTGGGCTTCGGCTCGGCCATCCTGGACGCCGCCGGCTTGAGCTTTCTGGGCCTCGGCGCCCAGCCGCCCACGGCCGAGTGGGGGGCCATGATCGCCATGGGCCGCTCGCTGATCCTGAGGGCCTGGTGGGTCATGACCTTCCCTGGCATCGCCATCCTCTTCGGCGTCCTGGGCTTCAACCTCCTGGGCGACGGACTGCGCGACGCCCTGGATCCGAGGCTGAGGGATTAGGCCGTGTCCGGAGAGTCTCTCCTGGAGGTCCAAAACCTCAAGACCTACTTCGACGTCCGCGGCGGGGTGCTGCGGGCGGTGGATGACGTCAGCTTTCGTCTGGAGGCCGGACAAACCCTGGGGCTGGTCGGTGAGTCGGGCTGCGGCAAGAGCGTCACCGCCTCGTCCATCATGGGTCTCGTGCCCATGCCGCCGGGCCGGATCGTCGGCGGCAAGATCCTCTTGGAGGGGCTGAACTTGCTCGCGCTCAGCGAGTCGAGGATGAAGAAGATCCGCGGCAACCGCATCTCCATGATCTTCCAGGAGCCGATGACCTCCTTAAACCCGGTCTTCACCGTGGGCGATCAGGTGGCCGAGGTGATCAGCCTCCACCAGCGCCTCTCCCGCCGGGACACCTGGGGCAAGGCCATCGAGATGTTCCACCTGGTGGGCATCCCGGCGGCCAAGTCCCGGGTCAAGGAGTACCCCCATCAGATGTCCGGCGGCATGCGCCAGCGGGTCATGATCGCCATGGCCTTGGCCTGCAACCCCCAGATCATGATCGCCGACGAGCCGACCACCGCCCTGGACGTGACCATTCAGGCCCAGATTCTGGATTTGATGAACAAGCTCAAGGAGGAGACCGGCGCGGCCATCCTGTTCATCACCCACGACCTGGGCGTCATCGCCGAAATGGCCCAGCACGTGGCCGTGATGTACGCCGGTCGGATCATGGAGGAGGCCGAGGCCGAGACCATCTTCGCCGCGCCGAAGCACCCTTACACCGTGGGCCTGCTCAGCTCCATCCCCGTCCTCGGCCGCGGCCGGGATAAAAAAAGGCTGAGCACCATCCCCGGCGTGGTGCCCTCCTTGTTTAAACTGCCCCTGGGCTGCCTTTTCCATGACCGCTGCCAGGAGGCCGGAGAGGAGTGCCGCCGGGAGGAGCCGCCCCTGGCCCTGGTCGGGCCCGGGCACACGGTTCGGTGTCACAAGCATGCCTGATCCCAAGCCAGACAGAACCGAAGCCCTGGTGGAGCTGAAGGGGGTGGTCAAGCACTTTCCCATCACCGGAGGGGTCTTTCTGCGGCAGACGGCCTCGGTCAGGGCCGTGGACGGGGTCAGCCTCCACATCCGCCGGGGCGAAACCCTGGGTCTGGTCGGCGAGTCGGGCTGCGGCAAATCCACCCTCGGCCGGCTCATCTTGAGGCTCGAGGAGCCGACCAGGGGCGACATCCTCTTCCGGGGGGAGAGCATCCTCGGCTACGACAAGAAGAAGATGCGGGCCTTGCGCCGGGAGATGCAGATCATCTTCCAGGACCCCTTCTCTTCCTTGAACCCGCGCAAGAACGTGGCCCACATCGTCGGCGAGCCGCTTTACGTCCACGGCCTGACCGACCGCCGCCAGCGCGAGACCAAGGTGTTGGCCCTGTTGGAGGTGGTCGGGCTGAAGCGGGAGCACATGCGCCGCTTTCCGCACCAGTTCTCCGGCGGCCAGCGCCAGCGCATCGGCGTCGCCCGGGCCCTGGCCCTGAACCCGGATTTGATCATCTGCGACGAGGCCGTCTCGGCCCTGGACGTGTCCATCCAGGCCCAGGTCATCAACCTCCTCCAGGATCTCCAGGATGAGTTCGAGCTGACCTACCTCTTCATCTCCCACGACTTGAGCGTGGTGGAGCACATCTCCGACCGGGTGGCGGTCATGTATCTAGGCCGACTGGTGGAGGTGGCCGCCTCCGAAAAGCTTTACGCGAGCCCCCTCCACCCTTACACCCAGGCCCTCCTCTCGGCCGCGCCGGTGCCCGATCCCCCAAAAAAGGGTCGGCGGACCATCCTCAAGGGCGACGTGCCCAGCCCCATCGATCCGCCGCCGGGCTGCCGCTTCCACACCCGCTGCCCTTACGCCCTCGAGATCTGCCGCCAGGAGCAGCCCTTGATGGTCGAGATCAATCCCGGCCACCTGACGGCCTGTCACTTCGCCGGGCAGAGGCCGTCACTCTACGCCGCCGTTGGGTGAGAAGAGCGGCCGAGGCCCAATTCAAACTAACCAGCCCCCCCTCATCGCCCCTGAGTTATGCCCGCCTTCGAGCTGAGGCTTCTAACACTGATCTGACCTCGAAATTAAAAATTTGATTCGTCGCTCTCATTTAAAATGCGCTTCTCGGCGGCCTCAAAAAGTGATATGAGCAGCCTTACGGCCCGAGGACCCGATTGAGCGGTTATAAGGAGCAGGCGATGAAGAAGATCGGCGTGGTGTTTGTCATCCTGATCCTCGTCGGTTTGCTGGGCTGGCAGATCTACAAGAGAGCCAGCGCTCCGCGCCAGGCCCTGCCCAACCACGAGAACCGCCCGGCCGTGGCCGTGGAGACGGCCCCGGTTCAGACCGGAGTGATCCGTCAACTCGGCGTCTACACCGGCTCCCTCAAGCCCTCGGCCCAGTTCGTCATCGCGCCGCGCATCACCGGCCGCCTGAAGCGTCTTTTAGTCAACATCGGCGACAAGGTCGAGCGGGATCAGGTCGTCGTTCAGTTGATCGACGAGGAGTACCGTCTCAGGGTCGAGCAGGCCAGGGCGGCGGTCGAGATCACCCGGGCCCAACTGGCCGAGGCCGGCTCGGAGTACGAACTGGCCAAGCGCGAGTTCGAACGGGCCAGCTCGCTCAGCGGCAAGGCTATCGTCGCCCAATCGGAGCTGGACGTCAAACAGGCCCGCCTCAAGGGCGCCGCGGCCAAGCTGGCCGTGGCCAAGGCCGAGCTGTCGTCAAAACTGGCCGCGCTGAAGGAGGCCGAGGTCCATCTCTCCTACACCCAGATCCGGGCCAGTTGGCGCGATGGATCAGACACCCGGGTCGTCGGCCAGCGCTTCGTCGACGAAGGCGCCCTCCTGGCGGCCAACGCCCCGGTGGCGACGATCCTGGACCTGAATCCCATCGTCGGCGTCATCCACGTCATCGAGCGCGACTATCCCAAGATCGAGATCGGCCAGCCGGTCCAGGTCACGGCCGACGCCTTGCCGGACAAGCGCTTCAGCGGTCGGATAGTGCGTTTGTCGCCGATTTTGAACGAGGCATCGCGCCAGGCCTTGGTTGAACTGGAGATCGCCAATCCTGAGCTCACTCTCAAGCCGGGCATGTTCATCCGGGTCGAGATCGAGTTCGCCCGCAAGCCGGAGGCCCGCATCGTGCCCATCACCGCCCTGGTGAAACGGGGCGGCCAGGAGGGCGTCTTCGTCCTGCGGCCTGAGTCGGAGACGGTCCGCTTCGTTTCGCTCACCACCGGCATCCAAGAGGGCGACTTGATCGAGGTCCTCGCCCCGCCGCTCGAGGGCCGGGTGGTCACCCTCGGCCATCACATGCTCGAGGACGGCGCCAAGGTCCGCCTCAGCGGCCGCGACGCGGCCAACACGGCCGCGGCGGCGGGCCGAGGCCCGGACGAGGGCGGCCCGGCCCAGAAGGCCAAAAGGTCTCCGGAATCGAGCCAGCCATGAGCCCGGCCAGCTTCTCGGTCAGGCGGCCCATCTTCACGGTCATGGTCGTCCTGATCGTGATCATCCTCGGCGCGGTCAGCTTCATCCGCCTGCCCATCGACTTGATGCCGGACATCACCTATCCGACCTTGAGCATCCGCACGACATACGAAAACGCCAGCCCGGAGGAGATGGAGGAGCTGATCACCCGGCCGATCGAGGAGGCCATCGCCGCCGTGCCCGGGGTGGAGGAGGTGACTTCAATCTCGGCCGAGGGCGCGACCGACATCCGGCTCAGCTTCTCCTGGGGCACCAACCTCGACGCCGCGGCCAACGACGTGCGCGACCGGCTCGATCGGGTCCTGCCCCAACTGCCCGAGGAGGCGGAGCGGCCCTCCCTGCGCAAATACGACCTGGCCGCCTTTCCGATCCTCATCCTCGGCGCGGCGGCCGATCTGGATCCGATCCAGTTGGCCCAGATAGTCGAGGATCAGGTCAAGTACCGTCTCGAGAGGATCCCCGGCGTGGCCTCGGTCCAGCTCGGCGGCGAGCTGAGCCGGGAGATCCACGTCGATCTCGACGCAAACAAAATCAAGGCCCTCGGGCTGCCGCTGGACACGATCCTGACCCAGATCAAAGCCGAGAACGTCAATCAGCCCGGCGGCACGATCGATCTTGGCTATCTCGGCGTCTCGGTGCGGACCCAGGGCGAGTACACCTCGCTCAGGCAGTTGGCCGAGACCATCATCGCCGTCCGCCAGGGCGGGCCGATCCGCCTGCGCGACATCGCCAACGTCAGCGACGCCTGGCAGAAGGTGACCCGCATCTTCAAGGTCAACGGCATCCCCGGCGTGCGGCTGGCCGTCTACAAGCAATCCGGGGCCAACACCGTCCTGACGGCCGAAAAGGTCAAGGACGAGCTGGAGCGCATCCGCCAGGACCTGCCCCACATCACCCTGACCAAGATCATCGACACTTCAACCTACATCAAGCGGGCCGTGACCAACGTCGGCAGCTCGGCCCTCTACGGCGGCGCCCTGGCCGTCCTGGTCATCCTCGTCTTTCTGGGCAGCCTGCGCTCGACCTTCATCCTGGCCTTGGCCATCCCGGTGTCGATCATCGCCACCTTCGGGCTGATGTACTTCGGCGGGTTCACCCTGAACATCATGACCCTCGGCGGCCTGGCCCTGGGCGTGGGCATGCTCGTCGACAACGCCATCGTCGTCCTGGAGAACATCTTCCGTCTGCGCAGCACCGGCCAGAACCGTTTCGAGGCGGCGGTCGGCGGCACGTCCGAGGTGGCCGGGGCCATCGTGGCCAGCACCCTGACCACCCTGACCGTGTTCCTGCCGCTGATCTTCGTGCGCGGCATGGCCGGGTTGATGTTTAAGCAACTGAGCTACGTCGTCGGCTTCTCGCTTCTGTGTTCGCTGGCCGTGGCTTTGACCCTGGTGCCGATGCTCTCCTCCCGGGCCGGGGTCGGGGCCGCGGGTCGGGGCCGCGGCCAGCGCGGCTTTTTCGGCCGGCTGGAGTCGGTGTATGGGGACCTGCTCGCTTTCGCCCTCGGGCATCGCTGGCTCATCGTCAGCCTCTCCATCGCCCTTTTGGGCGGCAGCTTCTGGCTCATGGGCCTCGTCGGCGTGGAGTTGATGCCCGAGGCCGACGAGGGCGAGGTCCGCGTTTACGCCGACATGGAGGTCGGCACCCGGGTCGAGGTCCTGGAAGAGAAGTTCAACCGCCTCGAGGACATCGTCGAGAAGACGGTGCCGGAGAAGGAGGCCACCTCGGCCTTTCTGGGCGGCACGGTCTGGCGCCCGTCCGGCACCCACACCGGCCAACTGCGCATCACGCTCAAGCCCCAGGCCGAGCGGCAGCGCTCCTCGGCCCAGGTCGCGGCCGACTTGAGGCGCCAGCTGTCCGGCATCCCGGGCATGACCGTGCGCACCCGGCCGGGCCGGGGGCTCTTCGTCATGCGCATGGGCTTCTCCGGCGAGGACAGAATCCAGATGGAGATCCGCGGCCACGATCTGGCCGTGGCCGCGCGGCTGGCCGATGAGCTCAAGGAGCTGATCGAGACCGTGCCCGGGGTGGCCGACGTCAACCTGAGCGAGACCGTCGGCGCGCCCGAGGCCCTGGTCGTCGTTGACCGGCTCCGGGCCGGCGACATGAGGGTCACCGTCGGGCAGGTCGCCCAGACGATCCAGACCGTGCTGGCCGGCACCAGGGCCGGGTACTACCGCCAGGGGGGCAAGGAGTACCCCATCGTGGTCAAGGTGGCCGAGGCCGACAAGATGGCCCTGGACGACCTCTTGAGCCTGACCCTGACCAACCGCGAGGGCACGCCGGTCGTCCTGGCCAACCTGGTCCAGGTCCGCTCCGGCGAGGGTCCGACCCGCATCCAGCGCAAGGATCAGGAGCGGGTGACCACCCTTTCGGTCGAGATCGAGGCCCGGCCGATGAACGAGATCGTGGCCGACATCCGGGCCCGGATGGCCAACCTGCCCTTGCCGCGGGACTTCAGCGTCCTCTTCGCCGGTGACATCGAGGAGCAGCAAGAGGCCTTCTCCGAGCTGTTCTTGAGCCTGATTCTGGCCCTGGTCCTGGTCTACATGGTCATGGCTTGCCAGTTCGAGTCACTCAGGTTCCCGCTGGTGGTCATGTTCTCGGTGCCCTTTGCCGCCATCGGCGTCATCCTCCTCCTCTTCCTGAGCCAAACGACCTTCAACATCCAGTCCTTCATCGGCTGCATCATGCTCGGCGGGATCGTGGTCAACAACGCCATCCTCCTCGTCGACCACACCAACCTCCTGCGGCGGCGGGACGGGCTGCCCCTCAACGAAGCCGTGACCGAGGCCGGCCGACGGCGGCTGCGGCCGATTCTGATGACGGCCTTGACGACCGTGCTCGGCCTGACCCCGCTGGCTCTCGGCCTCGGTGAGGGCGGCGAGACCCAGGCGCCGATGGCCCGGGCGGTCATCGGTGGTCTGACCAGCTCGACCCTGATCACTCTCGTCCTGGTGCCGACGATCTACTCGCTCTTGGCCGGCCGGGAAAAGGACGCTTTGCCCGAGGATGACCTGGCCCCGCCCCCCAAACTCGAGTGAGCGCCGCCGCTTCCATCTTCAGCGGGAGGTCAAATGAATCAGGCTTTGAAGGAGTATTTGAGCCGGCGCGAGGCGGAGATGTTCGCCTTCTTGAAGCAACTGGTCCTCATCCCCAGCGGCAGCGGCCACAAGGCCGGCGTGGACGAGGTCGGTCGGGCCATCGTCGAAAGTTTAAAACCCTTGGGGCTCGAAATTACCATCTTTCCCCAGAAAGACTACGGCGACGTGCTCGTGGCCGCCACGTCGGGGGCCGGCGAGGCCAAGGGCGTCCTTCTCATCGGCCACATGGACACCGTCTTTCCCCTGGACAGCCTTTTCAAGCACTGGCGGGTGGAGGGCGACAAGGTCGTCGGCCCCGGAGTGGCTGACATGAAGGGCGGCCTGGTGGCGGGCGTCTACGCCCTCAAGGCCCTGGCCGCCCTGAACGAGCTGGACGATCTGCCGTTTAGGTTCATCTTCAACTCCGACGAAGAGGTCGGCTCGCCGGTCTCCGGGCCCATCATCACCGCCGAGGCCAGGCGCGCGGCCATGGCCTTTGTCTTGGAGTGCGGGGGTTTGGGCGGCGGGGTGGTCACCGGGCGCAAGGGCCGCCTCGGCTTCAACCTGGTCATCGAGGGCCTAGCCGGCCACGCCGCCTTCGCCGGCCAGGAAAAGGCCAGCGCCGTCTTGGAGCTGGCCCACAAGATCATCGCCCTGGAGGGCCTCAACGGCCTGGCCCCAGACTTGAGCGTCAACGTCGGCCGCATCGAGGGCGGCATCGGCCCCAACACCGTGGCCGAGAAGGCCGAGGCGGCGGTGGACGTGCGCTTCGTCAGGCCGGAGGATTTGGCGCGGTTTCAGGTCGAGCTGGACAGAATCGCCGGCCGATCCTCTGTTTCGGGCGCCACGGCCGGAGTTCACCGCGTCTCGACGCTGCCGCCCCTGAAGCAGAGCAGCGGCAACCGGGCCCTCTTCGGCGTCGTCGCCGCCCAGGCCCGCCGTCTGGGCCTGCCGGTGGTCGAGGAGATCAGGCCGGGCTGCACGGACGCCAATCTCCACGCCCAGGCCGGCCCCCCGGTCAACGACGGCCTCGGGCCCAACCGCCACCTGC
>CAYXRH010000046.1:0-16986 GCA_964466355.1 uncultured Thermodesulfobacteriota bacterium
CGACTGGACGCAGGCCGCGGCGACGACAAAGTCTTTGAGCCGGGTTTCAAACTTGGCCAAGGGCATCAGCCGGGATGATACCATTTCCCATGGGAATGAAACAGACATGCCTTTATCCGCCCAGGGCCGAGGCGGCTTTTCGCTTTCGCGGAAGAGGGTCGTAATGATATTCTAACTGTTGGTCTTTAAAAAGAAGCGAAGCTTTTATATCGAGGAGGGCGGGGTGAACTTCAAGGCCTTGTTCACGCCCAAGACCATGGCCGTGGTCGGCGTTTCCTTAAGCAACGACCGCCATCCAGCCAACGTCATCTACTACAAAAACAACCTTCGCTACCCGGTGGAGGTCTTTGCGGTCAATCCTCGGGGCGGCGTCCTCCAGGGCGAAAAAGTCTTTGCCAGCCTCGAGGAGATCCCGGTCAGGATCGACCTGGCCGTGATCGCGGTGCGGGCCGAGGGCGTGCCGCAGATCATGGCCGAGTGCGCCGAGGCCAAAGTCGGCGCCGCGGCGGTGATCTCCGGCGGCTTCGCCGAGAGCGGCCGCCGGGATCTGGAGGACCGCCTCGTGGCCGTGGCCCGGGAGGCGAACATGCCCTTCATCGGCCCCAATTGCCTGGGCATCTTCTCGCCGGCGCGCGTGGACACCTTTTTTCTGCCCAGCGAGCGCATGGTCAAGCCCGATCCGGGCAACGTGGCCCTGATCAGCCAGAGCGGCGGCATCCTGGTGGATCAGATCATCAAATTCGCCGGCGAGGGCGTGGGCCTGTCCAAGGCGGTGAGCATCGGCAACAAGGCTTTAATCAAAGAGACGGATCTGCTCCATCACCTGGCCAGGGACCCCGGCACCAGGGTCATCGCCTTTTACATCGAAGGGTTCGGCCGAAATGAAGGCCGGGAGTTCGTTCTCGCCGCCGCCGAGTGCCCCAAGCCGGTCATCGTTTTGAAGGCCGGCAAAAGCGAGGCCGGCCGCCGGGCCGTCTCCAGCCACACCGCCTCCCTGGCCGGTGATCACGCCGTCTTTTCGGCGGTGCTGGCCCAGCACGGGGTGGTGGAGGCCGACAACGAAGCCGAGCTGGTCTCGTTCGCTCAATCCCTGAGCTGCTACAAAAAGGCCATCGAGGGCAACATCGGCATCGTCACCGGCTCTGGCGGTCACGGGGCCATGGCCGTGGACGCCTGCCTGGCTCGCGGTCTGAGAGTGCCTGTTTTGCCTGAGGCGGATCAGGAGGAGATCAGGAAAAAGCTTTCGGCCAGCGCGCGGTCCATCGCCGCCTTGGGCAACCCCATTGACCTCACCGGCAGCGGCCTGGACGACGACTTCGTGGCGGCGACGACCCATTTGAGCCAGATGCCGCAGATCGATTGCGTCCTCCTTCTCATGCTCCCCTATCTGCCGGGCATCACCGCCGACCTGGGCGCCCGCCTGAGCCAGATCTACGGCCGGACGGGCAAAGCGCTGGTGGCCTACATCCCCCACGTCGAAAAGTACCGCATGCTCATCGAGGGCTTTCAGCTCAACGGCGTGCCCGTGTCCCATTCCATCGACGGAGCCGTGCTGATGGTCGAGGCTCTGAGGAGGTGCCGGCCTTGTTGAACAAGCAAATAAGGGCCATTCTGTCTGCGGCGCGGCCCCGGGGCTGGGTCCTGGAGCCGGAGGCCAAGCGCCTGTTTTCCCTGGCCGGGTTTGAGGTGCCGAGGCACAAGTGGGCCGCCGAGCAGGCCGAGGCCCTCGCCTTTGCCGAGTCCATCGGCTATCCCCTGGCGGCCAAGGTCGTCTCCGCCGCGGTGATCCACAAATCCGAGGCCGGGGGGGTGATGCTCGGCCTTAAGGGCCAGGCCGAACTCAAGGAGGCCTGGAAGCGCTTCCGGCGGATCAAGGGCTTCGCCGGGATGTTGGTCGAGGAGATGATCTCTGGCGTGGAGCTGATCGTCGGCGCCAAGGTGGATTATCAGTTTGGGCCGGTGATTCTGCTGGGCATCGGCGGGACCGGCGTGGAGCTCTATCGGGACACCAGCCTCAGAATGGCCCCCCTGAACGAGGCCGCCGTGGCCTCCATGACCCGGGATCTCAAGGCCCAACCACTCCTGGAGGGCTACAGGGGCTCAAAGCCGGTGAACGTCCCTAAAATGACCGAGGCCCTGATCAAGTTCTCCAGGCTGGTCATGAGAATGGAGGACTTCATCAGCTCGATCGACCTCAACCCGGTCATGTGCACCCCCAAGAAGTGCGTCATCGCCGACGCCCGCATAATGCTCCAGCCCCCAAAGGGCCGCTCGGCCAATGATCTGGAGGCTTAAACGTGCCGCCTCCCGCGCGGGGCCGGCCAAACAACTCAAGCGGTCATCTTCAAGGGAGGCCGACGGAATGAAGATCATCAGCGTCAAGACCAAGGCCAGGCAAGAGATGATCGACATCACCGCCCAGGTCCAGGAGGCGGTGGACCAAAGCGGCCTCCAGGAGGGCCTCTGTCTGGTCTACGTCTCCCACACCACCGCCGGGGTGACCATCAACGAGGGCGCCGATCCGGCGGTCAAGGCCGACATCCTGATGAGCCTGTCGCGCATCGTCAACGAGGCCTGGCCCTTCGCCCACGCCGAGGGCAACTCGCCGGCCCACGTCAAAAGCTCGCTCGTCGGCTGCTCGGCCTGCCTGCCGGTCAGCCAAGGCCGGCTGGAGCTCGGCACCTGGCAGCGCGTCTTTTTCTGCGAATTCGACGGCCCCCGCCACCGCCGGGCCGCGGTGACGGTCAAATGAGCGCTTTGGTTGAACCGGGCCGGGCGTCGCCTCTCAGGGCGGCCGCCCCAATACCGCAAGGTATTTACGACTTCTGAGCCTTGGACCCCATGTGCTTGAAGTTGTCCACGAACTGGTCTATCTGAAGGCCCAGATAGACGCACTGGACCCCCTCCAGGCAGGCGTCGGCGTCCTTTTTGTCCAGAAAAGTGTGGAGCTTGATGTCGCCCCTTTCCAGCTTGACGATCCAGTATTCCTTTTCTGAATTGTATTTCAGATCCAGGCTGAGGTCGTGATCGGCGATCTGAGGGTGCATCTCTTTGAGTTTTTGGGCTAATTCCGCCGCGGTGTGTTCCATCAAACACCTCCTCGTTGAGTTGGGCCGGCGCTCCTTGGAGCCTTGGCATCGCCTCTCATGGTAACCACCAAAATCAGTCTGTCAATCAGCCCCCGGAGACCCTCAGACTTCATGGGATATCCGGACTAAGCCTCGCAAAGTATAAACCGACCTCCGGCCACGCCCCGGCCTGATCGATCTTGATTTTATGGTTGACAGGCGGGCGAAGGGTCTGTTAATTTAATAAATGGAATCGTAGTTCCGCATAGTGGAACTAATCACAGAAATACTGGCCCCGCGGCCGGTTTGAATAAAAGGCGATCCGTTGCTTGATCAAAGACTGTTTCACGCCCCTTCAGGGCCAAAGGACAAGCCCTACCTGGTCGGAGGCCGGTGCACCGTCTGCGGCTACACCTGTTTCCCGATGAAGCAAGTCTGTCTCAGGTGCCGCCGGGACGACACCATGACCGAGACGAGGCTCGGGCCCAGAGGGACCCTCGAGACCTTCGCGGTCATGCAGACCGGCACGCTGGATTTTCCGCCGCCCTACATCATCGGTTACGTCAGAACCGACCAGGGCGCGGTGGTCTACACCCTCATCACCGGCTGCCCGCCCACGGACGAAGCCCTGGAGATCGGTCAAGAGATGGAGCTGGTCATCGAAAAGATGAAGACGAGCCGCGAGGGCCATGACCTCCTCGGCTGGAAATTCAGACCGCTCGAAAAGGATTGAAATTGAAGCGATTGGGCCGAGAAGTCTGCATCGCCGCGGGGGGCATGCACCGCTTTGGTAAATATCTCGAAAAAAGCCTGAAGTAATTGACCCGGGGGGCGGTCTGTAACGCAATCCACGACTCCGGCGTCGACCCGAACCTCATCGAAACGGCTTACTTCGCCAACGTGCTGGCCGGACTCATAACCGGCCAGGAAGGCATTCGCGGTCACGTCTTTCTCCGTGAGGCTGGGTTTGAGGGCATTCCAATCATAAACGTCGAGGGCGCCTGCGCCTCGGGGACCATCGCCCTGCGCGAGGCCGCGCTGGCCGTCGCCTCGGGCGCCTGCGACGTGGCCTTGGCCGTCGGCGCGGAGAAGTTGTTCCTCAACGACACCGCCCGTTCCATCCAGGCCATGGCCAGCAACACCGACGTGGAGTTGATGGCTGACCTGGGCTTTCAGTTTCCCGGCAGCTACGCCATGAGCCTGCGCAGGTACATCCAGGACTACGGCTGGTCCCAGGAGATGTTCGCCAAGATCGCCTCGAAAAATAAATACAACGGCTCGCTGAACCCTTACGCGCAGTACCAAAAGCCCATGACGATCGAGGAGATCCTGTCGTCCCGGCTGATCTGCTGGCCCTTGACCCTTTACATGTGTTCGACCATGGCCGACGGCGCCGCGGCGGCCATCGTCTGCGCCAGGGAAGTGGCGGACAAGATCACCCCAAAGCCGTCGATCAGAATATTGTCCTGTTGCCTGCGCAGCGGCGAGGTCACCGGCGAGGATGACGGTCAAAAGCGCTGCGCCGAACTGGCCTTTGAAATGGCCGGTCTGGGGCCTCAAGAGGTGGAGATCGCCGAAGTGCACGACGCCATGGCCCCGGGCGAGATGATTCGCCTCGTCAAGCTCGGTCTCTGCCGGGCCGAAGAGGCCAGCCGCCTGGTGGACGAGGGACGCTTCACCTTGAGCGGCCCACTGCCCGTCAACACGAGCGGGGGCCTGGCCGCGCGGGGTCATCCCATCGGCGCCACCGGGCTGGCCCAGGTCGCCGAGCTGGTCTGGCAGATGAGAGGCGAGGCCGGGGCGAGACAGGTCAAGGGGCGCCGCGGGCCTCTTCCCCGGATCGGCTTGGCCCAGAACAGCGGCGGCTACATCGAAAGCAGCCCGGCCGCCATTTCGGTCACCATTCTGGGGCGTTGAAACAGAGGTGACGACACGTGTTTCGACAGCCCGGAAGCAGGTGTTAACTAAGAATATATTATTATGGCAAATTAATAAATAAAAACCAGGACGGGCGGCAGGTGGCTGAGCCGAGTTTGATCAACTCCATTCTCCGCGGGGCGGAGGCGTTGAAGTGTTTGGGCGACGGCGTGGACAGGCTCAAGGAGGTGGCCGAACGACTCGACCTGACCAAAAGCTCGGCCCACCGACTGCTCAAATCCCTCGAGGCCAGCGGGTTGGTCATGCAGGACCCGGTGACGCGCCGCTACTATCTGGGCCCCCTGATCCTCTCCCTGGCCTCCAATCCCATGAAGTCTTACAACAGCCTGGTCATCTGCTCCTTAGCCGAGATGAAATATCTGGGGAGCATCAGCGAAGAGACCGTCGTTTTACACGTCATGATGGGGCTGCAGCGGATTTGCTTGGAGGAGGTCCCTTCCATCCACAACATAAAATACAGCGCCGGAGTGGGGGCCATCGCGCCGGTCTACGTCGGTTCGGCGGGCAAGATGTTGCTCTCCGAGCTGGAGGAGGACGAGCTGGGTGTCCTCTTGAACAACATACGCTTCGAGCCCGTCGGACCCAACACCATCACCGACAGAGAGGAGCTGCTCAAGGAGCTGGCCAAGGCCAGGGAATTGCAGTACGCCACCAGTTTCGGGGAACGGGTGCGGGGGAGCGCCTCGATTTCGGTGCCGATTAAAAACTTCGCCCGCCCCGCCTGTTTGAGTGTCCTGGGCCCCGAGGATCGTTTCAAGGTCAGGATGATGGACGTCCTCAAAACCATGAGAGAATCTTCGGCTCGCATCGCGGTGAGACTTTCAGAATTGTGAGGAAGGGTTTCAGTCAATGAACGTCAAACATTTGATCAACAGGGCTGTCAGAGAGTTCCCGGACAGAACGGCGTTGATCTACGGTCAAACAAGATTGACGTTCCAGGAATTGAACGATCGGAGCAACCGCTTGGCCAACGCCCTGCTCGGGCTTGAGCTCTCCAAGGGCGATCGGATCGGCATGCTCTTGCGGAACTGCAATCAGTTCATTGAGATCGACTTCGCCTTGTCCAGGACCGGCCTAGTCAGAGTGCCTCTCAACACCCGGCTGGCTGGCTCTGATCACGAATACATGCTCAACGACTCCAGGGCCAACACCCTCATCTTCGGGGAGCAGTTCAGCGAAATGGTCGAGGCCATCAGGCCGCGCCTGGAGACGGTCACGAGGTTCATCCGCGTCCCGGAAGGCTTGTCAAAGCTAAACAATTTCTCCGCCCTGTCCTACGACGACCTGCTCGCCGAAAGCGGCCCGGAGGAGACCGCCGTCGAGGTCGAAGAGGAGGACCTGCACACCCTCTTCTACACCTCGGGCACGACCGGCCGGCCCAAAGGGGTCATGCTGACCCAGAAGTCGTGGGCCAACGTGGTCATCAATCTAATCCTCGACTACGGCCCCTTCAGCGCGGAGGACGTCATCCTAAACCTCCAGCCCCTCAGCCACGGGGCCGGGTTCTTTGTTTTGCCCGTGTTCGTCAGGGGCGGGACCAACATCCTCCTCCCCGAGTTCAAGCCGGCGCTCGTCTTCGAAACCATTCAAAGAGAAAAAGTGACCGTGCTCAAGCTGGTGCCGACGATGATCTACACCCTCTTGGAGACGGCCGACAAAGAAGAATACGATTTGAGCAGCCTCCACTCCATCATCTACGGCGGTTCGCCGGCCGCCGTGCCCCGGATAATGGAAGCGATCGACTTTTTCGGCCCCAAGCTGGTCCAGCTCTACGGGCAGGCCGAGGCGCCGATGTGCATCACCACCCTGTCCAAGAAAGATCACGACCTAAAGGGGTCGCCCGAGGCGGCCGACCGGCTCAAGTCGGCCGGCAAGCCCTGTCTCAACGTCGAGGTGCGCATCGTCGACGAGGACGGCCGGGACCTCGGGCCCGAAGAGGTCGGGGAGGTCATCGTCAGGGGCTACCACATGATGGAGGGCTACTGGGACAAGCCTCAAGAGACGGCCGAGAGCCTGCGACAGGGATGGGTCTACACCGGCGACCTGGGATACGCCGATGCAGCCGGATACATCTACCTGGTCGACCGCCGCAAGGACATGATCATCAGCGGCGCGATGAACATCTATCCCAAGGAGATAGAAGACGTCATCGTCACCCACCCCCAGGTCAAGGAGGTGGCCGTCATCGGCGTCCCGGACGACAAGTGGGGCGAGGCGGTCAAGGCTTTGGTCGTGCCCAAGAAGGGCGAGAAGCTGGTCGAGGAAGAGATCATTGAGTATTGTCGCCGCCACATGGCCAGCTTCAAGAAGCCCAAGTCAGTCGAAATACTGGACGAGCTGCCCCGCAATCCATACGGCAAGGTGATGAAGACGGTCCTGCGGGAGAAATACTGGGCTGGCATGGAGCGTAAAATCCATTAGGGGGCCGGCGATGGCTTTTGAGGAAGAGATGCGAACCCTCGAAAAATTAAAAAGCGAGTGGGAAGAAGAGCGTCTCAAGCCCGCCTCGGGCGAGGCTTCCCTGAAAAATATCGAACCCGAGACCGACATCGGGATCAAGGTCAAGCCACTTTACACGCCTCTCGACCTGGCAGACCAAGACTTCGACTACCTCAAAGATCTGGGCTTCCCGGGGCGCTACCCCTTCACCCGGGGCGTCAGCCCGCGGCCGTATCGAAGTGAGCCGTGGATCATTCGGGCTTACTCCGGCTTCGGCGAGCCAGAGGCCTGCCGCGAGCGATACAAGGCCCTGCTCAACTGCGGCGCCGACGAGATCTGCATGGCCATCGATCTGCCGACCCAACTAGGTTACGACTCCGACGACCTGATGGCCAAGGGTGAGGTGGGCAAGGTCGGCGTGGCCATCGACAGCCTTTACGACATGGAGACCCTCTTTGATGACATTCCCTTGAATCAGCTCAAGCGCGTCAGCATGCTCGGCAATTCCTTCGGCCCCGTCGCCCTGGCCCTGTTCATCGCCTTGGGGGAGAGGCAGGGCTTGAAGCCGTCCCAGTTCACGGTCGATCTCCAAAACGACGTCCTCAAGGAATACGTCGCCCGGGGAACCTACATCCTGCCGGTGGACAAGGCGGTCAGGGTGGGCACGGACGTGGTCGGCTACTGCGTCGAAAACATGCCCCATTGGTACCCGATGACCCTGTGCGCCAATCACATCAACGCCGCCGGGGCCGGATCATCCAAGGCGACCGCCTTTGCCATGGCCAACGGGGCTTGCTACATCGAGCGCCTTTTGGATCAGGGGTACACCATCGACGAGGTCGCCCCCTTGTTGTCCATGTTTCTGGACGAGAGGCTCGATTTCTTCACGGCCATCTGTAATTCCCGGGCTGCCCGTCGGGTTTGGGCCAGAATCATGAAGGAGAGATACGAGGCCCAGGATCCCAAGTCCATGGCCCTCAAGATCACGGCCTACTCCCACGGCGGGGAGACTCTCCTCGAGCCGAGGAACAACATCGTCCGCATCACCTTGGCCGCCCTGGCTTACGTTCTCGGCGGGGTCCAGTTTCTTTACAACGCCTCATACGATGAGGTTTTGGGCACTCCGACCGAAGAATCGGCCAAGATCGCCGTGCGGACCCAGCAGATCCTGGCCCACGAACTGGGCATCGCCAACAGCATCGACCCCTTGGGCGGGTCTTATTACATCGAGACCCTGACTAGTCAGATCGAAGAACAAATTCAAGATGAATTTCAAAAAGTTGTGGACATGGGCGGCGCCGTGGCGGCCATAGAAAACGGCTACTTCGTCTCCCACATCAATGAGGGGGCCATCAAACGGCAGCGGGCCCTCGACCGGGGGGAGAGGATTTCAGTCGGCGTCAACAAGTACAAGACCGAAACCCGGATGCCCTTCGGCGCCTTTCGGATCGATCCCAGCATCGAGGCCAAGCAGATCCAGCGGCTCAAGGAGGTCAAGAAGAGGCGAGACAAGAAGAAGGTCGCTGCGGCCCTGGATTATGTCCGCCAGGTCTCGAAAGGGGACGGAAATCTGGTCCCCCCCGTGCTGGAGGCGATCAGGTCTTACGCCACCGTGGGCGAGATCTGCGGAATCTGGCGGGAGGTCTTCGGGGAATATCAGCGCCGGGAGTATTTCTCACCGAGATGACGACTCAAACAAATAAAAAAATCAGAGTGTTGATCGGCAAGGTCGGCTTGGACGGACATGACGTCGGGGCGAGGGTGGTCGCCGTCGCCCTGGCCGAGGCCGGCATGGAGGTGATCTACACCGGCCTGCGGCAGACCCCGGAGCAGATCGTCAACATCGCCCTGGAGGAGGACGTGGACGTGATCGGCATCAGCATCCTCTCCGGGTCCCACATGACCTTGTTTCCCGAGATTCTTCGCCTGCTCAAGGAAAAAAAGGCCGAGGACATCGCCTTCATCGCTGGCGGGATCATCGCCGCCGAGGACATCGACGACTTGAAGAAGATGGGCCTCAGGGCGATCTTTCCACCGGAGACGGCGCCGGCCGAAATCGTCAATTACGTAAAAAAAATCGTTACTGATAAGGATGGATCCCGATGACGGATATTTCGGGCGGTTCAGTGCTGGTGACCGGCGGTTCAGGTCTGGTCGGCTCGCACACCGTGGACAGGCTGATCGAGGAGGACGTGGCCCGGATCGTCGTCTTTGACAAGGTCATCAATGAGCAAAATCTGGCCCGGGCCGCAAAATCCGACAAGGTGAGCCTCGTTGAAGGCGACATCTCCAACGTCGCGGCAGTGGACAAGGCCCTGGACGGGATCGATTTCGTTTTTCATTTCGCCGGTTTGCTCCTTTTGCCCTCCAAGGAGAATCCGGCCGCCTGCCTGGCAGACAACATTAATGGCATGTTCAAGCTCCTGGAATTGATTCTCAAGCACAAAGTCCAGCGGCTGGTCTACTCCTCCTCGGTGTCGATTTACGGCAGCAGCCGCCAAAAGGTGAGCATGGCCGAGGATTACCCCTTCAACAACCGGACGATGTACGGGGCGAGCAAGATCATCGGCGAACAGTTCTGCCGGGTCTTCAACGAGATGCGGGGCCTTAACTACGTCGCCCTGAGGTACTCCAGCGTCTACGGACCCAGGCAGCACTATCAAGGGCTTTATCCGAGGCTGATCATGCAAGCCTTGGACCGCATGGCTCAAGGGCTGCCCCCCCAGATCGAGGGCCGAGGGGAGGAGATTCAGGACTTCATTTACGTCGGCGACGTGGCCGAGGCGAACATGCTAGCGCTTAAGAGCGACGTCAGCGACGCGGCCTTCAACATCGCCAGCGGCCGGCCGACCACCCTCAAGGAGCTGATCCAGAGCCTCGTCGAGCTGGTGGATCCAAGCTTAAAGATCCAGTTTTTACCGGCTCCCCAGAGCGTCCTGGTGCCTTACCGCTGGTTCGCCGTTGACAAGGCCAGGGAGATGCTCGGCTTCAGCGCCAAGACAGACCTCAAGACCGGGTTGCAAAGCCTATTGGAGTGGCAGGGAAAAATAAAAACCATGGGCAAAGGATGATTACATGAATACTCGAGTTTTAATCACCGGCGGTTCGGGGTTCCTGGGATGCTACGTCGCCGACGCCCTGATCGAGCGGGGCGATGTGGTCATCACCCTTGACCTGCGCCTCCCGATGACCGAGCTCCAATGGCTCTTGGGCGAGAAGCTGGACAAGATCGCCTTTGAGCACGGAAACATCGAGGATCTGGGCGGTCTGATCTCGATTCTTCAGAAACACGGCATCGAAAAGGTCATTCACACCGCGGCCATCATCAACCCCCATTACCTGCTCAACCGTCCCGTGGAAGCGTACCGGATCAACATCGGCGGCACTCTCAACGTCTTGGAGGCGGCGCGGATTTTGAACCTGACCAAGGTGGTCTACCTCAGCTCCAACGGGGTTTTCATCGCCAAGCGCTACGAGCCCATCGACGAGGATCACCCGGTCCTCTCGCCCCAGGAGGTGCCGGGCAACGGGCCCTACAGCATCTCCAAGATCGCCAGCGAGGCCTTCGGGTTGAGCTACCACAGCACCTTCGACCTCGACTTCGTCGCCCTGCGGCCCTCGGCCATCTACGGCTTTGGGATGCAGTACCCCATGTACATCAAGCCGATGGTCGAAAACTCGCTCCGCGGTCGGCCGACCAGGTTCGAGACCGGCCGTGACTTCCCCCGGGACTACACCTACGTCAAGGACGTCGCCGCGGCGGTCATAAAGGCCCTCGACGTCCCGGGCGACAAATTGAAGGACAGAATCTTCCTCATCGGCACCGGCCAGAAGTTGACCACCGCCGGAGAGCTGGAAGTCATGGTCAAGGAGCTGATTCCAGGAGCGGACATCGAGGTCGGTCCGGGCCTGAGCGAGTGGAACAAGCGCGAGATCAAGTACCGAGGCGTCATCAACATCGGCCGGGCTCGGGAGCAGCTGGGCTACGAGCCGAGATACGACATGAAGGCCGGGGTCAAGGAGTTCATCGACACTTACCGCCACTACTTGGCCTGGGAAGGAAAGACATCATGACGACGTATCGCATCAAGCCGTTGCCCCTCCTCAAGTTCGAGCTAGACATGGGCAGCTTTTACTACCGCACGCTCTACGGAAACAAGATGATCGCCCCGGTCTTCATGTGGCATCTAGAGGGCGGTGACATGAACATCCTCGTCGACACCGGTGCCGAAGCCAAAACGGCCAAGGAATTGCGGGGATTCGACGCCGAAGAGGTCAACACCTTCGAGGGCGCCCTGGCCGGTGTGGGCTTAAAGCCTGAGGACATCGACCTCGTCATCCAGACCCATCTGCACTGGGATCACTGCGGCAATACCGCCAAGTGCCCCAAGGCCCGGGTGGTGGTCCAGGCGGCGGAGATAGCCTTCGCCTTGTCGCCCCACGTCCTGATGGCCAACCTCTATCACCGGCCCTTCTTCAGCGGCCTGAACTTCAAAATCGTCGACGGCCGCTACGAGGTCGCGCCGGGGATCGAGGTCATCCCCGCGCCTGGGCACACCCCGGGCGTCCAGGCGGTCGGCGTCAACACCACAAGCGGCCGGGCGGTCATCAGCGGGTTCTGCTGCACCCGGCTGAATTTCGAGCCGCCCGAAGAAGTGAGGAGCAGCTGGCCGGTCTTGGCCGCGGGGACGCACACTGACGCTCTCCAAGCCTTTGACAGCGTCCTCAAGATCAAGGGCCTGGCCGACATCATCATCCCGCAGCACGAGCCGTCGTTGTTGGAGGTGGAGAGCATTCCTTGAAGCAAATGACCCTTCAGGGCCAGGAAGTGGTTTGATTGAATCAAGGACGAGGGCGGCAAGACATGGCCGCGGCGGCGGTGATTCTTAATCGCCGGGCCGGAGAGTGAAACTTAGGGCTTCAGCCGAGCGAGCGTTGTTTCATGAACGATGCATCAGTGAAAGAAAACATTTCGCCGCTAAAAAGGTAGGGGCCCGCTCGCCGAGGCCGGCCACGAGGATCGCCGCCGCCGTAAGGGAAGAGGCGAGGCGGACGGCGCGAGGGTTTTGGCATGAGTATTGGTTTCGATGAAGGCGAGAGTCCAATCCTGGTTAATTAGGCCTAATAATCATCACAAAGGAGGGGGTTAAAGATGAGAAAGAAAGCGTTATTCACCGCACTGATCATCGGCGCTTTTTTGGTCTTCGGTTTGGGCGGGACCGCCCTGGCCGAGAACCCGGTCTTGAAGATTGGCTTCTGCGGCCCGCTTTCCGGCGGCGGCATGTCCTGGGGCTACGGCTCCCTGGCCGGCTTGGAGCTGGCCATGGAGGACTACAACCAACAAGGCGGCCTCAAGGTCGGCGACAAGACTTACACCTTGAAGTCCATCCCTTACGACACCAAATATCTTCCCGATCCGGCCGTGACCGCGGCCAAACGCCTCATTTTCGAGGACAAGGTCAAAATCATCTACGGCGAGGTCGGCTCCGCGGCCGAGCTGGCCATGCAGTCCATCACCGAACCGAACAAGATCATCGTCTTCGGCGACACTTACACGCCCAGGGTTCTCGGTCCGGACAAACCGTTCACCTTCCGCTGGCTGGTGACCAACGTCGAGTACGTCGGCGAGATGCTGAAGTACTATCACGCCACCTGGCCCCAGGCCAAGCGGCTGGCCTACTTCTACCCTGACGACGAGACCGGCCAGACCATGTTTGAATGGGAAAAGAAAGAAGGGTTGAAGTATGGCCTGGAGGTCGTCGGCTTCCCCTGGGAGCGGGGCACGCCGGACATGACCCCCATCATCACCAAGGCCCTGGCCTCCAAGATCGGCATCATGGATCTCAACGGCTCGCCGCCGGGTGACGCTGGTCAGATGGTCAACATCTTGAGAGACATGGGCTGGGACGGCCCCATCGTCAGGTCAGGCGGCGCGGTGGTCTACGACCTCATCCGCATCTGCGGCGCCAAGGCCAACGGGGTCATCTACCACGAAGACGGCGACTTCGCCATCCCCGCCTGCGCCAAGCTGGTCGAACGGTTCAAGGCCAAGAAATATCCGGCCGCGCCCAACACGATGCTGATCCCGTCCTACGACGGCGCCAGGCTCATGCTTCAGGCGATCCAGAAGGTCGGGACCGTGGAGGACACCGAGGCCATCGTCAAGGGCATGGAGAGCATCAAGACTTTCAATGGTGTCCAAGGCAAGGCCCATTGGGGCGGCAAGGAGACTTACGGCATCGACCACCAGCTGCTCCAGCCGATCTTCATCGGCAAGATCGTGGACCAGAAACCGAGCATCATCGAGAAGGTCGAGTTCTAGGCTGGAGCGAGAAAGAGGTTCATTCCCTGGGGCGGCCGCCCCGGGGAATGAACCGGCCTAATCTCCTCAGGGATCGGCGGCGCGGCGATGACTCTCCCCTTACTGGCCCAGATTATATTCAATGGGTTGGTCTTGAGCAGTGTCTACATCCTCCTGGCCGTGGGCTTCAATCTGGTGTGGGGCATCTTGGGCATCTTCAATTTCGCCCACGGCATGTTCTACATGCTGGGGGCGTTCTTGGCCTGGTTCTTCGTCTCCAGCCTGGGGATCAACTTCTTTCTGGCCATGGTTTTGTCCGGGGCGTGCATCTTTTTCTTGGCCGCCTTTTCTCTGTCAGCCATCCTCGACCCGGTCCGGGACAATGAGCTGGTCTGCGTCATCTGCTCCCTCGGTCTGGTCAGCCTCATCGAGGGGATCACCTCGGCCATCTTCGGCGGTGAGGCCCGCATCCTCCGCCTGCCTGTCTTGGGCGTCCTCAAACTGGCCGGGGTGTACCTCAGCTATCCCCGGCTGGCCACGTTGGGCATTTCGATGGGCGTCTTTTTAATCTTCCTCTACATGGTCTACTTCACCCGATTCGGCCGGGCCCTTCGGGCCACGGGCAGCGACCGGGAGATGGCCCAGGTCCAGGGCATAAACGTCAAGCAGGTTCATTTCTTCACTTTTTGTCTGGGCACCACCCTGGCCGGCATCGGCGGCATCGTCGCCTGTCACATGACGCCTCTGATGCCGCACATGGGCATGGATTTTTCCCTGAAAGCCTTCGTCGTGGTCGTTCTGGGCGGGCTGGGCAGCATCCCCGGCGCGGTCGTCGGCGCCTTGATCATCGGCCTCCTCGAAAGTTTCATCGGCTCCCTGTGGAACCCGATCATTGCGCTGATATTCATCTTCCTCGTGGTCTTGATCATTCTCCTGGTCAAGCCCAGCGGATTGATGGGAAAGGCTAGATGACGACGCCGGATTGGAAAAAGCCAAAAGCCAAAAGCGTGGTTCTGTTTTTCTGTCTTTGGGTTATCGGCCTTGGCGTGCCCCTGTTCGTTCAAGATCCGTTCATATTGCATTTAATTAATATTATATGTTTAGGCAGCGCCTTGGCCATCGCGTGGGGCATTCTGGCCTTAACGGGGTACATCAGTTTCGCCCACAACGCTTTCTTGGGCATCGGCGCCTACACCTCGGCCCACCTGGTCATGCACTACCACTTCCCCTACTGGGCCGGATTTTTATCCGCCGGGTTCGTGGCCGGGCTCTTCGCCTTTGTCCTGGGAGTCATTATTCTGAGGCTCAAGGGCATCTTCTTCGTCCTGTCCACCTTTTGCTTCGCCCAGATCATGCTCCGCGTCTTTCGCATGGCCGTGCCCATCACCGGCGGCGCCAACGGACTGCGCAACATACCGCCGCCGGAGTTGCCTTTCGTGGGAGAGATGGCCACCCACGGCGAAGCGTACGTCCTCTTTTACTTCTTCATCACCTTGGTGGTCATCTTCTACATTCGCCTCCTCAATTCCAACACCGGCCGGGAGTTCAAGGCCATCGGCGAGGACATGTTTGCCGCCGAGGCCATGGGCATCCACACCACCCGGATGAAGATAATCGCCTTTCTCATCTCCTCGGTCATGGTCGGCTTTTCGGGCAGCCTCTACGCCCACTACACCTTGTTCGTCTCGGACACCACCTTTGAAATGATCAAGTCCATCGAGCCGGTCATCTATAACGTCGTCGGCGGCATGGGCACCGTCGTCGGACCCATCATCGGGACGGCCATCATGCAGCCCCTGCCCGAATTTTTACGCGGATTCGTGGCTTACCAAATTGCCCTCTACGGCCTGATCTTGGTCATGATCCTGCGCTTCTTCCCCTCCGGGGTGTGGGGCACGGCCAAGAATCTTATCAGCTCGCGGCTTACCAAGGCGGAGCCATCCGCTCTGGAATCGGTCCGCATTTCAGCGCGGACGGCCGAGGAGTTCCCCATTGATTGGGGCGGCTACATCACCGCCGAGGAAGGGACGCTTCTGGAGGTGCGCGACCTTGACAAGCACTTCGGCGGTCTGGCCGCCCTGTCCGATATCTCCTTCTCCATGACAAACGGCGAGGTTCTGGGCATCGTCGGGCCCAACGGGGCCGGCAAGAGCACGCTGTTCAACTGCATCTCCGGCGTTTATGCACCCAACCGCGGGCGGGTTGTTTTCAAGGGGCGCGGCATCTCGGGCCTGAGGCAGAGCAAGATCAATCTCCTGGGCATTTCTCGGGTCTTCCAGGCCACGGTTTTGTACACTGAGGCCACGGTCTTTGAAAATGTGATCAGATCCGTCGTCGCCCGGGCCGGCTTCAACGGCCCCAAGGACCTCCTCGGCCTGGAGAAGGTCAAACGCCGGTCCTCCGAGCGGGTGGCCGCGGAGGTCATTAAAATTTGCGGTCTGGAGCCGGTCTCCGACGTGGTGGCCAAGAACCTGCCCTATGGGTTTCAGCGATTGCTGGGCATAGCCATGGCTCTGGCGGCCAAACCGAAACTGTTGCTTCTGGACGAGCCGGTGGCCGGCATGAGCGCGGAGGAGAAGGAGACCATCGCCGACATCTTGACCAAGCTTCACCGCAGCGGCCTGAGCATCATCGTCGTCGAGCACAACGTGGATTTCATCATGCGTCTTTGCACCCGCATCGTCGTCCTGGACTACGGCCAGAAGATCGCCGAGGGTTCGCCCGAGGAGATCAGGAACGATCCGAAAGTGATCGAGGCCTTTTTGGGGGGCTAGAGTGACGCTGGTCGAAGTCAACCACATCCACGTCAAGTACGGCGCCGTGCCCGCCCTGATCGACGTGTCGATGAGGCTGGAGGAGGGTCGAATCGTCGTTCTCCTCGGTCCCAACGGCGCCGGCAAGAGCACGTTCATCAAGAGCGTCATGGGCCTGGTGCCCTGCACCGGCGAGATTCTTTTCCGTGGCGAGCGGATCGAAAGCCTCCCGGTCCACAAGCGGGCCCGGCGCAAGATCTCCCTGGTGCCCGAGGGCCGGCGGGTCTTCGCCGACATGACCGTTCTCGAAAACCTCCACCTGGGCGGCTACCAGCGGACCAAGGAGGAGATCGCCTCAGAGATCGAGGAGACGGTCCAGACCTATTTCCCCAGGTTGATCGAACGGACCAGACAACTGGCCGGGACCCTCAGCGGCGGCGAGCAGCAGATGCTGGCCATCGCCCGGGCCCTGATGTCCGGGGCGGAG
>CAYXRH010000047.1:0-16452 GCA_964466355.1 uncultured Thermodesulfobacteriota bacterium
GAGCATGCCCGTCTCGGTCTGGCCGTACCACTGGTAGAAGCCGGCCTTGAACAGCTCCTGGGAGCCGGCCAGGACCTCGGGGCTGATGGGCGAGGAGCCGTACCAGATCTTGCGCATGGAGGAGAGGTCGTAATCCCATTTGCGGGGGTGGTTGATGAGCATGGCCAGTTGGGTCGGCACCCACAAGACCACGCTCACCTTGTGGCGGGCCACGGCGTCGAGGACCTCTTCCGGATCAAAGCCCCGGCCCATGATCAGGGCCGTGTGACCCATCATCAGGGTCGGTTGGAGCTGCCCGTTGAGCCCGCCGTTGTGAAAGAGGGGCATGCCGACCATGGCCCTCTCCTCCGCGGTCATGTCGCCCTCGATGACCAGGCTGACGTAAAGGTTGAAGTAGGCGTGGTGGGAGAAGAGGACCCCCTTGGGGAAGCCAGTCGTGCCGCTGGTGTACATGATCACCGCCGGCGAGAAGGGGTCCACCGCCACGCCTGGCTCGCTGGCGGGGCGGCCGTCCATGAGGCCGGACATCTTGAGGCCCGGCGCCAGGGCCTCGCCCGAGATGGCCGCCAGGTGAACCGGGTCGTAAAACTCCCTCCTGGCCTCGGCCAGGAGGTCCAAGAACTGGGGGCCGTGGAGGAGGACGCTGGGCCTGGAGTCGTTGACGGCGTAGAGCAGCTCGGCTTTCTTGTAGCGGAAGTTCAAGGGTACCAGCACGGCCCCACACTTGGCCGCGGCGTAGTTGACGATCACGAATTCGAGGCAGTTCTCGGCCAGAATGGCCACCCGGTCGCCCGCGCCGACGCCGAGGGACATCAGCCCGTGGGCCAGGCGGTTGGCCTCGTCGTTGAGCTGCTTGAAGGTCAGGCGGTTCGGACCCATGATGAGGGCCGTCTTGTCTGGCCGCCGCCTGGCTCCCAGACGGGGAATGTCGCCCAAGACCCGCATTGTTGAACCTCCTTTTCTCGGGCCGAGCCTCGGCCTGGTCAAGCCCCTAAGGCCGGCTTTGGCCCCTCACTCCTTGAGGATGCCGTGGGAGATGAACTCCAGGATGCTGTGCGCGACCTCCCCCTGGGACAGACGCCCCCCTTCGCGGTGCCACCAGAAGAAGGAATTGATCATGCCGAAGATGCTGAAGGTGACCACCGTGACGTCGACGTCGTTCATGCCGCCGCTGGCGTTCAGCTCTCTCAGCTTTTGGCGGTAGAGGTCGTAGATCTGGCGCTGCATCTGGCGGCAGAGCTGGCGTCGCCTGCCCTTGAGCAGATGGCTGTTCGCCGTCAGAATCTGAGTCTCCTTCTTGCGCTTGAGGCTGAAGTGGACCATGTGGTGCATGAGCATCTCTCGCATGCAGGCCACCGGATCCGGGATTCTCTTCTGGATGTCCTCGAGGGCCTCGATCACATCCCGGGTGGCGGTGTCGATGATCTCGAAGAGCATCTCCTCCTTGCTCTTGAAGTAGTGATAGATGATCGAGTTGCTCACCCCGGCCCGGGCCCCGATCTCCCGAATGGACGTGTCGGCGTAACCTTTCTGGGCGAAGAGGTCGATGGCCGTCTTGCGCAGAAGCTCCCGGGTGTTTTTGCCTCTTGTTCGCGCTTCCCCTCTCATGTGATCACCCTTCAAGCCTGGGGCGGTCTTTCAATGCCGCGGCCGTCCGACATCCTCCTCGACGAGCAAGACAAGAAGGCCGCTCAGCTCCGTGGGCTGGATGAACAAGGACTTCCGGCCGCCGAAAAGGGCTTCTGGCCCCGGGGTGAAGGCGACCTCCTGGCCGTTTAAAAATTCCTCCGCCCGAGCGAGGTCCTTGACCTTCATGACGACGTGCTCCAGACCCGGCCGCCGCCCGGCCCCGGGAAGAGGCGAAGGCGCCTCCCTGAAAAAAAGGTCCACGTCCCCCGCCCGGCAGAGCCACGCTTTGAATCGTGGCGCGCTCGAAACCTCGGCCCCGAAGGCCTGGGCGTAGGCCTTCGCCGCCGCAGCCGCGTCCGGGACGACGACCCCCACGCCGATGAGGCCCTCGGCGTCGAGGCTCCCGGCCGGGGAGGCGGCCGGCCTCTTCGCGGACCGGGGCTCGCCGGCGGTCCAGGGGGCCGCGCCCTCGATCAGCTCCAAGAGCACGCCGTGCAGGGATTGGGGATGGATGAAGGCCGCCAGGCAGCCCTGGCTGGAGATGGGCTCCTGGTTGATCAACCTGAGGCCGCGGTCTCTGAGGAGGCTCATCGCCGCCGCGACGTCGGCCACCTCAAAGGCGAGGTGGTGCAGGCCCTGACCCCATCTTTCGATGAAATCATTGATCAGGCCTTGTGGTCCCGCGGGCTCCATGAGCTCGAAGTCGACGTCGCCGACCCGGAACATGCCCGCCCTCATGCCGAACTCGGGGGCCTCAAGGATCGGACCTTGCCTCGCCCCGAAGACGACGCTCAGCCTTTGCCCGGAGGCGGCCAGATCGCTCACGGCGAGGCCGACCTCGAGTATTCTAATCAACATCATCGCGCTCCGCCCTTCACGCCGCCAGGATGATCGCGGTGCAGGACTTGGCGTCGCCCTCCTTGTCCCCGCCCATGCACTGGGCCAGGCCGACCCTCGCCCCAGCCACCTGCCGGGCCCCGGCCTCGCCGCGCAACTGGGTCACGATCTCGAAGATCTGGGCCAGGCCGGTGGCCCCGACTGGATGGCCCCGGCTCAAGAGCCCGCCCGAGACGTTGACCGGAATGCGGCCGCCCAGGGCGGTCTGCCCCCCGGCGGCCAGCCTGGCCCCCTCGCCGGGCAGGCAGAGGCCCATGGCCTCGTAATGCAAGATCTCGCAGATGGTGAAGGCGTCGTGGCATTCAATTACGTCAAGGTCCTCTGGCCCCAGGCCGGCTTGCTCGTAGGCCGCCCGGCAGGTCCGATAATCCGTCTCCCAGCGGATCAGGTCCTGGGGATTCAGATAATCCCCGGTCATCAACACGGCCGCCTCCACCCCCACCGCCCGGCCCAGACGCCGGGCCACGGCCGGCGAGGCCACGACCGCCCCGGCGGCGCCGTCGGCGTTGGGGCAGCACATCAGCCGCGTCAGGGGATCGACGATCATCGGCGAGGCCAAGACCTCGGCCGCGGTGACCGGCTCGCGGAACTGTGAGAGCGGGTTGAGCCCGGAGTGGCGGCGGTTCTTGACCGCCACCTGGGCCAACTCCTCGGACGTGGTCCCGAACTCGGCCATGTAGCGCAGGGCCCGCAGGGCGAAGCTGGCCGGGGCCACCCGGCCCAGCTGGGTCTCCAGCTCGCTCTGGCCGGAGTCGAGCAGGCCCAGCTCGGGCACGTACATCTTCTCCGCCCCCACGGCCAGGGCCACCTCCACCTGGCCGCCGGCCACGGCGTTGTGGGCCAGGTAAAAGGCCGTCGAGCCGGAGGTGCAGGCGTTCTCGACGTTGATGACCGGGATGCGGTTGAGGCCCACCTCCCAGAAGACGTTCTGGCCGATGGTGAAATCGCCGAAGAGGCGGCCGGCCAGGCCGTTGGCGAAGAAAGCGACGCCCACCTCCCCGGGGGCCAAGCCGGCGTCCTGGAGGGCCAGATAGGCCGCCTCGGCGCCCAGGTCGACCAGGGTCTCGTCAGGGTGTTTGCCAAAGGGGATCATGCCCACGCCGACCACCGCCGCCTCAGCCACAGATCACCTCTCCCTTCTAGGCTTCCGAGTTGGGCGTGAAATAAGGCCTCAGCCGGGGCTGGCCCCGGCCGTCATGGCCCAAGGGCTTGACGGCCAAGCGGACGGCCAAACCGATCTTAAGGTGGGGGATCTCCTCGGGGTCGAAGAGCCCGAAGACCCGCAGCCCGCTCTCGGCCAGATCGACGTAGCCCACGGCGTAGGGCGCCGGCAGGCCCAGGGGCGGCTTGGTCCGGATGACGGTGTAGGCGTATATCGTCCCCCTGGAGCCCACGGGCGCCTCGGCGATCGGCTCGAGGCAGACGGGGCAGCGCTTTCTTTTAGGGAAATAGCGGCGGTCGCACTCAGGGCAGTAGCCGCCCAGGAGCATCGGACCTCCCTCGCCCTCGGAGGTGAGGCTGAATACGCCGGGCGCCACGGGCAAAACGCCCTCCATGTCAATGTCGGCCATTTAACGTCCTCTTCCTTTATCTAACGTTTGAGTTTGTAGCCGGCCTTGTCCCGGTCCCAGGTGTTTGGGGTGACGCCCTCGGCCCGCAGCTTGTACTTCTCGACCGCTCGGTGGGCGTCTTGGGCAGGGCGGCCATGAAGCGCACGTAGCGCGGCACCATGAAGTAGGCCATCCTCTCCTCGCAGTGGGCCATGACCTCCTCGGGGCTGAGCTGTCGGCCGGGCTTGAGGGTCAGGCAGACCATGACCTCGTCTTCGCCGACCTCTGATTTGGCCGGTATGGCCGCCGACTCCAGCACGGCCGGATGGGCGTTGATGGCGGCCTCGACCTCGAAGGAGGAAATGTTCTCCCCCCGACGCCTCAGAGCGTCCTTCTTGCGGTCCACGAAATGATAGAAGCCCTCCTCGTCCCGGCGCAGCCAATCGCCGGTGTGGAACCACAAATCCCGCCAGGTCTCGACGGTCTTCTCCGGCATCTTGTAATACTCCAGGAGGATCGAGTAGGGCTTCCGCGGCCGGATGAGCAGCTCCCCCGGCCTGCCCGGAGCCACAACCACGCCGTCGTCGTCGACCAGCTTGACCTCGTAGTCGGGCCGGGGCTGGCCGCAGGTGCCGGGCTTGCTCTGCTTGAAGGGGCTCATGAAGGGCAGCCCCATCTCGCTCATGCCGTAGCCCTCGACCAGCCTCAGGCCGAAGCGCTCCTCAAAGGCCTCGAAGATGTCCGGCGGCGCCCCGCCGCCGACCATGACCCTGATGGGGTTGTCGGCGTCGTCCGGCCTGGGCTCGGCCTTGTAGAGGATCGGCAGGATGCCGCCGACGTAGTTGAATTCGGTGCAGCCGTATTTTTTGACCTCCGCCCAGAAGCGGCTGGCCGAAAACCTCTCGGCCAGGACCATCTGGGCCCCGCTCATCAGAGCGGGCATGGTCGAGAGGACCTGGGCGTTGCCGTGAAAGAGGGGCAGGGCATTGTAGAGCCGGTCTTGCTCGGTGTACTCCCCGGCCTCCCAGACCACCTCGCCCATGAAGAGGGCGTAGTTCTGGGGCATCAAGGCCCCCTTGGAGGGGCCGGTCGTCCCCGAGGTGTACATGATGACGAAAGGATCGGACCAGACCACCGTCGCCTCGTCGAAGCGGCCGTCGTTGTCCACCACGGCGGCGTAGTCCAGGGTCGGCTTGTCCAGGGCCGGCGGCGCCTGGCCCCCCTCGCTCAAGACCACGACCTTCTCCACCTGGGGCAGGTCCTTCAGCACCGGGGCCACCCGGTCCAGGAACCTGGCCTCGCTGACCACCAGCCGGCAGTCGGCGCGGTGGATCATGTAGGTCAGAAGGTCGCCTTTGTGGGCCGTGTTGAGGGGCACCTCCACCGCCCCCAGCTTGCTCAGGCCGAACCAGAGGAAGAGAAATTCGGGCCGGTTGCCCATCTCCAGGGCGACCTTGTCCCCCTGGCCGAGGCCGAGGGCCTGAAGGCCGGCGGCGACCTTGTCTGATTGGCGGTCGAGGTCTTCGTAACTGAAGGCCTGATCCTTATAATAGAAGAAGGTGCGCCGGCCGTACTGGGCCGCCTTTTGCTTCAACACGCGGTGAATGACCCGCTCGCGGGTGATGTCGGCCGAACCCATCTCAAACCTCCGCCGCTTGGAGCCTCACGCCTCTTGGCCTCAAAAGCCCTCCATGCCGCCGGCGACGTGTATGACCTGGCGGGTGATGAACTGGGACTCGTCGGAGACCAGAAAAAGAACGGCGTTGGCGATGTCCGCCACCTGGCCCATGTGGCCCAGGGGCGTCAGCTTGACGAGCCGATTCACGGTCCTCTCGTCCAGGGTCTGGGTCCGGGGCGTGTCGATGATGCCCGGGGCGACGCAGTTGACGTTGATCCCGTAGCGGGCCAGCTCCAGGCCGAGGGCCAGGGTCAGCCCGACGACGCCGGCTTTGGCCGAGGTGTAGTTGGCCTGGCCGACGTTGCCCTTGTAGGCCATGGAGGCGGTGTTGACGATCTTGCCGTAGCGCCGCGCGATCATGTGGGGAGCGGCCGCCCGGGCGCACAGGAAGCTGCCCTTGAGGTTCAAATCGACGACGAAGTCCCACTCCTCGTCGGTCATCTTGACCAGCAAGGCGTCGCGGATGTCCCCGGCGTTGTTGACCAGGATGTCGATCTGGCCCCACTGGCTCAAGGTCTGGCCGATCATGTCGGCCACTTCCTTGGTCCGGGTGACGTCGGCGCCGTGGGCCAGGGCCTCGCCGCCCCGCTCCTTGATCATCTCCACGGTTCTCAGGGCCTCCTCGACGTTGATGTCGTTGATCATCACCTTGGCCCCCTCCTGGGCCAAGCGCAGGCCCGTGCCCCGGCCCAGATGTCCACCGGCGCCGGTGATGACGGCCGTCTTGTCTTCAAGTCTCATGCGAGCCTCCGATTGAAAGAACCTTTTCCTTTTATGATCCCAAATAAAGCTCTTTGACGCTGTTGGTCTCCAGAAGAGCCTCGCTTCGCCCCTCCAGAATGATGTGGCCCAGCTCCATGACGTAGGCCCTGTCGGCCACCTTCAAAGCCATGCGGGCGTTCTGCTCCACCAGGAAGATGGTGTTGCCCTCCCCTTTCAGACGCTTGATGACCTTGAAGATCTCGCGGACCACCAGCGGCGCCAGGCCGATGGAGGGCTCATCCATCAAGATGGCCTTGGGCCGGGCCATGAGGGCCCGAGCGATGGCCAGCATCTGCTGCTCCCCGCCGGAAAGGGTCCCGGCCGACTGCCGCCGCCGCTCCTTGAGCCGGGGGAAGAGCCCAAAGACGGCCGCCATGTCCTGGCGGATGGCCGCCTCGCCCTCTTTTCTGATCCGCAGATAAGCCCCCAATTTGAGATTGTCGATCACCGACAGGGGGCCCAAAAGCCGCCGCCCCTCGGGGACGACCGAGACGCCCCGCCTGATGATCTTGGCCGTGGGCAGGGCGGTGATGGGCTGGCCGTCGAAGAGGATTTCGCCCTTCTTTTTGGGCAGCAAACCGACGACGCCCTTCATGAGGGTCGATTTGCCGGCCCCGTTGGAGCCGATGAGGGTCACGATCTCGCCCCGGTTGACCGACAGGGAGACCCCCTTGAGGACCTGGATGTTGCCGTAAAAGACGTCTATGTCCCTGACCTCAATCAATCTCTTCCTCGACGCCGAGATAGGCCTCGATGACCTCCGGGGAGCTTCGAATCTCCTCGGGTCCGCCCTCGGCGATCTTGACCCCGAAGTTCAAAACCACGATCTCGTCGCAGACGCTCATGATGAAGTTCATGTGGTGCTCAATGACGAGGACGCTCACGCCCATGTCCCTGATCTTGAAGACGATGTCGCGGAACTGGTCTGTCTCGCTGTCGTTGAGCCCAGAGGTGGGTTCGTCGAGCAAGAGGAGCTTCGGCTCGGTGGCCAAGGCCCTAGCGACCTCCAGGTAGCGCTGCTCCCCCAGGGGCAGCGACCGGGCCAGCCGGCGCCGCTTGTCCGCCAGGCCGAACACGTCCAGGCCCTCCAGGGCCCGCCGGCGGATGTCCCTCTCCTCGCGCCGGGCCCAGGGGAAGTCCAGGCCGCAGGCGAAGAACTCGGAGCGGGTGCGGTAGTGCCGCCCGAACATGACGTTCTCCCACACCGTCAGGCTGTTGAAGAGCTGGGGCTGTTGAAACGTCCGCGACACGCCGAGGCGGGCGATGTTTTCCGGCCTCTGCCGGGAGACGTCCTGGTCTAGATAAAAGACCCGGCCCTCATCGGGCGGGAAGACGCCGGTGACGACGTTGAAAAGCGTCGTCTTCCCGGCGCCGTTGGGGCCGATGATGCCCTTGATGGCCCCTGGGGCGACGGCGAAGCTGACCCGGGAGAGGGCCGTCAGGCCGGAGAAATACTTGGTCACCTCGTCGATCCGCAGAATCATTGCCCCGCCCTTTGCTGAAAGGACCGCACCAGCCGGCCGGCCGAGTTCTTGAGGCCGACGAAGAGACCGTGGGGGAAGAAGATCATGATCAAAATCAGGGCCGCGCCATAGATGGTCCGCTTGTACTCGGCGAACAGGGAAAGGTATTCATTGAGATAGGTTATGGCCGCCACGCCGAGGATGGCCCCCCAGATGAGGGTGTATCCGCCGATGGCGATGACTAAAATTATCTCGATGGCGAACATGATCGAGCCGGCCGCCGGCGAGATGTAGGTCACGTAGTGGGCGAAGAGGGAGCCGGCCAGGGAGGCGTAAACCGAAGAAAGGATGAAAAGCTTGATCTTGTATCTTCTGACGTCGGCGCCGAAGAGGGCGGCGATGCCTTCGCCCTCCCTAATGGCCCGAAACACCCGGCCCATCCGGGAGTTGACCAGATTCAGGGCGAAAAGAAGCAGGAGCATGGCCACCGGCCAGACGAGATAATAAAAGCGCAAGTCGTCATCAAAGGCCAAGCCGCCGATGGAAATGACCGGCACCCCGGAGAGCCCCTGAAGCCCGCCGGTGAGCCAGGTCAGCTCCCGCAAAAGGACCTCGACGATCACGGCGAAGCTCAAGGTGGCGATGGCCAGGTAGTGGCCCCGCAGGCGCAAGACCACCGCCCCGATGCCCCAGGCCGTCAGGGCGCTGACGCCTTGGCTCAAGAGGATGGCCAGGAGGGGATGGAGTCCGGCCCGGAGGCAGAAGATGGCCGAGGCATAGGCTCCGATGGCGTAGAAGGCGGCGTGGGAGATGGACAACTGTCCGCCGTAGCCGACTAGAAGACACAGCCCCAAGGCAATCATGGCGTAGAGGGCGATGAAGTTCATCATGTTCAAGTAGAACCCGTCGCCGAAGATGAGGGGCAAAATCAAGACGCCGATCAAGGCGGCCAGCCAGGCCGGCTTGTCCCGGCCGCGGGCCTCTCTGACGGCCGCGGCCAGCTCCGCCGGGCTCAGCGGGCCGCCTTTCAATTCCGGGGCTCGGCTTGGAAGGCGATCGCTCATCAATCTCTAAAGATCTCCACCTTTTCCAGGCCCTCGACCACTCGGGGCCCCATCAGCCCCCGGGGCATGAACAAGAGGACGTTGATGATGACGATGAAGGTGACCAGCTCCTTGAGGGTGCTGGAGACGAACCCGGCGGTGAAGGCCTCCAGAAAGGAAAAGACGAAGCCGCCGATCATGGCCCCGACGACGCTGCCCATGCCGCCGAGCATGGCCGCGGAGAAGCCCTTGATGGCTAAAAGCATGCCCCCGGCGGCGCTCATCGTCGTCAGGGGGGTGATGAGGATGCCGGCTATGCCCCCCAACCCGGCGCTCATGGCAAAGGAGAGCAGAACCATGCTCGTCACCCGGATGCCCAGGAGGCTGGCCGCGGTCTGGTCCAGGGCGCAGGCCTTCATGGCCTTGCCGTGGATGGTGAACTGGAAAAAAAGGACCAGGGCCAAAACCATCGCCGCCGTGACGCCGATGACCCACAGCGACTGGGTGGCCACCGAGGCGCCCAGAATCTTGATCGGCTCGTCGCCGGAGAAGGGGGCAAAGCGGCGGACCTGAGCCTCCCACCCGCGGGACACCCCTCCGGAGATGACCAGGGAGGCGCCAATGGTGATGATCAAGACCGAGATCAAGGAGGTGCTCTTGCCCGGGCGATAGGCCACCTTCATCAAACCCATGCCGATGATGACGCTGATGGCCACGGAGCCGGGGATGGCCAGGTAGAGCGGCAGGCCCAAATCAGCGTAAAGGGCGATCATGGACATGCCGCCGAGCATGACGAACTCGCCCTGGGCGAAGTTGATGACGTTGGTGGCGTTGTATATGAGGCACACCCCCATGGCCACCAGGGCGTACATGCATCCGGTGGACAGGGCGGCGAAGACGGTCTGGACGACGTCCGTCAGCACTTAAGGAGCCTTCAGGACCAAAGCCGAGGGGCGCCCCCTTACGGGGGCGCCCCTGGGCTTCAGAATATCGGCTTCCAGGCCCCGTCCTTGACCTCGTACATGAGGATGGAATCTGGGGCCAGGCCGGCGTGGTCGGTGGGCGAATAAGTGAAAATGCCCTGGGTGCCGGCAAAGTTCTTGGTCTGCTCGATGGCGTCCCTGAGCTTGGCCTTGTCGTCGCCGGCCTTCTTGAAGGCGGCGGTCAAGATGTGAAAGGCGTCGTAGCCGGTCGCCCCGAACTGGTTGGCCCCCTTGCCGAACTTGGCCTGGTAGGCCGCTTTGTAGTCCTCGATGACTTTTTTCTGAGGATCGCTGTCCGGCAGCGTCGCGCCGGCCTGGAACTTCATGGACGCGGTCAGGTTGCCGGTGGCCACGCTGCCCACGGCCTTGATGAAGGCCGGGGCCAGGGCGGCGTGCCCGAGGTAGAGGGGCGCCTTCATGCCCAGCTGGTGATAGTTGAGGGCGACCACCGAGGGGGTTCTCTTGGACGACCAGGAGAACACGGCCGGAGGGTTGAGGTTCTTTATCTTGTTCAAAAGCGGCGTCAGATCAGTCTCGTCCCCGGCGAACCTCTCGTCAAAGATGATCTTGACGCCGTATTGACCCGCCAGATCCAGCATGGACTTGCGGCCGCCGTCGCCGTATCCGTCGGCGCTGGACATGACCGCGACCTCCTTGATGCCGTGGGCCTTCATGTGCTCCAGCATCCTGGCCACGACGATGCGGTCGCCGGATGGAATCTTGAAGATCCATTTTTTGACCGGCACCACCAGCCCGCTGCTCGAAGCCAAAAGAATGCTCGGCACCTCTTCCTTTTCCAGGATGGGCAGCACGGCCATGCCCGTCCAACTGGCGGTGATGCCGACGATGGCCGTGACCTTGTCCTTCTTTATCAGCCGTTTGACCGTGCTCACGGCCAGATCGGGCTTCATCTCGGTGTCATAAAAGATGAATTCCAAGGGCCGGCCACCCAGCCCGCCGGCCTTGTTGAACTCCTCGGCGTACATGATCAGGGTGTTTTTTTCGGCCAAGCCGGCGAAGGCGGCCCGCCCGCTCATGGCCAAGGGCGCGCCGATCTTTATCGGTTCAGCGGCCCGAGCCATGAGCGTCGAGCCCAAGACGATCAGAACCGCCGCCGCGATCACCAACCCCTTTCTCATCAGATGCCCTCCTTTGCCTGTCTTTGGTTCATCAGGATCATTCCCCAGCCGAAAAGCCTAACTCCCGCCTCCTTTCTCCTAACCGTGGCCGTCATAATTAGCTAAACTATTTATATTTACTGTGACGTTAACCTGAATGAAATTGATCGATCGCTCAATCAATTAATTAGCCAAAGACCGCTTCCATGTCAAGATAAAAATCAAAAATAAACTCTTTTTAAGCAACCCATTAGAAGAATGAGCTGATTGAGCGATCGATCAAAATCATCAAAGAAATCCATTTTTTTCTCCTGGGGCTTTGTTTGGTCTTTATTTTCTGACTCTTCGCGGCCGCCGAGGCGAGCGGCCGGCTGAACTCGGCCTTCTCAAATAAGGCGTGGCCGGAGTCCGGCTCCCCAGGCAAAAATGGAGTAAAAAAATTTGACTTGCATTTAAGCTGCATTCAGAATAAATACAGAATGAATAACTAAAGGCAGAAAAGTTCTCATGGAGCCGACCAAGATTTATCAAGCCCTGCGCGAAAAGATAACCAAGCTGGAGCTGCGCCCCGAAAGCGTACTCAACCTGAGCGAGCTGGCCGGCTGGTTCAAGGTGAGCCGCACCCCGGTCAAGGAGGCCCTCATCCTCCTCCAGGCCGAGGGGCTGGTCGTGCGCCAGGGGGTCCGCTTCATCGTCACCCCCTTGAGCCTGGACAGAATCAAGGAGATCACCGAGATACGCTTCCTGATGGAGGTTCAGGCCAACATCTGGGCCATGAACCGCATAAATTCCCAGGAATTGACCGCCCTGGGCCGCCTGAAGAGCGAGATTTTGAATATCGGCGACGTCTTTGACAACAAACGGATGATCGAGCTGGACCTCAAGTTTCATCGACTCCTCTTTGAGGCGACCAAGAACTCCCAGCTGGCTCAACTGCTGGAGAGGATGCTGAGCCACTACTTCCGGTTCTGGCTGAACATCCCGCGCCAAATAGAACCCCATTCCTTTTTTTCGGAGACGCTCAGGATAATCCGGGCCATCGAGAAAAAAGACGAGACCAAGCTCAAAATGGCCACCGTGGCCCACATCAGGGAGTCGGTGAACGAGATCCTGGGCGCCCCCTAGATCGAGGAGGCGACCGCCGCGAGTGAACAAAAGAGACGGGGAGGAGAGCATGGAGATCGGCCACTGGAAGAACTGCGCGGATGTCAAAATCGAGAAGTTCCCTTACAAAGGCAAGCAGTTGGACGTCGTCGGCACCAGCGTGCGCTGGCTGTCCAAATACGGTGACGACGGCCACGGCTATCCGGAGTACGGCCTGCGCTTTTTCACCATTCAGCCCGGCGGCCAGATTCCGATCCACAACCATTTCTACATTCAGACCATGTACATCCTTAAAGGCAAATTCGAATGCTGGTGGTTCGACCCCGAGACCGACGAGCTCAAGGAAAAGATGATCGCCGCTCCGGGGGACTTCATCTACGTGCCCAGCATGGAGCCCCACGGCATGAAGAACATCGGCTCCGAAGCGGCGACGTTTCTTTGCTGCATCTGCAACGTCTACGAGGACGAGGGGCTTTAGTCAAAGGAGGGCGGCATGAAGCTGGCCAATCGCCTGGGCGAATTCGAAGCCTACCTCGGCACGGCCATGAACCTCATCCTGACCCGGATGAGGGAGGAGGGCAAGGACGTCATCAACCTCGGGCTGGGCGACCCGGACGTGAGGCCGCCGGAGCCCATGAGAAAGGCTCTGGCCGAGGCCTGTTATGACCGCGAGCACCACCACTATCCCAGCTTTTACTCGCCCCGGCCTCTGAAGGAGGCCATGGCCAGGTGGTACCAGCGCCGCTTTGAGGTGGAGTGCGATCCGGAGAGCGAGGTCTTGCCGCTTTTGGGCTCGGCCGATGGGCTTTTTCACATCCACACCTGTCTTTTGGATCCCGGCGACGTGGCTCTGGTGCCTGATCCCTGCTATCCGGCTTACGTGGCCGGGGTGAAGATCGCCGGCGGGGTGATCGAGCCGATGCCGCTTTTAAAAGAAAACGGCTTTCTGCCCGACTTGAAGGCCATTGACGAGGATGTGGCCCGCAAAGCCAAAATGATCTGGGTCAACTATCCCAACAACCCCACCTCGGCCCACGCCACGCTCGAATTTTACGAGGAGCTGGCCGCCTGGGCGCGCGAGTTCGAGGTGGCGGTGATCTCGGACAACCCTTACTCCGAGGTCTGCTTCGACGGCTACTGCGCCCCCAGCTTCCTCCAGGCGGCCGGGGCCAAGGAGGTGGGGATTGAGTTCAACTCCTTGTCCAAGGCCTTCAACGCCTGTGGCTGGCGCACGGGCATGATGCTCGGCCACAAGGCCATCATCGCCGCCATGGCCAAGATCAAGTCCCACTCCGACCGGGGCATGTTCTACCCTCTTCAGGTGGCCGCCACCAAGGCCCTGAACGGGGCCACGGAGTTCATGGCCGAGCGCAACGAGATGTACCGGGAGCGCCGCGACGTGGTCGTCAAGGGGCTCGAAGAGATCGGCCTCGAGGTGGAGAGCCCCAAGGCGACGTTTTACATCTGGGCCGCCTTGCCCCAGGGAGCGGCCAACTCCAAGGAGTGGTGCCTCAAGGTCTTGGACGAGAGCGCGGTGTGGATGATCCCGGGCTCCATGTACGGCCGCTACGGCGAGGGCTATTTCAGGATCGCCCTCACCCACCCGGCCGGGCGGCTGGCCGAGGCCATGGCCAGATTGAAGAGGTTCGTCGGGGGATGGTGATCCGGCCCGGATAACGGTCTTTGAAAGGCCGCCCGGAGGCGGCGTTTGGCCGGTCGTGGCTATCATCAAAGGAGGTTCCTTCGTGGCCGTTGATTTGTCTGAAGTCGGCATTCTGACGCGGCGCGAGATAGAGGCCCGCATCGCCGGGCCGTTGATCAAGGCGTTCATGGCCGAGTTTGGAGAAGAAAAAACCATGAACGCGGTCAAGAAAGTGATCAAGACGCTGGCCAGAGAGAGCGGTCAGCAGGCGGCCCAAATGGTCGGTGGGAACGATCTGTCTCATTTCCAGGAGGTGATGGTGTTCTGGGGGGCTGGCGGCGCCTTTGACCAGGAGGTCCTGAGGCTCAGCGAGGCCAACTACGACTTTGACATCACCCGCTGTCGGTACGCGGAGATGTATAAAGAGCTGGGCCTGGCCGACCTGGGGCTCATCCTCTCCTGCGGCCGGGACTTTGACATGATCGAGGGCTTCAACCCCAGAATGAGGCTGGCGCGGACAAAAACGCTCATGGAGGGCCGCGATCGCTGCGATTTCAGAATCAGCCTCAAATGAGCTCGAAGTGAAAACTCTTTGGCCCGGCGGGAGAGAAAGGAGTCTTGGCCATGACCAAGCCTGATTTAAAGGGAGTGACCATCTTCAGGAGCGGGGGGGAACCTTACACCAGGGACGACCTGATGGCCATGGAGCCGGTTTGTCTGCGGGCCCTCTTCCGCGAGAGAGTTCATCACACCATCGAGGTGGAGATCTACCCCATTTTGTTGGGTCGCAAGGAGATGCCGCCCCCCTTCGGCCTCCAGGCGGAGCTGCTGTGGGATGTCTGTCAGGCCCGGGGCTTCAACATGGCCGAAGAGGATTTCCAGTGGGGCCTGAGATACATCGAGCTGGCCAGGAGAATGCGGGCCGGAGAGAAGGTCGAGATCAAGGAGCCCCTGCCCGAGCCCTTCACCGAGGCCAAGATGGCCGCGGTCAAAAAGCTTATGTGGACGCGGCGCTCGGTCCGGGATTGGGTCAAGGGCAAGCCGGTGCCGGATGAGATGATCGAACAGATCCTGGAGGCCGGCCGGGCCGCGCCCACGGGCTGCAACCTCGACATCGTCCGCTTCATCGTCGTCAAGGACCCCAAGGTGGCCAAGATGATCTGGAGCGACATCCCCACGCCCATGGACCAGTGCGCCATCATCGTCATCTGCTTTGACACGAGGGTCTACGAGACCGTCGGCCACGACAAGCTGGTGCCGCACAACATGCTCTTCGACGCCGCCGCGGCCGGAGATCACATGTGCCTCATGGCCCACGCCCTGGGCCTGGGGGCGGTGTGGCTTTCCTGCAACGAGAAGACGGCCCAGACCTTTCAAAAGAAGTTCGGCCTGCCCGACTACATCAGGCAGGCCCTGCACATCGCCGTCGGTTGGACGGCCATCGGATCGATCAAGTCCCTCAGAATGCCCCTCAAGGAAATGGTCATCGCCAGGGGGGAAGGCAATTAACCCCGCGCCCGGCCCAAATGACCGGGCCGAAATCAACTTTTTGAATAGATTGGAGCCAGTTTCATGTCGCCAGACCAGGAGATGATCACCCGAAAGGAGGCCTTGAAGCAGATCAAGCTGGCCACCCGCCGCACCGCCCTGCTCTACCATCACTTTGCCCAGACCCTCATCGAGGAGCTGGGCCGCCCCAAAGCGGTCGAGGTCATCACCAAAGCGATCAAGGCCTACGGCGACCACATCGGCCGGGCCGCCCAGGAAAAAGCTCTGGCCAAGGGGCATTCCCTGACACCGGAGAACTTTGAGAGCGACCTGCCCGACTTGGCCTGGGAGGGGGAGGCGGTGACCGTCGAGGGCGAAAAAAGGCACCGCGTCCACCACTGCCCCTTGGCCGCCGAGTGGCTGAACCTGGGCCAGGCTGAAGTGGCCCGGCTTTACTGCTGGGTCGATCAGGCCAAGATGGAGGCCTTCAACCCAGAATACACTTACGTCCACCTAAAAAACCTCCTTGACGGAGACGAATGTTGCGAGCTGGCGGTGAGGAAAAAGGAGCGGATTTAAGGCCAAGCCAGAGCCGGGGATCCATCCTGGCCTCGCGCCGCCTCGGACCAATTTTGACCACCGGCTCGAGAAGGCCGCCCTCGGCCGCCCAAAAAACGGATTCAAGCCTGGGGCGGAAAAGGCTGATCGGACCTGGCATAGCTGTCACCGAATCAACCTCTGTGTAACCCTTTTTCAAAGAGGAGGATGGCATGAAGGAGGAGAAGGGAACAGGCAAAAAAATCAGCCGGCGGAAGTTCATCAAATACGCCGGCGTGGCCGGGGCGGCCGCCGCGGTGGGGCCCCAGATCCTCAAATCCTCGGCCTGGGGAGCCAAAAAGGACCAGGTCGTGTTCATCTCCGAGGAGTCCAACCCCAAAGCCATCGCTGTTTACGAAAGAGTCAACGCTGAATTCACTAAAGAAACCGGCATAAAGGTCGTCATGGAGTACCCTGGATTCACCAACATCTCCAAGCGGGTGGCCACCTTGATCGCCTCCGGCACCCCGGCCGAGCTGGTCTGGTACGGCGCCGCCC
>CAYXRH010000048.1:0-594 GCA_964466355.1 uncultured Thermodesulfobacteriota bacterium
GCACAGAGCCTCTCAAAATCAGATCGTGTACGAATCTGTGGTAGGCATTGATGAAGACTTCGGCCGCCTTGAGGGGATCGTCGACCATATCCTTGAAGGTCAGCCCGGCCCAATTGACGTACCACGCCCCGCCGCCGATTAGCGTCACCGGCGTCCTGGGCGGCCTGACCTGTTCAAAGGCCAGGCAAACGACTTCCTTCCCGGTCATGCCAGCCTCCTTTTCGGGCCGCCGGCCGGCCCAGATCACTGGTCCAGCCAAGTTAAGACTGTTGAAAAAAGCCCGTTTAAAAAGTGTTTTCCAACATTCTCAGATTGTTCACGCTGCGCCGCAGCCCAAGAAACGCTCAATGGCCCCCCGGACCATCTCCCGGGCCCGGCTGAGGTTCATCATCGGCCGCCGGGCGGCCGTGCGGGGCCACAAGGCCACCAGGGCCTCCAGACGGCCGGCGTTTTCGAGGCCGAGTTCGGGCGCCTGGCGGCCGATGAGGCTCAGGGCCAGATGGGCCGCCAACAAGCTCTCCCGGGCTCGATTCATTTCCTCGGCCTCCCCGGGCGAGATGATTCCTCTATCGATCGCCTGCCTGAGGCGTTCGG
>CAYXRH010000048.1:604-1436 GCA_964466355.1 uncultured Thermodesulfobacteriota bacterium
CGAGGCGTCGAGCCAGAGGCCGAAATCCTTGAGCCCCCCGGCGCCGCTTAGAGGGTCAAGGTCCTCGCCCTCGCCTTTTCTTTGGGCGGCCACGACCGCGGCCAGTTCGTCTCTCGTCCACGGGGCGGCCAAGGCCGCTTCGCGGCAGAGGCGGCGAAGATCGCGGCGCAGTTTGGCCTCGCCGGTCAGGGGGGTGAGCCGGCACACGGCGAAGCGCTGGAGTGGCGTGGCCTGGTGCCCGAAGAATTCCTCAAAACGGGTCAGGGAGATGAGCTGGGGGCCCAGGAGGTCGGGGGGCAGGTCTTGAGGCGGCGCCAGGCTCAGGCCAGGGCCGTGGGGATGGTCCAGGGTGAGGTAGCCGATGGTCCGCTGGGCCAGCTTGAGGACGTAATCCTTGAGAATGATCATCTCCTTGGGCTCGGCCACGGCCCGCTGGAGGTCCTCCTCCTGGTGCGGCTGGGCGTAGGGCGGCCGCCGGGCATAGACAAACAAAAGGTCGATCGGCTGGTCAAAGGCCGTCTCGTCGCCGCTCAGCTCGCCCAGGCTCAAGACCGCCACCGGCCCTGGACCGGCCTCGGCGGGCAGGAGCAAGGGATGGTGGTAGCGCCGGCGCAAGGCCATGTCGGCGCCCCAGAGGCAGACCTCGATCATCCGCTTGGTCAGCCCTGTCAGGCGCCGGGCCAGACCAAAGGGACTCAGCCGCCCTTTGAGGGCGGCCAAAAAGAGGCTCAGGCGCCCCTCGGCCAGCCAGATCCGCCAGGCGGCCAGGGCCTCCTCCTCATCAAACTCGGCCGCCAGCCGGGGCGGCTCCGCCACTTCTCCGGGCTTGAGG
>CAYXRH010000048.1:1446-11079 GCA_964466355.1 uncultured Thermodesulfobacteriota bacterium
CTTGAGGCGCTTCAGGAGAGGGATGAGCTGGGGGTGACGGCCCAAGAGGCGCGCGGCAAAGGAGTTTTGCGCCAGAAGCCACTCGGCCAGCGTGCTCAAGGCTTGGGCTTGATCCACCTTCAGAGGCTCTCCATTACCTCGTCGTAGGCCTCGGCGATGCCGGCCGAGGTCTCGGCCAAGGCGGCCGGATCGAACCCGGCCAGCTTGATCTCCTTGTCAGTGTAACTCACTCCGTCCCCGGAGCGGTCAAAGATGAGCCGCAGACGGTGGTCGAGGCGGCGCAGGAGACGGTAGCCGTCATAAAGGGCCTCACAGGTCGTCTCCTCCAGGAGGCCGCTTTTTAAAAATGCTTTGAGGCCCCTCAAGGTGTGGGGCGTGCGCAGGGCTTCGTTTCGCCGGCCGTGATAAATCTGGAGGGCTTGGACGGCGAACTCCACGTCTATCAGGCCGCCGCCGCCGAATTTGAGATCCCACCCCTCGGCGGCACCCCTCTCCCGGCGCATCCGCTCCCTCAGCTCTCTAAGCTCCTCGACCCAGCCCCGGGGCAGCTCGCGCCCGAAGACGATCTGGGCCAGCCACTCCATGGCTTCCCGGGCCAGGCCGATTGAGCCGGCCACGGGCCGCGCCTTGAGCAGGGCCAGCCGCTCCCAGACCTCGGACGTCTGATGGTACTGGACAAAGGAGTCCAGGGAGACGACCAGGGGCCCGTAACGGCCCGAGGGGCGCAGCCGGGCGTCAATCTGGTAGCCCGGCCCCTCGGGCATGGCCGCTGAGAGGAGGGACATCAGCCGCTGGGCCAGCTTGACGGCGTACTCGTTGGGGTCGAGCTCGCCCGGCCCCGGCGGCCTGGCCTCAGGGGCGCGGTGGAGAAACAAGACGTCCAGGTCGGAGTGATAAGCCAGCTCGCGGCCGCCCAGCTTGCCCAGGCCGACGACGGCGAACTCCAGCCGGCCCTCCTCCGCGGAGGGCGAGTAGCGCCGCTTCAAAGACTCTTCGGCCAAAAGCAGCGTCTCGCCCACGACCACCTCGGCCAGGTCGGAGAGCTGGTCCGAAACCCGCTCCAGGGGGAGCTCTTCGGTCAGGTCATAGACGGCGATTCTGATGGTTTCTTCGGCCTTGAACCGCCTAATCACCGCCGCCCGCTCCTCCTCGTCAGAGGCGGCGCTGACCAGCTCGCCCAGCTCTTCAAAGAGATTGATCTGGTCCTTGACCTGGAGGACGCGGCGGTCGATGAGGCTGTCCAGGATGCCGGGATGGGCGCTCAAGACCCGGGCCAGGTAAGCCGAGGTGGCCATCAATCTGACCAGAAGATCCAAGACCGGCGGGTTCTCCAAAAGCATCAGAAAAAGCCCGGTCTTGGGCCCTATGCGGGCCAGGAAGGTCTCCAGACGGTTGAGGGCCGCGTCTGGATCACCCGAGGCGAGAACCCGATCGAGGAGGGCCGGCAAGATCTGGGCCAGGAGGCGGCGCTGGCGATTCAGGGAGTGGGGCAGGAAGGCGTCATCAGTCAGTTTTTTAATCAAACTCAGGGCTTTGTGCGCCTCCAAAAAACCCAGGGTGGCCAGGATGTCGAGGCCGGCTTCCTCGTCGCCTGACTGCACCGCTCTCAGGAGCTGGCTCAGAGGCCGCGAGTCGCGCCGGGGCGCCGGTCCGCTCAAGAGGGCTTCGAAACGCCGGGCGACTTGATCGAGGTGGCTTTGCAGATCGTCGGAAAAATCCCGACCCGGCGTCGGCTCGCCGTAGCCCATGGCCCGCCCGAGGCGGTCGAGGGTCTCCTTGTCCGAGGGCAGGGTTTGGGTCTGCTGGAGGTTGTGGAGCTGAAGCCGATGCTCCACCCGGCGCAAAAAGACGTAAGCCGCCTTGAGCTCCCCGCGGTCCCGCCGGCTGATGGTCCCCTGCTCGGCCAGGCGGTCCAGGGCCTCGAGGGTGTTGGCCGCTCGGGTCCTCGGCGCTCGTCCGCCGTAGATGAGCTGAAGGGTCTGGACGAAAAACTCCAACTGCCTTATGCCGCCCTTGTCCAGTTTCAAATCGAAGCCGCGCTGGGTCAGAGACCGCGGCCGGGCGGCGATCCTGGCCTTGAGCTCCTTCAGCTCCTCCAAGGCGGTGTAATCGAGGTGGCGGCGGAAGACGAAAGGCCTGGTCTCCTCGACCAGCTCGCGGCCCAGGCTCAAATTTCCGGCCAAGGGCCTCAGCTTCAAGAGGGCCAGCCGCTCCCAGTCGGCCGCCCGGTAGAGGTAGTGGTGGCGGGCCGCCTCCCGGGAGGGGGCCATGGCTCCGTCCTTGCCGGCCGGCCTCAGATCGAGATCGACCCGAAAGACGAAACCGTCGGCCGTAATCAGGCTCAAACTCTGGCTGACGAAGGCGCCGAGGCTGTCGGCGAACTCGGCGGCCGAGATCCGCTGGCCGAGGGGCCACAGACCGGGGTCGTGGAGGTAGAGGACGTCCACGTCCGAGGCGTAGTTCAGCTCGCGTCCGCCCAGCTTGCCCAGGCCCAAGACGGCGAAGAATTCCGGCTCCCCTTCACTTCGCGGCGGGAGCCCTTTTTTGGCCCTCAGAAGCCCCTGGCCGGCCTCTAAAGCCTCCCTCAAGACCATCTCGGCCAGGTCGGTGAGCGTCCCGGTGACCTCGCTTATATCGGCCAGGCCCAGGAGGTCGCGCAGCCCCAGATGGACAAAGACGGCCTCCTTGGCCCGGCGCAGCCGCCTCAAAAGAGCCGCCTCATCCTCCCCGGGCTTTCGATGTTGAGGCCTCTCTGGGGGGGCCAGCCAGCGGTGGAGATGAGCGCGAGTCAAGGGAGCGTAAAGCTCGCCGGCCTCAAAGAGGGGGCTCATAAGTTCGGGGCGGGCCTTGAGCGCCTTGGCCAGGGGCGGGGCGTGCTCTCTGAGCAGGCCCAGGGCTTGATCGAGGCTGACGGGCGGCGGTCTCATCCCGCCCTTTTATATAAACCACTTAAGAGACGCAACACTAAAACCGGCTTCAAAACCTTCTCTTGGGGCCGATCTCGGCGTCCTGGGCCGCGCTCTTCAGCAGTCGTAATACAACGCGAACTCGTAAGGATGCGGCCTGAAGCGCACCTGATCGATCTCGTTCTCGGTCTTGTAGAGGATCCAGGTGTCGATGACGTCCCGGGTGAACACGTCGCCCTTGAGCAGATATTCGTGGTCGGCGATGAGAGCCTCCAGGGCCTCCTCCAGCGAGCCCGGGGTGGAGGGCACGTCCTTCAGCTCCTCGGAGGTGAGGGCGTAGATGTCCTTGTCCAGGGGCTCGCCCGGATCGATCTTGTTCTCGATCCCGTCCAGACCGGCCATGAGCATGGCCGAGAAGGCCAGGTAGCCGTTGCAGCTCGGGTCGGGGAAGCGGATCTCGACCCGCTTGGCCTTGGGCGAGGGGGAGTACATGGGGATGCGCACGGCCGCCGAGCGGTTGCGCGAGGAGTAGGCCAGGTTCACCGGAGCCTCGTAGCCCGGCACCAGGCGGCGGTAGGAGTTGGTCGTGGGGTTGGTGAAAGCGCACACGGATTGGGCGTGCTTGAGAACCCCGCCGATGAAGTGAAGGGCCATCTCCGAAAGACCGCCGTAGCGGTCGCCGGCGAAAAGCGGCGCCCCGTTCTTCCACAGGGAGACGTGGACGTGCATGCCCGACCCGTTGTCGCCGAAGACGGGCTTGGGCATGAAAGTGACGGTCTTTTGGGCCTGCTTGGCCACGTTTTTGATGACGTATTTGTAGATCATCAGGTTGTCGGCCTGCCTGACCAGGGGGGCGTACTTCATGTCGATCTCGGCCTGGCCGGCCGTGGCCACCTCGTGGTGCTGGGCCTCGACCTCGATGCCGCAAACCTTCAAGACCATGACCATCTCGGTCCTGAGATCCTGCTGCGAGTCGGTCGGGCTGACCGGGAAGTAGCCCTCCTTGTAACGGGGCTTGTAGCCCAGGTTGGGCCTCTCCTCCCGGCCCGAATTCCAGCGGCCCTCGATGGAGTCGAGAAAGAAGAAGGAGTGCTGGCAGGAGACGTCGAAGCGGATGTCGTCGAGGATGAAGAATTCGGCCTCGGGCCCGAAATAGGCCACGTCGGCCAGGCCGGTGGATTTCATGTAGGCCTCGGCCTTGCGGGCGATGTTCCTCGGGTCGCGGGTGTAGCGCTCCTTGGTGATGGGGTCAAAGATGTTGCAGATGAGGCTCAGGGTCGGCCGCGCGGTGAAGGGGTCCATCAGGGCCGTGTCCGGCACCGGAATGACCAGCATGTCCGAGGCGTTGATCGGCTGCCAGCCCCTGATGGACGAGCCGTCAAAGCCGAACCCCTCTTCAAAGGAATCCTCGGTCAGCTCGGCGATGGGCACTGAAAAATGCTGCCACAAGCCGAGGAAATCCATGAACTTGAGGTCAACCATGACCGCGCCGTTCTCCTTGGCCAGGGCCAGTGCGTCCTTTGGTTTCATGCTCTCCTCTCCTTTCAATTAGTCCAAAATGGCCGTCAGGGCCGCTTTCATCTCTTCGATCTGCTGCCGTTTCTCGACCTTCTCGCTTTCGAGGTTGGTGACGTAGAAGACGTCCACCACCTGGTCGATCTTGGTCGAGATCTTGGCGATGTGGATCTCCAAATCCAGGTCGTAGAACACCCGGGTGATGTCGTAGAGGAGACCGAGCCGGTCGTGGGCCGTGACCTCGACCACGGTGTGGAAATCAGACACGGCGTTGTTGACCACCACTTCGGTCGGTCGGCGGGGTGTGGACCAGGGGCGAGCCCTGATCTGAGAGAGTCTCTGGGCCAGCCTGACCTCCAAGGCCAGCCGCCCGGAGAGGGCCCGCTCCATGTCCGTCTCCACCTGGGCCCACTTCTCGGGGCGGGTGTAAGGGTCGGGCGGAAACTCCACCTGATAGACCGTGACCAAGACCTTGTCCCGGCGGGTGTAGACATTGCCCCCCAGGATGTTGAGACCATTGAGGGTCAGCACCCCGGCCAGACGACCGAACAGGCCGGGCCGCCTTTTGGTGACCACGGTCAGCTGGCAGTAGCCCTCCGCCCGCTTCTCCTGGACGTCAAAGACCAAAAGCCGGCCCGTGAGCCTGTCCTGGAGGGCGATGTGTTCGGCGATGGTCTCGGTGGCGGTGAAGAGAAGGTACTGATCCGAACAGTTGTCCAAATGCCGCTCCACCTCCTCCGGCTCCACTCGATGGCAAAGAAGCTCCTTGACCCGCCCCCTGAGGCCGGTCAGCCACTCGGGCGAGCCCACGGTTTCGATGTCGCTGCGGCTCAAGATGCTCGACGTCTTGAAGTAGAGCTCCCTGATGAGGGAGGACTGCCACGAGGACCAGGCCTTGGGGCCGGTGGCCTGGGAGTCGGCGATGGTGAGCAGATAGAGCATGTTGAGCCTCTCCTGGTCGCCGACGGTCCGCGCCGTCTCGAAGAGGAGCTTTTCGTCGTGGATGTCGCGGCGATTGGCGGTGATGGTCAAGAGGAGGTGGCGGCCGACGAGAAAACGGACCAGCTCGGCCTCCTCCTCGCCCAGGCCGAGGCGCTTTAGAGCCGGCGCGGTCATCTCAGCGCCCCGCTCGGCGTGACCCTGGCCGTGGGCCTTGCCCACGTCGTGGAAAAGGGCGGCCAGGTAGAGAAGGCGGGGATCTTTGATCCCGGCCAGAAGAGACTGGGCCATTTCAGCGCCGTCGGTCTCCTTGGAGCCGAATCTGATCTGGTTCAAGCGGGCCACGGTCCACAGCTGGTGCACGTCCACGGTGTAGATGTGGTAGGCGTCGTGCTGGGGCAGCTGAAAGACTCCGGCCAGCTCGGGCAGATAGGCCATCAGCAGCCCGGAGCCGTGCAAGGCGAAGAGAGCCTCGCCCTGGGGCTGGGGAGGCATGAGCACGCTGAAGAAGTCGGCGGCCACTTTTTCGTCCCGGCGAAACTCATCGTCCACCAAGGCCAGGCGGCGGCGGACCTGCTGCCGGGCTTCGTGGGACACGGCCACCCCAGACAAGGCCGAGACGGCGAAAAGACGCATCATGATGGTCTTGTCGCCGCCGATGAGGTTCAAATCGTCGAGGTGAAGCTTGTTGTCGCGGATGACGAAATGATCCTCCACGGCCTTTTGGGAACCTCGGCGTCCAGGGGCGAAGCGGGCCTGGGCCCGCTCAAAGAAGAGGTCGCGGATGTGGCGCAGTCCGAAGGCCCGGGAATAGTAGCCGCGCATGAACTGCTCCACTCCGCTCAAGCCGCCCTCATCCTTCAAGCCAAAGAAAGCGCTCACCTTCTCCTGGCGCTCAAAGGTGAGGCGGTCGTCGCGGCCGCGGGCCAGATAGTGGAGATGGTTGCGCACCCGCCACAAAAAATCCCGGGCCTCGCCGACGAAGGCGACCTCATCGTCGGTCAAGAGCCCCTCCCCGGCCAGCCCGGTCATGCGGCCGCAGCCCAGACAGCCCAGGCCGATCCAGGTGATGGCGTGGATGTCCCGCAGACCCCCCTCCCCCTCCTTGAGATGGGGCTCCAGCAGATAAGGGGTGTGGCCGAAGCGGGCCTGACGCTCCTGGTCGGCGAGGCGGACCTTTTCCAGAAAGGCGCGCTTGGCCTTCAAAGAGCCCAGAGAACGGGCCAGCCCCCGGGCCAACTCCTCGGCCGGCTTCTCCGCTCCGGTCAGCCGGCGGGCGGTGAGCATGGAGACGAGGATCTGGAAATCCTCTGCGGCCAGGGTGAGGCAATCCTCCAGGCTGCGGGCGGCGTGGCCGACCTCGAGGTTCAAATCCCACAAGGGATAGAGGACCTGACCGGCCAAGTCCTCCACGGCGGCCGCCTCAAAGGAGGGATGGAGGAACATCAGATCCACGTCTGAACACAGGTTCAGCTCTCCCCGACCGAAGCCGCCCAGGGCCATGAGGCAGACCGAGGCGTGGCGGGGGTGGCGGATGACGGCCTCGTTGAACAGGCGTCTGACCACCTCCTCCACCCAGTCGGCGTAGCGTCTGACAAAGACCGAACCGGGCAGCCCGGCCAGGTGCTCTTCGATGAGCCCCTGCCGGGACTGAGCCAGTTGGCCGATCAAACCTGGCCTGTGACGTCCAGCCATCATCCGCCCCTAAACCGCGTCCGGTCCTCTTTCACCGGTTCTGATGCGGATGACCTCCTCCACCGGGGTGACGAATATCTTGCCGTCGCCGATCTTGCCCGTGGCCGCCGCCTCCAAAATGGCCTCCACCACCCGGTCGACCAGGGAGTCGTCCACGACGACCTCTATCTTTATTTTTGGCAGGAAATCAACCACGTATTCAGCGCCACGGTAAATCTCCTTGTGCCCTTTCTGGCGGCCGAAGCCCCTCACCTCGACGACGCTCATGCCGGCGATGCCCTGATCGTTGAGGGCGTCTTTGACTTCGTCCAGCTTGAAGGGCTTGATGATGGCTTCCACTTTCTTCATCGTCTCGTCCTCTCCTGCTCAATAAAAATAAGTTGCAACCTTCGAGCCAGTCTCCTCGTGGAAATATCCGGCCTGATTGATCGAGGCTTAACAGATTAAGGACCACGGAATCAACCAACAAAAATGTAAGGCCACTCAATTAATGCTACAAAATTGTATCATTTTACGAAGCGAAGAAGCCGGGGTCAAGGCCGTGCTTGCGGACTTTGTAGCCGATCATCCGCGGGGTGATGCCCAGCATCCTGGCCGCCCGGGCGAGGTTGCCCCTGGCGGCGCGGAGGGCGGCGGCGATCAGCTTGCGCTCCAACTCGGCCACGGCCTCGGGCAGGGGTCGTGGCTCCACCTGGGGTCTGACCGCCTGGAGGGACGGCGGCAGGTGCTGGGGGCGGATGGTCCGATCCTCGGTCAAGAGAACGGCCCGCTCGATGCAGTTCTCCAGCTCCCGGACGTTGCCCGGCCAGTCGTAGCTCAGGAGGATGTCGATGGCCTCGCGGGAGACCTTGCGCACGTCGCGGTCTAGCTCTTGGGTGTATTTTTCGATAAAGTGATCGACCAACAAAAGGACGTCGGTCTTGCGCTCCCGCAGGGGGGGCAGGTGGATGGGAAAGACGTTGAAGCGGTAATAGAGATCCTCCCTGAAATGGCCCTGACTCAAGGCGGCCTCCAGATTGCGGTTCGTGGCGGCGATGACGCGCACGTCAACGCTCACGGTTCTGGTGCCGCCGAGCCGCTCGACCTCTTTTTCTTGCAGAATTCTGAGCAGTTTGCTCTGGGCCTCCGGCGAAAGGGAGCCGATCTCGTCCAGAAAGATCGACCCCCCCTGAGCCAGCTCGAACTTGCCCGGCTTGGCGGCCACCGCCCCGGTGAAGGCCCCCTTTTCGTGGCCGAAGAGCTCGGCCTCGATGAGGCTCGAAGGCAGGGCGCCGCAGTTGACCTTGATGAAGGGCCCTTTGGCCCGGGGCGAGGCGTAGTGAATGGCCGAGGCGACCAGCCCTTTGCCCGTGCCCGATTCGCCGCGGATGAGGACCGTGGTCCGGGAGCGGGCCACTTTGTCGATGAGGGCGTAGACCTCGAACATGGCCGCTGAGTGGCCGATGAGATTGGCCGCCGAGAAGCGGGTGGCCAGTTGGCTTTTGAGACGGCGGTTCTCCTCGTCCAGGCGCAGGGCTTCGATCTGGGCCACGCTTTGGGCGATCAAGGCGGCGGCCAGGTTTAAAAAGGCGGCCTCCTCGGCCAAGGCTTCGGCTTCGAGGCCGGGCGTCTCGACCCACAGGGCGCCGATGGTTTCGTCCTGGGACTTCAGGGGGGCGCCCAGGAGGAGGACGGGGCCGTCGAATCCAAAAGAAAGCTTGTTTTTATCCAAGATGATCGGGCTCTCAAATTTTTGGCCCACCGCCATCGGCCGGCCGGCGGCGATGACTTTCCGGGCCAGGTCATCACCTAACTTGTGACGATCTTCAGCCTCCCCGCCTCGGGGCCGGCCCTGGGCCGCGGCCACCTCGATCTGGCCGAGGGGGTTTTTGAGGCTGAGGCCGCCTCTTTTGACCCCCAGGCGCCGGCTCAAAAGGTCGAGGGCTTTAGGCAGGGCGCCCGGAAGCTCCTCCGGCCGGCCCAGCGTTTGGGCCAAGTCGTAGAGACAGTTGAGCTTCTCAACGGCCAGGCGGGACACGACATTTTTGTCATACCCCATTCAGGCCAGGGCCGGCAAGCCCAATTTTTTCGTCCTCGAGACCAAACATCGATCATGCTCTTGACAGATCGCTCCAAAAGTGTAATTGAGAATCAATCGCAATAAACCCGAGGAGGGCGAACTCTTGGGGGCCGGCGGCCGCGGTGAAGTTCGGGGGCGGATTAATGGCCGGCGCCTTTTAAATCAGCGAGGAGTCATGGGTGACACGATCCCTTTGAGACGGATGGCCGTGGGCCAGAAGGGTCGGATAGTAAAAGTCCGGGCCAAGGGCGAAATGAACCGGCGCATCAGGGACATGGGCCTGGTCACGGGCACCGAGGTGGAGATCTACGGTCGGGCGCCGCTGTATGATCCGGTGAATTTGAAGCTGCGGGGCTACAACCTGACGCTGCGCAACAACGAGGCGGATTTCATCGAGGTGGAGGTGGCAAAGTGAAATGAATCAGCCCCTGACCATCGCTCTGGCCGGTAATCCCAACTCTGGCAAGACCTCTCTTTTCAACGCTCTCACCGGGGCCCATCAGCACGTCGGCAACTAGG
>CAYXRH010000048.1:11089-16400 GCA_964466355.1 uncultured Thermodesulfobacteriota bacterium
CCGGCGTGACGGTCGAGAAAAAGACGGGCCGCGCCTTTTTTAAGGATCGGCCGCTCAAAATCATCGACCTGCCCGGCGCCTACTCTCTGACCGCTTACTCTCTCGAAGAGAGGGTCGCCAGGGACTTCCTGATCAATGAGCGGCCCCAGGTGGTCGTGGACGTGGTCGACGCGGCCAACCTGGAGCGAAACCTCTATCTGGCCGTCCAGTTTTTAGAGATGGGCGTCCCCCTGGTGGTGGCCTTGAACATGATCGACGTCGCCCAGTCTCGGGGCATCAACATCGACGTCGACGAGCTCTCGGCCCGCCTCGGCGCCCCGGTGGTGCCCACCGTGGCCCGGGCCGGCAAAGGCATCGACGACCTTCTGGCCGCCGTGGTCGCCCTGGCCGAAGAGAAACGGGTCTGGAAGCCGCTGAACATCTCCTACAGCCGCGACTTGGACCATCAGCTCAAGGAGATGGTCGCCCTCATCGAGGCGGCGGGGTTCCGCACTGACATCTATCCGCCCCGCTGGCTGGCCCTCAAGACCCTGGAAGGGGATCCCCAGATCCACGAAATGCTGATTGATCAGGCCGGGGACTTGGGCCGCCGATTGCTTGAGTTGGCCCAGGCCACGGAGAGGCACCTGGCCCAGACCCTGGACGAAACCCCGGAGGGGATCATCGCCGACTACCGCTACGGCTTCATCGCCTCGGTGTCCAAGAAGGCCCTTTTTTATAAAGCTGAACATCGCATCCACCTCACCGACCGCATCGACAAGGTCGTTCTCAACCGCCTCCTGGGGCCGTTGATCCTCCTGGCGGTGCTTTATGGGATCTACGAGTTCACCTTCACCCTCTCCGAGGCTCCGGTGGCCTGGTTCGAGGCCTTCTTCGCCTGGCTGGGAGGGGTCTTTGAGGCCGGGCTCGGCGAAGGGCTCCTCAAAAGCCTCGTTGTCTCCGGCGTCATCGACGGCGTGGGCGGCGTCCTGGGCTTCGGGCCCTTGATCGCCTTCATGTTCTTCGCCATCGCCATCCTGGAGGACTCGGGCTACATGGCCCGCATCGCCTTCATGATGGACCGGGTCCTGCGCGTCTTCGGCCTCCACGGCGCCTCGGTCCTGTCGCTCATCGTCGGCGGTGGCATCATGGGCGGCTGCGCCGTGCCGGCGGTCATGGGAGCCAGGACCTTAAGAGACCCCAAGGAGCGTCTGGCGACCATCCTGGTCGTGCCCTTCATGAACTGCGGGGCCAAGCTGCCGGTCTACGCCATGCTCATCGCCGCCTTTTTCAGCCGACACGAGGCCCAGATGTTTTTCATCCTGACCTTGATCTCCTGGGCCATGGCCCTGACCGCCTCGACGATTCTGCGCCACACCGTCTTAAAGGGCGAAGCCACGCCGTTCGTCATGGAACTGCCGCCCTACCGGCTGCCGACCTTCAAGGGCCTCGTCATTCACACCTGGGAGCGGAGCTGGGCTTACGTCAAGAAGGCCGGCACGGTCATCCTGGCCGTGTCGATCATCATGTGGGCCCTCATGACCTTTCCCGGCCTGTCGGCCCTGGATGAGGCCTCCTTCGAGGCCCGCCGGGCCGCCGCCAGCCCGGATGAGCGGGCCGCCATCGACCTCGAGGAGGCCCAGGCCCGGCTGTCTCAGACCATCGCCGGCCGCCTCGGCCAGGAACTGAGCGTCATCACCGCCCCCCTGGGCTTTGACTGGCGGGTGAACGTGGCCTTGATCGGCGGCTTCGCGGCCAAGGAGGTGGTCCTCTCCACCCTGGGCACCGCCTTTTCGGTGAGCGATCACCAAGGCGTCGGCCAGGGCTCGCTGTCCTCGAAACTGGCCCGCGAGCCGGGCTGGTCCGCGCTCAAGGCCTTTGCCCTGATTCTCTTCGTCATGGTTTACGCGCCCTGCTTCGTCACCTTGAGCGTCATTCGCAAGGAGGCCGGCGCAAAGTGGGCCCTCTTCTCCATGATCTTCTCCACCGTCTTCGCCTACGCTCTGGCCATCGCGGTCTATCAGGCCGGCCTGGCCCTCGGGCACCTCGGCTGAGAGAACCGCCGGTCCTGGCCGCGCCTTGATCAAAGACCCCGCCGCTCTTTGAAGGGGCGGGCCGCGGCGCCTGGGGCCGCCTTGACACCCCGTGGGGTGGTAGTTATATTCAACTACAGCAACGAACTTGAATGATGACCAAGGATTACTATCACATACTCGGCGTCTCCAAAAACGCCTCGGCGGAGGAGATAAAAAAGACCTACCGCAAGCTGGCTCTGAAGTATCACCCGGACAAGACCAAGGGCGACAAGGCGGCTGAGGAGAAGTTCAAGGAGATCTCCGAGGCCTACGCCGCGCTCTCCAACCCAGAGAAGCGCAAGGAATACGACGCCTTTGGTCGGGCCGGCTTTCAGCAGCGCTACAGCCAGGAGGACATCTTCCGTGGCGCCGACTTCACCGACATCTTCCGCGATTTCGGACTCGGCGAGGACATCTTCAGCCGTCTCTTCGGCTTCGGCGGCCGGGGAGCGCGAGGCGGTTTTGACTTCACCACCCAGTTCCGCGACTTCGGCCAGGGCCGCGCCGCGCCCCGCCGCGGTCAGGACATTCTTTACGAGATGCCCGTCACCCTGTCCGAAGTCTTTCACGGCGCCGAGAAGATCGTCGCCTTCCCCCGCCCCGAAGGCCGCCAGGAGAGGGTCTCGGTCAAGATTCCGGCCGGCATCCACAGCGGCAAGAAGCTTCGTCTCAGGGGCAAGGGGCAGCCCGGTCAGGCCGGCGGTCCCCCCGGGGATCTGCTGATCCAGGTCAAGGTCGTGCCGGACAAAATCTTCACCCGGCAAGGGGACGACGTCTACCTGGAGTGGCCGATCCGCTTCTCGGACGCGGTTTTGGGGGCCACGGTGGACGTGCCGACCCTGCAGGGCAAAACCCTCTCGGTCAAGATCCCGGCCGGAACCCAGCCCGGTCAGAAGCTCCGCCTCAAGGGCCAGGGCCTGCCCAGGCTCACGGCCAGGGGCCACGGAGACCTTTTTGTCCAGCCCAAGATCCAGATCCCCAAAAAAATTTCGAGCCGCCAAAAGGAGCTGATTCAGGAGATGGCCAGGGAGGGCTTGTGAAAAAAGCCCGCTGGGCCATCCGCTCCGGCCAGTTCATTCTAGCCGCGGTCCTGGCGCTCTGGCTGGTCTTGGCCGCTGTCTCCTCCGGCTGGGCCTTGGACTTCCCGCCGCCCAAGGGAGCGGTGAACGACTTCGCCAACATCATCCCGCCCGAGTCCCGGAGCCGCATGACCGCTTTGGCCGAGGAGGTTCTGGAAAAGACGGAGGTCTCCTTGGTGGTGGCCACCTTTGCCACCACCGGCGGCCGCGACATCGAGACCTTCGCCACCGCGCTCTTCAGCGCCTGGGGCGTCGGCAAAAAGGGCGAGGACAAGGGCGTTCTTCTTCTGGTGGCCTTGAAGGAGCGGCGGTTTCGCATCGAAACGGGCTACGGCGTGGAGGGGGTTTTACCCGACGGCAAGCTGGGCCGCATCCGCGATGAGTACATCCTGCCTTACTTCAAGCAGGGCCAGTTCGGGCCGGGTTTCGAGAACGGCCTCAAGGCCATCGCCGCCGTGCTGGCCCAGGACGCCGGGGTGAAGCTCAGCGGCCAACCGGCCCAGGCGGCGCCGCGGCCGTCCGGCAAAAAGGCGACCGGCTTCCCGGTGGGCCTGCTCGCCCTTTTGCTTCTTTTCTTCGTCTTCGCCCGCCGCCGGCGCGGCCGGGGGGGCATCTGGCCTTGGCTCTTTTTGGGGGCCATGATGGGCTCGGGGCGGGGTGGTCATTATTCCGGCGGCTTCGGCGGCTTCGGCGGCGGTTTCGGCGGCTTCGGGGGCGGCATGTCCGGCGGCGGCGGGGTGAGCGGAAGCTTTTGAGATCGAGGAGCGGCCATGTTTAAAACCACGCGCAAGCCCGAGGAGATTCTCTCCCTGGTGCTCGATCAGATCAAGACCTCATTCGGCCAGGAGCTTGAGGCCGTGGTGCTCTACGGCTCGGCGGCCGGGCCGGAGTTCAAGCCCGGGCTGTCTGATTTGAACCTGCTGGTGGTGGTCAAGCCCAAGGGCCTTGAGCGATTGGCCGCCTTGGCCGCGTACCAGGACAACTGGCGCCAGAAGCGCGTCGCCGCGCCCCTGGTCGTCACCCAGGAGGAGATCGACCGCTCTTTGGACTCCTTTCCCCTGGAATTTCTGGACATGAAGCTGCGCCACCGGACCATTTTCGGGCCCGATCCCCTGGTTGACATTGACATCGACCCGGCCCACCTCCGCCTGCAGTGTGAGCGGGCGCGGCCGGCCACGCTTTGCGTGCGCCGGGCGCGGGCCCGGCCCGCCGGCGGCCGCGAGGAGGACCTCCGCCACACCGCCTTGGCCTCGCTCAAGGCTTTCGCGGCCGTGTTCAGAGGGGTGCTCCATCTCTTGGGCCAGGAGACCGGCCGGCTGAGCGCTCCTCAAGTCCTGGCCGAGGGGGCCAGGCAGCTCGGGCTGGCCGACGCGGCCGTTTTGGAGGAGCTGTGGCGTCTCAGGGAAACGCCCAAGCCGCCCCGAGGGCGCGTCAGGCAACTCTTGGGGCGTTATCTAACCGTCATCACCAAGGCGGCGGCTAAAATAGACCGCTGGACGCCTCAAGGAGGATAAGAGCAAGCCATGAGCAAAGCGGCCAAGATAGCCATCGGCGTCATTTTAGCCGTGGTCATCATCTTCGGATTTCAGTCCTGCTCCCGCTACAACGCCCTGGTCACGGCCGACGAGGCGGTCAAGACGGCCTGGGCCCAGGTCCAAAACGTCCTCAAGCGCCGGGCCGACCTCATCCCCAACCTGGTCGAGACGGTCAAGGGCTACGCCGCCCACGAAAAGGAGGTCCTCACCGCCGTGACCGAGGCCCGGGCCAAGGTCGGCCAGGCCCAGACGGTGCCCCAGACCATCGAGGCCAACAACCAGCTCACCGCCGCCCTGGGACGGCTCTTGGTGGTCGTGGAGCGCTACCCTGAACTCAAGGCCAGCCAGAACTTCATCCAGCTTCAGGACGAGCTGGCCGGCACCGAGAACCGCATCGCCACCGAACGCCGGCGCTACAACGAAGCGGTCAGGCAGTACAACCTCCAGGTCAGGCGCTTCCCCGGCAACATCTACGCCTCCCTCTTCGGCTTTGAGCGGGCCACGCCGTTCGAGGCTCCGGCGGCCGATCAGGAGGCCCCCAAGGTCAAGTTCGGCGGCCAGGGCTGAGATCTCTTCGCCCTTTTTATCAAAAAAAGAGCCCGAAGATTCCCCCTGGGGGCCGCCTCAGGGGGCGAACCAGGGC
>CAYXRH010000049.1:0-1297 GCA_964466355.1 uncultured Thermodesulfobacteriota bacterium
CATATTACCTTCACATGCTGCGCTTCTCGAAAACCTGGCGCCTGGTCCTCGAACCAAAATGTGGCTTTGCCACAGTCTCATGAAAATCAGGGAGATGGCGGATGAAGATATTTGACGACCTCCACTACTACCCTTGGACCAGCTTCACGGAGAACAACTGCAACACCTGCCTTCTCGGCGCCACGGGCCGGATTCTGATCGACCCCGGCCACCGGCACCTTTTCAGCCACGTCGAAAGAGGCATGGTCGGGGACGGGCTGGACTGGCGGGCGGTGGACCTGCTCCTGATCACCCACTCCCATCCCGACCACTTTGAAGCGGTGGAGCTCTTTTTGGAAAACCCCGAAACCAAGATCGCCCTCCACGCCGCGGAGGAGGCCTTTTTAGAAAAGACCGGCCAGGACTTCGCCCGGATGCTGGGCATGCCCTTGCCCCGCTACCGCGTCGACCTCAACCTGGATGAAGGCCAGTTGAGCGTGGACGGAGTTGAGCTCCAGGTCTTTCACACCCCAGGACACGCCCCGGGGCACGTCTGTTTTTACTGGCCGGCCAGAAAGGTCCTCTTCTCCGGAGACTTGATCTTCAACCAGGGGGTCGGGCGGACCGACTTTCCGGGCGGGGACGGCAAGCTCTTGAAGGAGTCCATCAAACGCATGGCCGCCCTGGACGTGGAGCTGATCCTCTCCGGCCACGGCGACCCGGTCCAGGGCCGCGAAGCGGTCGAGCGCAACTTCCAGTTCATTGAGCAGGCCTACTTTAGCTGGATCTAAGGGGCGTCGAGACGAGTTTCGCCTCAATGGCTGCCTTGAAGGGTCCTTGATCCACCTCGGCCTTTGGCTTGAGCTTCAATGCCGAGCCCCTGATGCCTTGGGCGGCCAGCTCGGCGCGCAAGGCTTCGAGGCTCGCCGCCTCCTGGCGCGAAAGCTCCGCGAGGTAATCGCCGCGGGCCCTTTCGAGGAGCGGCCACACGGCCTCGATCTCATCGTGGAGGCAGGCTCTCAGGTTTTGCTTGAAACGGCCGTTGTTCAGCCGCGCCAGATCCTCCAGGGCGACGAGGCGCCAGGCGATGAGGCGGCGAAAGCGCTTCTCGTCCTCTGGCCCGGCCTCGGCCACTTCGCGGTCAAGGTCCTTGAGCCTCAAACTGCCCTCCTGAAGCCTCAAGGCCAGACCTTGGGCCCGCTTCTCTTCCTCTTCCGCCCGCTTGAGGGCCAGCTCCTCCTCGTCGGCTCTCAGGCCGGCGGTGCGCTCCATGACCAGATCCAGGGTGCTTTTTATCTCCGCCACTGAGCTTGGCCTC
>CAYXRH010000049.1:1307-16331 GCA_964466355.1 uncultured Thermodesulfobacteriota bacterium
GCTCTGACATCCTCTTTCCTTTCCTTTCGCCCCCCCGATCCCCGGATCGAAGCCGTCTCCCCAATGAATAGACGGTTTCGAGTCAAAAGGTTCAGGGTCGATCCGGCAAACCCCTTAAGCCGGATCAACCCTTTAGGTTACCTATCCGGACTCGGCCCCATGGGCCGTCAATACTCCTTGGGCAGCTGATTGAGCTCGGCCTGGCTGAAGACCGGGCCGTCCTTGCAGACGTACTTGTTGCCGATGTTGCACCGGCCGCACAGCCCGAAGCCGCACTTCATCCTGTTCTCTAAAGACATGATGATCCGCTCCGGCGGGAAGCCGGCCTTTTCCAGAACCGGCTGCGTGAAGCGGATCATGATCGGCGGGCCGCAGACCAGGGCAAAGGTGTCCTCGGCCGGGGGGCAGTGCTGCTCGGTGATGGTCGGCACGAAGCCGACCAGACCGTCCCAGCCCGGAAATTCCCGGTCCACGGTGAAAAAAGTGTCGATGTCGTCGCGGCCCTCCCAGGATTTCAGCTCGTCCTTGTAGAGCAAAAGCCCTGGCTCCCGGGCGCCGTAGATGACGGTGATCTTGCCGTAATCCCGGCGGTGGGCCTCATCCGAGAGGTAGACGATGGTCGCGCGGAGGGTGGTGAAGGCGTAACCACCGCCGATGATGAGAACGTTTTTACCTTTCATGTCCTCAAAAGGGTACCAGTTGCCCAAAGGGCCCCGCACGCCCATGACCTCGCCAGGGGCCATGTTGTGGAGATGGGTCGTCACCGCGCCGATGCGGTTGACCGTGAAGAGCAGGTGGCCTGGCTCGGTGGGCGATGAGGCGATGCCGATGGGTATCTCGCCCTGGCCAGCCACCGAAAGCTCGGCGAACTGCCCCGGGGTGTACTGGAAGGCCCGTTCGTCTTCGGGGTTTACAAAGACCAGCTTGTAAGACCTGAGCGCCTTGTCCGTGGTCTCGACGATGACGTCCTCGATGCGCACCGCGTAGGGCTGGTATGGATTCCTCACCGCTGAATCTCCTGAAGCCGGCACCGCTAATTTGCCTTCATCCGGGCGGCGACCTCCCGGATGTCGATGTTGACCGGACAGTGGACGATGCACCGGCCGCAGCCCACGCAAGAGACCTTGGTGCCGTGCCGGTCCGGGAAATACTTGAGCTTGTGCATGAAGCGCTGCCGGAGGCGCTCGGTCTTGGTCGGCCGCGGATTGTGGCCCGAGGCGTGAAGCGTGTAAAGAGGGTACATGCACGAGTCCCAGATCCTGAACCGCACGCCGTCGCGGCCCTGGGTCTCGTCAAGGAGGTCAAAGCAGTAGCAGGTCGGGCAGAGATAGGTGCAGATGCCGCAGTTGAGACACCGCGCCGCCGTCTCCTCCCACAGCGGCAGCTCAAAAAGGGCCATCAGGTTCTGGCTGGCCGGCTGACCCAGCTTCAGCCCGCCGGGCATGGCTTCCCTGGCCTTTTGAGCCACCTCGGCCGCTTTTTCTTTGTCGGTTGGCGGCGCTTCAGACAAGTCGGCCAGCTTCAGAGCCTGGGCCCCCTTGTCGGTCAGAACCTTGACCACGAGCCGGTCGCCCAGGTCGGTCAGGATGGCGTCGAGGCCCTCCTCGCCAAAGGGATGTCCGCCCACGGCGTGACAGAAACAGGTGACGCAGGGCTGGTCGCAGCCCCAGCCGATCAAGACGGTCTCGTCCCAGCGGGCCTTGTAATAAGGGTCTTGGTGGGGATTGGTCGGGTCATTGACAAAGACGAGGCCGTTCAAGACCACGGAGCGGGCGTCGCAGGAGCTGACCCCAAAGAGGACCCTTTGGCCCGCGGGCAGGATCGGCTCGAGGATGTTGCACGCCTCGGCCTTAGGATCAGTGGTGTAGCGGAACATCAACTCCTGCTGGGGATGAAAGAATTTCTTTATGGAGAGGCGGGGGCGGACCTTTTCCAGGGGCGGCGGCCCGCCCTGATATTTTTTATAATCATAAAAGGCCTCGCCCTCCACTGGGGCCGGGGCGAAGACCTCGTACGTCTGGCCCAAGGCGGTCAGAAAAGCTTCCAGGTCGGCCTTTTTCAAGATCAGTTCGCTCATCCTTCCCACCTTCAGCCAGCCAGCCGTCACATGATGAACTCGCCCGGATCATCGGGCTTGAACACGCTCAGCGGCGGCGTGGCCTCGATGTCCAGGCCGGCTTCGTAGCCGTAAGCCTCCTGGATGTCCTTCTCCAGCTTCCGGGTCAGGAGCCTGACCGGAATGTGCACCGGACAGGCCGACTCGCAGGCGCCGCAGTCAGTGCACCGACCGGCGCAGTGAAAGGCCCTCAGGAAATGGAAGACCAGCGTGTCAGCCTCTGCAGTGGATTTGCCCAGCCACTGCGGCCGGTTCTCGTCGACAAAGCAGAGCTGGCAGTAGCACAAGGGGCAGACGTTGCGGCAGGCGTAGCAGCGGATGCACCGGGCGAAGAGGCTGCGGAAGTAATCCCGCCGCTCATGAGGGGGCATGGCCTCGATGTGGCGCACCCGGGCGTCCTTGTCCATCTCTGGCCGCTCGGGCCTCTCCGGGGCCATGAGGATATCGCACACGACCGGGTTGGGGTGGCGGCAGGTCCGGCAGGCGTCCCGCAGGACCTCCTCGCGCTTGAGCCTTTTTTCAAAGCCCTGGCCTTTGACCAGGACCTCCTCGTTGTTGAGCGCGACGTCGATTATCTCAGGGCTGCCCACGGCCCGTCGGATCGCTTCGGCGTCGAGCATGCCCCTGGACGGCACGCCCAGGACGACGACCTGTTCTTTGAGGTTGATCTGGTTTTCCTGATGATGGACGACCAGATTGCGGGAGACGCATCCCTGGGCGACCACGGCGAATTTTTGATCGCTTCGCCGGGGGATGAAGTTGGCCAGGTTGACGGTGCAGAAGTCATCCCACCACAGGTTGTCCGCCTCCTCGGGCGTGCGGGCGATGTAGGGCCGGCAACCCATGGGTTGGGAGCTTTGGGCGAAGCCGTAGACGGCCTGGACCTTGCCTTGGCTGAGCAGCTCCTTGGCCGTTTGGCGGATCTTGTGGACGATTTCCTCCATCATCAAGCCACCTTGCTCTCAGGCTCCGCGGGGCCTAGAGGTGCTTTTTTAAAATATCCGGCCGGGCCCAGGGCGCGGACCGCCTCGATGACCTTCTTGGCCGTGGAAACGAACTTGTCGGCTTCGGCCGAGGAGATCCAGGAGAAGTGCAGTCGCCCCGGCTCCAAGCCCATGTACTCTAAAAGGCTTTTGACGGCGGAAAACTTCCGCCGGGCGAACATGTTGCCACTAATGAAGTGGCAGTCGCCCGGGTGTCATCCCGAGACCCAGACGCCGTCGGCCCCGTTAAGAAAGGCTTTTAAAATGAACTTGGGGCTCATGCGGGCGGTGCAGGGGATGCGAACCACCCTGAAGTTCGGGGGGTAGCCCATGCGGCTCACCCCGGCCAGATCAGCCGCGCCGTAGGAGCACCAGTTGCACAAGAAGGCCACCATCTTGGGCTCGAAATCGCTCATTGGCCGTCCCTTCCTTGAGCATCTCTCTGTCCGAGCGAACTTAAAGTCCCTTGAATCCTAAGCCCAATTCAGACCCCTTCGCCTCAGACTCGGCGTGTTCATCCTGGGAAAGCGGATAAACACGCGAAATCTGCAATTTTGCTTATATACGGGGCGGGTGAGGCCTGTCAAGGGTTCAGGGGCGCGTGCTCTTGACCAGGCTGACTTCGTCGATCCCGTCGTGCTCCTCGAGGCGGACGTCCACCAGATCGTCCCGGGCGGTCTGTGTGCTCAAGCCCACGAAATCAGCGCAGATGGGCAGTTCGCGGTGGCCCCGGTCCACGAGGACGAGCAGCTCGATGCGCCGGGGGCGACCGAGATCGATCAGCGCGTCAAGGGCCGCCCGGATGGTCCGGCCGGTGTAGAGGACGTCGTCCACCAGCAAGACGTCCTTGTCGTCGATGGAAAAGGAGACCTCGGTCTTGCCCACCCGGGGGCGGACGGCCACGCGGGTCCAGTCGTCGCGATAGAGGTTGATGTCGATGATGCCGCAAGGCAGTTCGAGGTCCAGTCTTTCATCCAGAAGGGCTTTGAGGCGATGGGCCAGAAAGGCCCCGCCGGTGCGGATGCCGATGAGGACGAGATGAGAGTCGTGGTTGTGGTTTCGAGCGACGTCGTCGGCCAAGCGGTCGATGACGCTCGCCATCTGCTCGCCGTCGAGAAGAATGGTCGCTTTTTCGGGGGGCATAAAAACTGTTCTCCTTGGCGCGGCCGGTTATGAAAAAGAAAATAGAAGGCCACAAAAGCCCGGCCAAGTCAAGGGCAAAAGTGTTTTTAGCCTGAACCCGGCGCCACAACCTGGTCCGGTTCCCGCGTCATCGGTTGTCTGGGGCCTCACGGCGCCTGTGGCCGGGCTGGTTGAAGTTGACCGACTCGCCAGGGCTTGCTAAGGATAAGAGAGTTTTGAGGTGCTGAATTTCCCACCACAGCCCTCTGGGGCCGGATGAATGCTCTTTGGGGAGGAGAAAATGGCTGACGACGAGAAAAAGGTCCTCGCCGCGATGAAAAAGGCTGGCAAACCTCTTCGACCCGGTGACGTGGCCAAAGCCACTGGCCTGGAAAGCAAGGAAGTCTCCAAGATCATCAACGCCCTCAAAAAGAAGGGCGCCGTGATCTCGCCCAAGCGCTGCTACTACGAGCCGGTCTGAAGCCTTTAAAGGGCTTCAAGAGCTCGAAAGGGCCCATTATCTCGCGGCGGCCTGACTTGCCGAGGTGTTTAAATCCGGGGCGTTAAAAAGCGGGCTCACGAGCCTTGAAGGTTTGATTCGAGGCGTCGAATCGTCGAGCCTGAGGGGTTTTTGAGAGGAGTGGGGATCAAGAGGGTGCTGATGAGGCTTGAGACGGCCGGGCCTCTGGCTCGGTTTTAGGGGACTTAAGAATATGCCAAGCCAGGCCCAAGAACTGGCCCCCAGGACCAAGATCGCCATCGCCGGCGGCGGCCGGCGCTGCCTGTCGCTCCTCCAGATTCTGGAGTCCGAGCGGCTCCACGGCCTGGACGTCAAGGTCGTCGGCGTGGCTGATCGCGACCCCGAGGCGGTCGGCTTTGTCCACGCCCAGAAGCGGGGCATTTTCGTGACCACGGATTACCGCGAGCTGTTCAACATAAAGGAGTTGGAGTTGATCATTGACTTGAGCGGCTCGGAAAGTCTGTGGCGCAAGCTGATGACCGAAAAGCCGGACGCGGTGAGGGTCTTGGATTACACCACCTCGCGCCTGTTTCAGGAGATCGTCGAGGGTTTCGTGTCCTACGGCCTGCGCCTCAGGCAGCAGGAGAACGAGATCAGCGTGGTGCGGTCGCTTTCCCAGGCCATGCTCCGCGCGACCAGTGAAGGAGTCATGGTTCTGGACCCTGATTACCGGATCATCTGGGCCAACGAAACAGCCCTCAAAATGGCCGGAGTGAGCAGGGAGGAGGTTCAGGGTCGCTTCTGTTTTCAGCTCTCCCACCAGGCCATCGCCCCCTGCGACTCCCCGGAGACGCCCTGCCCGATGAAGCAGACCATGGCCACCGGCCAGGAGGCCCACGCCATCCATGAGCACGCCCGCCACGGTCAAGAAAGCCTCTTTTGTGACGTCTCCACCTATCCCATCCTCAATCGGGAAGGGGAGGTGGTGGAGGTTTTGGAGGTCTTCCGGGACATCACCGCCGAGCTGAGCGACAAGTTTGAACGCCGCACCCGGGCTATCAAGGACGACCTGGCCCGCATGGTCCAGGAAGACAAACTCATCGCCTTGGGCAAGCTGGTCGCTTCGGTGGCCCACGAAATAAACAATCCCATCGCCTCGATCATCAACTTCACCAAGCTCATATTGAAGACGATTCAAGAAGGGCGGCCCTCTGATGAAGACCTGGCCGCCTTTGAAAAGCACCTTGATCTGACCGTTCGCGAGGCCCAGCGCTGCGGCAAGATCGTCAACAACCTGCTCGCCTTTTCACGTCTGAATTCGAAGGAGCCGCGGCTCATCGACCTGGAGGCACTTTTGGAGCGGATAATAGTCCTCACCCAGCACCAGATGGAGCTGTCCAACGTTGAGTTGAAGGTGGAGCTGACTTCGACGCCCTTAAAAATCTGGGGGGATTACACCCAGATCCAGCAGTGCCTGACCAATCTCGTCTTCAACGCCTTGGAGGCCATGCCCCTCGGCGGCCGCCTGAGCATCCGGGGGGGGCGTGACGAACGAGCCTGGGTCTGGCTGGAGGTCGCGGACACTGGCGAGGGCATCTCGCCCGAAAACATGCCTTACATCTTTGAGCCTTTTTTTTCCACCAAGCCCGAAGGCCGGGGCGTCGGTCTGGGATTGTCCATGGTCTACGGCATCATCAAGGACCACAAGGGCGAGATAAGCGTCCACAGCGAGCCGGGTCAGGGGGCCACTTTTCGCCTCACCCTTCCGGCCGGCTCCGGCCGATTTGAGGCGGAGGTGCGGCCGTGAGCCGGACCTTGAAGATACTGGTGGTCGACGACGAAGAGGCCATGCGGGAATCCCTTTCGGCCTGGCTGGTCAAGGACGGGCACTGGGTCGAGGTCGCCGCCAGCGGGCGGCAAGCCCTGGACGCCTTGGAAGCGGACTTGTTCGAACTGCTTCTGGTGGACATAAAGATGCCGGGCCTGGACGGCTTGGAGGTCTTGAGGCGGGTCAAGAAGGAGCACCCCCGGGTGATGGTCATCATGATCACCGCCTACGGGTCCATTGAATCAGCCGTGGAGGCGATGAAGCTGGGGGCGAGCGATTATCTTCTCAAGCCGTTTGACCCAGAGCATTTGGTCCTCCTCATCGACAGGGTGGCCCAGCAAAAGGCTCTCCTGGACGAAAACGAGGCCCTCAGGGCTCGGCTGGCCGAGTATGACCAGGCCGTGTTTGAAGATCTGGTCGGCCAATCCGAGGCCATGAGGCGGGTCTTCGCCGTGATCGAAGACGTCGCCGCCACCGAGGTTCCGGTACTCATCACCGGAGAGACGGGCACCGGCAAGGAGCTGGTCGCCCGGGCCATCCACGCCCGGGGGCAGCGGGCCTTCGGCCCCTTTGTGGCCATCAACTGCGGCGCGCTGAGCGAGAGCCTTTTGGAGAGCGAACTCTTCGGACACGAGCGCGGCGCCTTTACCGGAGCGATCAAGGCCCGGCGAGGGCGGCTGGAGATGGCCGCCGCGGGAACCCTTTTTCTGGACGAGGTCGGAGAAATCTCCCCCAAGATGCAGGTCGATCTGCTTCGGGTTTTAGAGGAGCGCACTTTTTTCCGCGTCGGCGGCTCTCAACCCATCGAGAGCGACTTCCGCCTCATCTGCGCCACCCACCGCGATCTGCCCTCCCTGGTCAAGGCGGACAAGTTCCGGCGGGATTTTTATTATCGGATCAACGTCATCTCCATCCACGTCCCGCCTTTGAGAGAGCGCGACGAGGACATCGGCCTCCTGGCCCATTACTTTCTGGACCGCTTCGCCAAAGAGACCGGACGGCGGGTGGAGGGTCTGACCGAGGAGGCGCTCAGCGTTCTTACGGCCTACTCCTGGCCGGGCAACGTCCGCGAGCTGCGCAACGTCATCGAAAGAGCGGTCGTCATCGGCCGCGAAAGACAAATCGGCGTTGAGACTTTGACCTTTCTGACGCCCGAAGCCGAGGCCACCCCCGGCGCCGCCTCCCTGGCCGAGGTGGAGGTGAATCACATCCGGCGGACCCTGGAAGCTTGCCAGTGGAACGTCAGCCAGGCGGCCAGGGTTTTGGGCATTGATCGGGTCACCCTCACCCGGCGCATGAAAAGGCACGGTCTGGTCCGGCCGCGGTGAGGCCGGCGCCATGTCGCCCCAGGCCCCTCAGCACTCATCCGAAAACAAAGAGGACCGCGGCAAGTCGAAATCAGCCGTGGTGGCGGTCGTTCCCCTGGGACGCCTGGACGAGGTGGCCCTTTCCGTGACCGCGGCCCACCTCCAGGCCGTTTTGGGCTTGCCCACCGAGGTGACGCCGCCCTGGCCCGAACCAGAGTACGCCCTCATCCCCACCCGGCGCCAGTACGACGCCGGGTTGATCCTCAAGGCCTTGGCCGAGGATGCAACGCCCCACAAGATCAGATTGGGCCTCATGAACGGCGACCTGTGCCTGCCGATTCTGACCTATGTCTACGGCGAGGCCCAGGTCGAGGGGCGAGCGGCGGTCGTCTCGCTCCACCGCCTCGGCCATGACGCCGCCGGAATTCGGGTCTCTCAGGCCCGGTTCTACGAGCGCTTGGCCAAGGTGGTTCTTCACGAGGCGGCCCACGTTTTGGGGCTCAGCCACTGCCGCACGTCCGGGTGTCTGATGCGCTTCTCGCTGGCGGTGGATCAGTTGGATTCCCTGAGCATGACCTTGTGTCCGGCCTGCGAACAGGAGCTGGCCTGGCGGCGTCGCCGCCTCACGGGCCGGGCCGGGTGAAGCCCGGCCCATTTAACGCCGTCGCGGCCTCAGGTCAGCAGAAACTCGCTCACCAATCGCTCCCAGCTCAACTCGGGCACTTGAGAGTAGATGTCGTCCACGATACGACCGCCGGTGGCCGCCAGGGCGTGGCCCGTCTCCTTGGCCACCATGGCTGAAAGTCGTCCAGACTCCTCCTCCATCCAGGCCGCGCTTTCCTCGCCAAAGAGCAGGTTACGCAGGTTTGTTTTGAGCTTTGTCGGCTGGATGCCCATCAGCCAGCCGTCCTGATACGGATCTTGGTTGGCCGTGGCCGCCCTTTCGAGGACCTTGGGGTTGCGGGCGACGACGACCCCTTCTACTGGGCTCAACGTTTCGGCCCGCAGCTCGCCGCGGGCCAGGCCCACCTCGGGCTCGCTCTGCCGGGTGACCGCCCCCAGCTCGGGCAGCTTGAACTCATCCACCGGGCCGACCAGGCGCAGGGCAAAGTCGTCCAGGCCGACCCGAATCCGACCGCCGTACTCCACCCGGGCCCAAGCGTGGCCGCGGTGGTAGTAATAGTTTTGCGCCAGGGCGAAGCCGGAGATCACCTCCCAGCCCACGCCGTTGGCCGGCTCGAGAAGATCCTCTTGTTCGATGAGTTCGTCGTAGGGGCACTTGGCGCAGTTGAAGGCGTTGGTGCAGTATTTGACCGGCACCCGGCCGGTGAGCATGTGGCGGCACTTCTTCTGGTTCTGAGAGAGCTTGACCCAGTATGCGGGGTCGCGCCAGCTCACCGCTGGCCGGCCCTGGGCGTCCTTGAGCTTGCCCGCGGCGATGTCCTGCTGGATCTTTTTGTCCAAGGGGCAGGTGGTGCAGTCAAAGGCGTTGAGACACAAAGTCGGCTTGACCACGCCGGCCTTGGCCCAGACGCACTGATTGGCGGTCATGTCAAAAACGATCGGCCTGGTGTGCTTCTCGGTCTTGGTCATGTTCTCCCTCCTCTCGGGCGATGCCGCTCATGATTCTTTGCTCACTCTTCCTGAGCAGGATTCGAGCCGAAGGGTCCCTGGAGGAAACTATTTTTTATAATATATTGATAATAAAAGAAAATGATGGATGATTCTTCAAACGAGCCGGTCAGGTCTTTTGGGGATAACTGCGGCGGAGCGACACAGGCCCAGGAGGGTTCAAGGGCTTAATAACATGAAAAATATAGTTATATTAAAAGGATGACCTGAAGTGCGTCGCTTTGAGGGATGTTTGTTGAACATCGCCACACGGCCCAGAGGCTGTTTTGATTGTGGCAAAACGACACGATCCTCCCCGCCGTTGGTTTGAGCCAGGCCGCTCAGGTCAGGGATTGCTTGCCAGGATTCAAGATGTTGTTGGGATCAAAGGTTTTTTTGACGGCCCGCATCATGTTCAGGGCCACCGGGTCGTGCTCCAGGGGCATGAACTCGGCCTTGGAGAGGCCGATGCCGTGTTCGCCGGTGAGGGTGCCGCCCAAGGCGATGGCCAGCCTGAACAACTCGGCCACGGCCTCGTGAACGCGCCTGACCTCTTGTTCGTCCTGGGCGTTAAAAGTGATCAAAGGATGGAAATTGCCGTCGCCGGCGTGGGCGCAAGTAGCTACCTTTATTTGATATTTATCAATTAATTCATTGAAGCCCCGCATCAGCTCGGACAGCTTGGACATGGGCACCGTCACGTCCTCGACGATGATGCCGTTGTTGAGGCGGGCCACCACGGGGTAGGCTGACTTGCGGGCGGTCCACAGCTCGGCCGCCTGGGTGGCCGATTCGGCCATTTTGACCTCTCTGGCTTTATTTTCCTTGAATATCTCGACCACCCGCGCCATCTGAAAGTCGGCCTCAACCTGGGTGAATCCGTCGGTCTCGACCAGGAGCATGGTGTCCACTTCGGGCAGGTTCAAGTCAGTGTTTTCGTTTATGGCCTGGATGAGATAGCGGCCCATGATCTCCATGACGCTGGGGATGATGCCTGAGCTCATGACTTGACTGACGGCCGTGGCCGCGTCTTCGAGACAATCGAAGAGGCCCATGGCCGTGGCCGTGGCCGTGGGTTTGGGGTTGATTTTGAGCGTGATTTCAGTGATCACGCCGAGGGCTCCTTCAGAGCCGACGAAAAGCCGGGTCAAATCCAGGCCAGAAGAGGACTTCATGGTCTTGGCCCCGGTGCGCATCACGCGACCGTCGGCCAAGACCACCTCCAGAGCGAGGACGTAGTCCTTGGTCGTGCCGTATTTAGCCCCCCTGATGCCGCCGGCGTTGGTGGCCACGTTTCCGCCGACGGTGCAGACCGAGGACGAGCCCGGATCTGGCGGAAAGGAGAAGGCGTGGGGCTCGAGAGCCTTTTGCAGGTCAGCGTAGACCACGCCCGGCTGAACCACGGCCAGGCGGTCGAGGACGCTGATTTCGAGGATCTTGTTCATGCGCGAGACGTCCAAGACGATGCCGCCGGCCACGGGCACGGCCGAGCCGCAGATGCCGGTCCCGGCGCCACGAGTGGTCAGCGGAATTTTATGTTTGTCGGCCAAGGCCAGAACCTTGGATATTTGCGCCGTGGAGAGGGGCCACAGGGCGCATTCGGGCCGGTGCCAGTGCTCGCCGCCGTCGTAGGAGTAAGAAACCAAGTCAATCAGGTTGTCGGTGTAGCTCTCAGGGCCGACGATGTCCTTTAAGGCTGTTTTGATTCCTTGGTCCACTCTTCGCCTCCGCTAACTTTTCAGCCGACGATGCTTCAAGAAGCCGATGCCTGGGTTGGAGCGACAGCGTCAGGGCTCAGTTATTGTTTACCACCCCCGCGCCTGACGGGCAAGGCTCCAGCTCCAGGCTCGGCGGCGGCGAGCGAAACGAATCGTCTTCATGTGCCATCGCTGGCTCATCGCGGGCCGGAGGGATTTTTCCCTTGACATGACCATTACTCCTTGTATACGTATACAAGAAAATCATGTATACGTATACACATCGATCCGGGTCGTTGATCAGGCTCAATGACGAGCGAGGGAGGGGTTGCCTGGTCCAGTTTTCTCTGCTCAGAATGCATGTCCAGGCGGACGCCTGGCTTTTTTCCCGACAATAATTCCACCGTGGAGAGTCGCCTTGTGGTTTACCTTCCTAGCAGGGAGACGGAGTGGAAGAGAGGATGTTGAGGCCTGGGAACTAATTTTGAGGCGCTTAAGAGTGGGTTTCTTTATTTAACCTGCACTCTAGACGGAGGGTAGTTATGAGAAGGAGCCTTTGGATCGTCTTGGTTTGTCTGTTCATCGTCGCCGCCGGCTCGCCGGCCCAGGCTGGTTACAAAGGTGAATACAAGCTGTCCTTGGTCGTCGCCCCGGCCTCAAGCTGGGGCCAGGCGGCCCAGAAGTTCGCCGACGAGGTCAAGGCGGCATCAGGAGGCAAGATCAACATCAAATGCTACTTTGCCGGCAAGCTCTTCGCCGGCAAACAGACCAACGAGTTCATGCTCCTAAGACAAGGCGTGGCTGACTTTGCCCTGGGTTCGACCATAAACTGGTCGCCCCAGATGAAGGTCCTCAACATCTTCTCCATGCCCTTCCTGTTCCCCAATTACGAGGCCCTCGACGCGGTCAAGAACGGCGACGCCGGTAAGAAGATCCTGGCCCAGATCGAGAAGGCCGGCGTCATCTCCTTGGGCTGGGGCGAGAACGGATTTCGGGAGATCACCAACCGGGTCAGGCCCATCACTTCGCCCAAAGATCTAGAGGGCCTCAAGATCCGGGTGGTCGGTTCGCCCATATTCAAGGACGCCATGAGGGCTTTGGGGGCCAACCCAGTGCTGATGAACTGGGGCGACGCCCAGACAGCCTTCCAACAGGGCACCGTGGACGGCCAGGAGAACCCGATCAACGTGGTCATCATCCCTTACAAGATCTTCCAGTATCACAAGTACATCACTGTGTGGCACTACACCATTGACCCCCTCATCCTGGGCGTGTGCAAAAAGACCTGGGACAGCTTCTCCTTGGAGGATCGAAAGATGATGCGGGCCGCGGCGGACAAGGCCTTGGCCTGGCAGTTGGACCAGGCGCGCCAGGGCCTCACCGGCGACATGGCCGCCTTGAAGAAGCTGGAGGCCGAAGGCATGCAGGTCACCCAGCTCACGCCGGCCCAGCTCAAGATCTTCAAGGACAAGGTCAAATCGGTCTGGGATGATTGGACGCCCAGGATCGGCGTCAGCATCGTCAACAGCGCCGTGGCCGCCGTGGAAGCCAATCAGTAGAGGCGAATCTTTAGGCGCGGGGCGGGTCTTGCCGACCGCCCCGCCACATGGTGCGCATTCAAGATGAATCGAAGAATTCGCTGGCTCGGCGCCAATCTCGAAGAAGTGGTCTGCGTGGCCATGATGACCTTCATGGCCGTGTTGGGTTTCGCCAACCTTCTGACGCGCTATCTCGGCTACGCCCTGGCCTACACCGAGGAGCTTCTGGTGATGATGATGGTCTGGATCACCCTCCTCGGCGCCGCGGTGGGCTTCAAGCGGGGGGCCCACCTGGGCCTGATGTTCATCCGGGAGCGGCTGCCCCTGACCGCGCAGCGCTGGCTGGAGGCTTCGTCTTTGTGCCTCACCGTGGGCACCATGTTCAGCGTGGTCTATCTGTGCCTTAAGCATCACATCCCGGACGAGATAGTGTTGGACACGCGGTCCATGGCCTTGAACGCGCCCCAGTTCATCTACACCCTGGCCATCCCCGTGGGCGGGGCGTCGGTCATCGTCCGCGCCATCCAAGCTTCGCGCCAGACGCTCAGCCGGCTTCGAGAGATGAAATGATGGACCCAGGCGTCGTTCTTTTCGGCCTGTTCATCGTTCTTCTTTTGGCCGGCGTGCCCATCGCCGTGACTCTGGGCTCGGTGGCCTGTCTGGTCATTTGGCTTTACGACCTGGGCGTTTTGGGCATCTCGCCGATCTTTTACGCCAACATCGCCAAGTTTCCGCTCCTGGCCATTCCCTTCTTCATTCTGGCCGGGTTCATTCTGGAGCGCTGCGGCATCTCCCGGCGTCTGGTCAATCTGGCCAGCCTTTTGGTCGGGCCCATCCCCGGCGGATTGGCCATCGTGGCCGTGCTGGTGTGCGTCTTCTTCGGCGGGGTTTCGGGCTCGGGGCCGGCTGACACCGCGGCCATGGGCGCGGTTCTCATCCCGGCCATGATGTCCAGGGGCTATGACCGCGCCTTCACCGCCGGCCTCATCGCCGCCGGCGGCTCCACGGCCATCATCGTGCCGCCTTCCATCGCCTTGATTATTTACGGCATCATCACCAAAACATTGGTCCCGGCCCTGTTCGCCGGGGGCATTTTTCCAGGCCTCATCGCGGGTTTGAGCCTCATCGTGCCGGCTTTTTTGATTTCCTGGAAGCGAGGCTACGGCGGCGAGAGATGGGGCACGCCCCAAGAGATCTGGCGAGCCCTCAAGGACGCCTTCTGGGGCTTAATCGCCCCGGCGGTCATCCTCGGCGGCCTCTACGGCGGGCTCTTCAGACCCACCGAGGCGGCCATCATCGCCGTGGTTTACGGGCTGCTGGTGGGCATGGTCATCTATCGCACCGTCAAGTGGCGCGATCTCTACCAGCTCATGCTCGACGCGGCCGTGGCCTCGGCCGTGGTCATGCTCATCGTCGCCTTCGCCGGTCTCTTCGCCTGGACAGCCGACGCTTTGGGATCCATCGACCGCCTGGCCGCAAGCCTGCTGGCGCTGTCTGATTCCGGCAGAATGATGATTTTTATCATCAATTTTTGCATCCTCATCGCCGGGATGCTCATCGACGCCGTGTCCATTCTCTATATTCTCCTGCCCATCCTCATCCCGGTCATGGATCATTTTGGCTGGGACCCCTTGTGGTTCGGGGTGGTAATGTGCTTTAACTTGGCCATCGGCCAGTTTACGCCGCCGGTGGCGGTCAATCTTTACGTCACCACCTCCTTGGCCGGAACGAGACTGGAGAAAGTGGCCGTGGCCGTGGCGCCGTTGTTCCTGGCCATGGCCATCGGACTGAGCATTGTCATCCTCTGGCCCTGGTTGTCTCTGGGACCGGCCGTCTTCTTTGGGCTTTACAAGCCCTAACTCTGGGGCCGGAGGACAGAGTTGCTTGGGAGGGGAGAAAGAGGCATGATCGAACAGCTTCGTCTTGACGACAGATGCGGCGTCATCACCGGCGCGGCCAGCGGCATCGGCCGGGCCGCGGCCCTGACGCTGGCCCAGAGCGGAGCCGGCCTGGCCCTGGTGGATGTGAACCAGAGCGGTTTAGAGGCCGCGGGACAAGAGATAGAGATGACGCTCGGCGTCCGACCTCTCATCAAGGCCGCGGACGTGTCCGCGGCGGATGAGGTGGACAGGATGGCCGCCGAGTGCCTGGCCGCTTGGGGCCGCGTCGACTTTCTGGTGAACTGCGCCGGCGTCCTGCGCCGGAGCGCTTTCATGGACATCGAACCGGCCGAGTGGGACCTGGTCATGGCCGTGAACCTGCGCGGCCCCTACCTGTGCTGCCGGGCCGTGGCCGGCCCGATGAAGGACCAGGGCCAGGGGGTCATCGTCAACGTCTCTTCACTGGCGGGTCGGACCTGCAT
>CAYXRH010000050.1:0-13240 GCA_964466355.1 uncultured Thermodesulfobacteriota bacterium
GACTGAATGTATGGCGCAACGGCCCTCAGCGAGAAAGTGGCAGACCCCCCGGGCGCTGACGCCGATCTCCCGCCGCCCGTGCCGCACGAGGGTGTATCTGGCCTCGAACTTATCTGGGCTTATGCCCAAATATTTCGAGATGGCCCTCACCTCGGCCTTTGAGACAACGATGCCTCCTTGGCCGTGGCAGCACTGGCCGCACATCTGGCAGGTGAAGACAGCTCGGGACAACGCTCAAAGCCCGTGAATCGGAAAGACCTGGCTCTTGATGACCCCGACGACCCGCTCGGCCTCGGCTCGGGCCCGGCTCCTGGCCGAGTCGTTGACCAGGCATGGCCCGTCGCGCAGGCGCCGGCGCTCCGGCTCTAATTCTTTAATAATCAAAAGAAAATCACTTGGCAACTCATTGTCCAGCTCCTGACCGAGCATCTGAGCCAGAGCCAGGGCCCAGCAGCGGGCCGGGTTGACGACGTCGTAGCCGCCGCCGCCGGTGGCGGCCCAGGGAATCCCCAATCCCTTGAAGAAACGACAGACGTGAACCACGACCTCTTCGGTCAGACAAAGGTTGGCCAGGGGGTCGCTGCAGAGTCCGTCGACCCCGAGCTGGGTCACCAAAAAGGCAGGCTCAAAGGCCTTCAGGAGCGGCGGCACAATTTGGTCAAAGGCCCATAAATATACTTGAGAGTCGGTGTAGGGCAGAAAGGGAAGGTTGACCGCCCAGCCCCGCGCCGCGCCCTCGCCCTGCTCCCGGGCCCGGCCCGTGCCAGGGAAGAGGGTCAGGCCGCTTTGGTGAAGGGAGATGGTCAAAACCCGGTCTGAATCGTAAAAGGCTTGCTGGACGCCGTCCCCGTGATGGACGTCTATGTCGACGTAAGCCACCTTGAGGCCGCGGGCGACGAGCTCGTGTATGGCGATGACCAGATCGTTGACGTAGCAAAAACCGTGGGCCCGCCTGGGGCGGCCGTGGTGCATGCCGCCGGAGATGTTGAACGAGATCTCGGCCTCTCCCTGGGCCACGACCCGGCAGGCCTGGAGGGTGGCGCCGGCGAGGAGGCGGGACCAATCCCACATGCCTGGAAAGACCGGGTTGTCTCCTGGCCCCAGCCCAAAGACCATCAAGCCGGGCCGGAAGCCTTCCTTGTCAGCCTGGCGCAAGGCGGCAAGATAGGCGGGATCATGAAAGCTGAGCAGCTCCGCCTCCGAGGCCGGCTCCGCCTTGATCCACCTCAGGTCAGGATGATCAAGCAGGCCGTAGGCCTTCATCAGGGCCACGGTCAGGGGCAGCCTCTCAATGCGCATGGGGTGGCCCGGCCCGTAGTCGAACCGCTCGAAGGCCCGGGAGTACACAAAAGCGACGGTCACGGCCGGCTGAGCCTATCATTGATCAAGATGGAGGTCAACAAGGTCCCCAGCTTGTTTCGCCGCCGGATGGCGCCTCAACAAACCTTGCTCGCCGAGGCCGCCCGAGGGTATCATCAGGGCGTGCTCAAGGGTAGCTTCAACCGGCTGCAGGCCTCCATTCAGACCATCAAAGGCGTCGGCCCGGTCACGGCCAAGAACCTTCGAGCCCGCCAGATAGAGACCCTGGAGGACTGCCTCTTCTTCCTGCCGGTCCGCTATCAGGACCGCCGTCAAATCACGCCCATCCGCGACCTCGAACCAGGCCAGGAGGCCGTGGTGGCCGGGCGGATCGTGAGCCTCAAAAAGGGTCGCCCAGGGCGTCACCCCCTGCGGGTGACCATCGAGGACGAGACCGGCCGGCTTGTTGGAACTTGGTTTCATTTCCACCGCGGCACCCTCGAGCGCCTCGAAGGCCGTGGCCAGGTCATCCTCGTCGGCCGGGTGGACGAGTTCAAAGGCCAGGCCACCCTCGTCCACCCCGAGATGATCGCCTCCCAGGACGCCTCGGCCCAACTGGGCCGCTTCGTGCCCATTTACCGCGATGTCCCCGGGGTCTCGGCCCAGAAGATCAGAAGCATCATCCAGACCATCAGCCGCCGCCAACTGGACCGCCTCAAAAGCCCCCTGCCCCGGTGGGTCATTGACCAACACCACCTCCTGGACCTCAACCTGGCCTTCAGGCGGGTTCACTTTCCGGAAAATGAGATCGAGGCCTCGATTAACGGTCCGCCCCGCCAGACCCTCATCTTCACCGAACTCTTCCTCTTTCAGGCCGGTCTGGCCCTCAGCCGCCACGCCCGCCGCCTCAAGCCGGCGCCAATCCTCGAGGCTTTTGACCAGACCCGGCGCCAGGTGACGGCTGGGCTGCCCTTTTCCCTGACCAGGTCACAGGAGCGCGTGCTGGATGAGCTGGCCGCTGACTTGACCAGCGGCCGGCCCATGAACCGCCTCCTCCAGGGCGACGTCGGCTCGGGCAAGACGGTCCTGGCCGCGGTGGCTCTTTTGGCCGCGGCTCTCTCTGGCCGGCAGGGCGCGTTCATGGCTCCGACCGAGATTCTGGCCGAACAGCACCTCGGCCGCCTGGGCCCCTTAAGCCAACGGGCCGGGGTCTTTTTAAGTCTGCTGACCGGCTCGACGAGCCCGAGCGAACGCCGCACCCTCCTGGCCGATCTGGCGGCGGGGCGGCCGGGGCTGCTCATCGGCACCCACGCCCTGTTTCAGGACCGGATCTCCTTTACTGATCTGGGCCTGGTGGTCATCGACGAGCAGCACCGCTTCGGCGTCTTGCAGCGGGCCGGCCTCAGGGGCAAGGGCGCCAACCCCCACGTCCTGGTCATGACCGCCACGCCCATCCCCCGCTCCTTGTGCCTGACCCTTTACGGCGACCTGGACATCTCCATTCTGGACGAAAAGCCGCCGGGCCGCCAGGAAGTGGTCACCCGAGTGCTGAGCCCGCAGCGGGTGGGGCGGGCCTGGCGGGCGATCAAGAACGCCGTGGCCCAGGGGCTCCAGGCCTACGTGGTCCTGCCGGCCATCGAGGCCAGCGAGGGGCTCTCCTCGGCCGAGGAGAGGTTCGCCCAGTTGAAGGAGATCATGTCCGGAATCAGACTCGGTCTCCTCCACGGCCGCCTGTCCAAGGATGATCAGGTCCAGACAATGGCCCGCTTCGCCGAGGGCCAGATCGACGTGCTGGTGGCCACGACCATGGTCGAGGTCGGTCTGGACGTGGCCAAGGCGGCGGTGATGGTCATCGAGAACGCCGAGCGCTTCGGTCTGGCTCAGATCCACCAGCTCAGGGGCCGGGTCGGTCGGGGCGGCTCGCCCGCGGCCTGCCTGCTCATCTCCGAGGCGGCCGGTCAGGCCGCAGAGCGCCTGAAGCTTTTGGAGGAGACCGAAGACGGTTTCAAAATCGCCGAGGCTGACCTCAATTTCCGGGGCCCCGGCGAGCTGCTCGGCGCGCGCCAAGCCGGATGGCCCGACTTTCGCCTGGCCAATCTGGTCACCGACGCCCGCCTGCTCAAGGAGGCCAGGCAAGCCGCCTTTGAGCTGATCCGGCGCGATCCAGACCTAAACGCGCCCGAACACGAGGTTCTCAATGATCTCCTCACCCGGCGCTGGCTCAGACGCATCGCCCTGAGCCGGGTCGGCTAGCGGTGGTTGACTTCGAGGAGGCGATGAGGCAATAAAAGACGACCGCGAGAGTGGCGGAACTGGCAGACGCGCTGGACTTAGGATCCAGTGGTTTCGGCCGTCCGGGTTCGAGTCCCGGCTCTCGCACCACCAAGGATATAAAATGGTCGGGCGACTTGGCCTGAGATGATCATCGTCGTCTGGAGGCAAGCCAACCGGGCGGGAGAGCAATGGCCTCAGGCCTGCCCGGGGCCACCTGGCCGCCGCTTAAAGATTCTCCTGAGTTTATCCAACCAATAAGCAGACAAGTAGGCCATTTTGCGCAAAAAAGTTTTGCCAGGCGCCTTGGGGTCAGTGATGACGACGTCGCCTTCCCCTTGTTCCAGGATCTTTTCCATGGGGCTTCTGTAGACATCCATTTAGACAACCTCCTGAACGGTCATTAGAGGCGGTCCGACGATCGGCCCTGCGCTCTCCGATCAGGATTCAAAGCGCCGTCTCCGTGACTCGTTGAGTGCTTTGTTCCAGAGATTCCGCCGCTCGCGCGATCGTCCGGCGAATCTCCCTCAGCTTGAATGGCTTGGCGATGAAATCAAAGGCGCCTTTGGTGAGTGATTCACGGGCCAATTCCAGGGTGGCGTAGCCAGTGATCAGTATGACCCTGACTCGCCGTGATTTCCGCAAAGCCTGCTCCATGATCTGGAGGCCGTCGATCTCCCCCATGCGTATGTCGCTGATGAGGATATCATAATCCTCGGTGTCCAGACGCTCAAAAGCCTTTGCCGGATCGACAAAGGTTTCCACTTCGTAGCCATCTTTCTCGATGAACGCCTTGAGGCGTTCACCGACGATGGGCTCATCATCGACGATGAGAATTTTACAATGGCGAGTCATGTCTCCCTCCTTGACCACGACCGGCTTGCTATCCTGAGACTGTGGCGAAACGGCCCTTTTGTCCCGATCACGACGTTGCCTGGTCCTCAAATCAAAATGTGGTTTCGCCGCAGTTTCATTCTCGTTCACCCACCTTCACCGATGAGCCTACGCCTGGGCCGATCCGACCCGGCTCAGGCCCGGCTCACGGACCACCAGCAGTGTTTTCTGGATCCTTCTCCTTTGGCGGTAGGCCCGGAAGACATGCAGCAGGATCACCAAAGAACCACTGATGCCGCTGGCGAAAAGGAAGAACTTGCTGCCTATATTGAAGTACTTATCCCAGCCGGCCTCGTAGACAAGATAGCCGAGCTGCCGCAGGTAGACCGGGATGGCGATGACCCGGCTGAACACGCACAGGAGAATTATGAGGCTGGTGACCACGCGGATGTATTTTTCATTGACCACCTTAACCCCATATACGCCAAGGTGGATGCCGATCAGGGAGCCGAGGTAGAGCAGCATGGTCAGGCGCAGATCCACCAAGCCGTGGTAGGCGTAGCTGATGGCTCCGTAGCCCCCCATGAACACGGCCAGGAAAAGCTCGGTCCCCGTGGCCACGGCCGTGGGAACTCCGAAGACGTAGATCATGGCCGGCACGCCGATGAATCCACCCACGCCAATGGTGCCCGCCAGGTAACCGGTGGCGATGCCCACCGCCATCACCACCCACAGGCTGACTTTGGCGTCGGCCACATCGAAATGGATGACCGGCGGGAGCTTCAGCCGAGAGAGGTAGTTGGCGATTTTCACGGACGGGCCGGTGTCGGAGTCGCCGTCGCGCTTGGATTTGATCACATCCCGGAGCATGGAGATGGCGACAAAGGACAGAATACAGGCGAAGACCAAACTGATGTAGAGGTCGGCGCCGGGGCTTTGGCCCGGCCCATGGCTATCGGCCCCACCCTTGAATAAGTAATTGTTAATCCCGACAGCGATCTGGATGCCGATTACAGCGGTGATGAGCATCAACGCGGCCAGTTTTTTGTCCACATTCCCGGCGGCGGCGTGCTTCCTGGAACCGACCAGGGCCTTGCCGAATTTGTGAGTGATGTTGCTGCCCACGGAGATGACGCCGACTACTCCCAAGTTCATCATCCCCGGCGTCATGAAAAAGGCTCCGCCACTGCCGATGAAGCCGCTGAGTATGCCGCCGATGAAACCCAGCAGGACGACCTGGAGTGCGGTGAAGAGAGTGATGTCGATGTAATTTGTCGTGAACAGCTCGTGCATGTGCTTCTCCGATAGGTTTTAAAGCGGTTTTAAAATCACCTCTAGTGCCTCAGTCAATGTTGATCATTTTCAGGACCAATCCCGTAACCGTACCGTACGCATGGGCGATCAAAGGGATGAACGCGGCCACGGCCAAGGGGCTCAGCCATTTGAGGTGCTGGTGGATGGGACCGCCCAGAAAATTCAGCACCGGCTTTTGATTCATGAACACCAGCCCGTAGACCAAGACGAGCAGGGTCAGGAAGCCCACCATGGTGAGAATCTGTCGTTTGCCGACCAGGAAGCGTGACTTGAGCTCGTCCGTGGTGATGACTGGCGCCTTGAGCCGATCCCGGATGTTCAGGGCCAGCTCCCTGGTCTGGCGTGTCCGGGTCGAATGCCCCTTGGAAAGAAACATGTCACCGATGACCACGAGGGTGTAATGGCCGTTGCCTTGGACTTGCTCCAGGATCCTGTCGTAACCTCCGCAGACCGTGTGCTGGCCGCCGCTGCGACCCAGCTCGATCAGCGCCTCCCGGGTCTGGCTCAAACCACCGTCGTCGCCGGGCGTTATCGGCTCATCGTCCTCCACGCCGCCGTCATAGATGGAGCACTCACCGCGGCCGAAGCCGCTGTCCAGGTTCGAGGTGAGGGCTTCTATATCGCCATGCACTTCCCCGGGCGGGATCAGGCGCATCAATTCAACCGCTGCTCCCCATCGTTGGGCCAGGCGGATTATCTGCTGGAAGTTTTCCGACTCCGGTTCGAACCGCTCCTGGACCCACAGGATGTTGCTCTCGGCCATGGTGCACTGGATCGCCCGACAGCCGGCCAAGTCGGTCAGCACATCGGAAATATGCTGACTGGCCTGCTCCTGGTCCGGGGGATAGGTCACCGTGAGCACGCCATCGTCGGCCCGGACTTGGAAGTCGATTCCGAGGGTCCGTTCGTCCAAGGCCAGGCGTAGTTTGGCCTGGGAGGCCAGATAAAGATCATCCAGAAGCTTCAGGCTGGCCGGTGTGGGTTTGTAGTCGGGCAACTCCACGGCCGCACAGATGATCCCCGCCGCGTTGGACAATCCCATATTCTCTAAATTAATGAATAAATCGAAATAATTAGGATCACGGCCTTCCACCCGGTGGACGTAGCGGATCCATTTGGCCACGTCCTCATCCAGCTGGGTGAGGTATTGCTCGGCCTTGTCCGGGGTTAGGCGCAAGGCCAGGGACGTTCTTTTGACCCTGACTTCCCATGGGGCCGTCAGTCCCACCCGCAGCCGGTGACTGACTCCCGGCAAGAGGAGGTGGCCGGCCCGGCCGTGATAGATGAAGTCGCCCTGATGGGCTCTCTCGCACAGCGCCGCGGTCAGGAAAGCGAGGTACAATTCCTTCTCGCGGGCCAGTTTTTCCGAGAGGTGTGGTGTTCTGATGATGGCCAGCTCAAGCCGGCCGATCTTGATGCCCACGCTCCGCGCCTGATCGATCAGCTCCTCCCGACTCAGCACCGGCCAGTTCGTTTTTTTGGCCATGGCCTGGGCCAACTCCTCCCGGCCGCTCTGATGCATGCTTGAAATCATTATTATTGCCATCGTGATCAACCTTCATCGTTACAAGTAGTGAATGTGGTCTTTTTCTTTGACCTGGATAATCTGGCTCGGGATCAGGGACTTGATCCGCCGCAGAAGGCTCCCACCTATCCCGTCCGCGGCGCTAAGGACAAACAAATCAATGCCTTCCCCTTTGATCAGACCCAGGATCTCCTCCTCCCAGTCCTGGTCGGCGAGGTGATGTGAGACACTCAAGCCCGCCTGGCGTGCGCTGTTGGTCAGCTCCAGCAAGGCCTCGCCCAACCAGACCGACAAGGAATTTTCAGAATCAGAGGCGTCGACCCGTTGAAGAATGTAGACCTGGGCTTGAAGCCTCTCGGCCAGAGCCAGGGCGTAATGGACGCTCTTGAGATCCTTTCCGGACGGCCCTGAGAGGACCAAGATCTTTTTCTGCGACATCGCCGACTTCTCTCAGGCACAAAACAGCTCTTTCCCCGGTCATTTATCAATATGCGGGCCAACTTGAATTAATCAATAATATCATCTAGTAATGTGGAAAGACCGATTCAGGCGGAGGCGCACATGTTTCGAGTTGGAACGGTGGCCTGGCCTCACGCGATACAGCTACACAATATTGATTGCGATATCAATAGATTAAGATGTTTGTTCCAAAACGGAACAAAATGTCGGACCGGCTCAATGATCGCGCTCAGATCAGACCGTAGCGCTTCATTTTGCGCCACAGGGTGGTGCGCGGCAGGCCGAGGATTTGGGCGGCCAGGCTTTTGCGATAGTTACTTTTTATTAACACCTCCTTTATGTACTGTTTCTCTTTGTCTTCCAGGGTTGACCAGACCCGGGTCTCCAGGCTGCTTATGGAAAGCTCCCTGAGGTCGGAGGGCAGATCACGGACCGAGATTTCCGCTTCATCAGACAAGGCCACGGCGCGTTCGATGATGTTTTCCAACTCGCGCACATTCCCGGGAAAGGGGTATTGGGAGAGGATGTCCAGCACCTCCGTGGACACGCTCTTCACCTCTTTGCCAAAAGCCCGGCTGTATTTGTGCAGGAAATGCCGGATGAGCAGAGGAATATCATCCGGCCTGGCCCTTAAGGGGGGCAGGGTGATGAGCACGACGTTGAGCCGGTAGTAGAGATCCTTCCGAAAGGCATGGTTCTTGACCATCTCCTTGAGATCCTGATTGCTGGCCGCGATCAGACGGACGTCCACTGGCAGCGGCCTTACTCCGCCGACCCGCAAGACAATGCGTTCTTCGACGAAACGCAGCAGTTTGACCTGCATGCTGATCGGCATTTCGCCGATCTCGTCGAGGAAGATGGTCCCCTTGTGAGCCGCCTCCAGCAGACCGATTTTGGTTTCCGTGGCCCCGGTGAAGGCGCCTTTTTCATGGCCGAACAGCTCGTTGGTGATCAGTTCCTCGGTGAAGCCGCCACAGTTGAAGGAGACAAAAGGTCCGCCTTTTCTTGGGCTTCGCTGATGGAGGGCCCGGGCGATCATTTCCTTGCCCGTTCCGCTCTCGCCATGGATCAGCACGGTGCTCTCCAGAGGGGCGACCTTGTCCACCAAGCGGAAGACTTCGAGCATGGCCTTGCTGTGGCCGACGATCTCGGCCGGCCGGAGCTGGGAGAACAAGGCCTCCTTGAGAGCCTCCTTTTCCCGGACCAGCATCACCTTGTCCAGGGCGCGATTGACCAGGAGCTTCAGTTCGGCCATTTTGATCGGCTTGACCACGTAGTGAAAGGCTCCGGCCCGGATGGCCTCGATGGCCGAATCGACGGAGCTGTAGGCGGTGATGAGAATGACCTCACTCTGAGGGTATCGCTTGCGGACGGATTTGAGGACGTCCAATCCACTCAGCCCGGGCAGGCGGAGATCGCACAGGACTAGGTCGAACTCCGCCTCCTCGAACCTCCGCAAGGCGGATTCGCCGTCCAGAAAGGTCTCAATCTCATACGGCCCCTTGGACAGGCCCCGCCTGATCTCGCGGCCGACGATCGGTTCATCGTCGATGACGGCCACCCGGAAGCGCTCCATCGTCTCATTCCTCAATACGCACGGACGAAGCCAGCGGCAAGAAAATGGAAAAGCAGGCCCCCTTCCCCGGTTGGCTCTGGACTTCCATGTGGCCTCCGCTCTTCTTGATGATATTGTAGCTCACCGAAAGGCCGAGGCCGGTGCCGACCCCTTCCTTCTTGGTGGTGAAGAAGGGGTCGAATATCTGGCTGATGAACTCCGGCGAGATGCCGTGCCCAGTGTCGATGACATCAATCCGGGCTTCCATTGACGCCTCAGCCAGCCCGACCACGACCCTCAACTCCCCACCGTGGTCCATGGCCTGGATGCTGTTCATGAACAGGTTGAGCAGAACCTGCTGCAGCCCGCCTTTATCGAAGCGGACGTTTTTTATTTTAGCCTTGACCTCCTCGACGTACCTGATGTTGTGCAATTTAAGCTCGTTACTGATCAGACGGGCGGTCTTGTCCAGGGCCTCGATGAGATTGAACTCTTCCACTTGCGGGTGGCTGGGCCGGGAGAATTCGAGCAGGTTCTTGACTATTTCACTCGTCCGGTCGGCCTGGTCCATGGCCTCCTGGTACAGACCCCGGCGCTCTCCTTCGTCCATGTGCTCCCCGTCCTCGAGCAATGATTCCAGAATCAGGGAGATATTATTGATCGGGTTATTTATCTCGTGGGCGATGCCGGCGGTCAGGGTGCCGATGGAGGCGATCTTGCGGGATTGGATCAGCTGCTCCTGCCTTTTTTCCAGTTCGCCCATCATGCTGTTGATGGCGGCGACCAAGTGGTGAATCTCATTTTTGCTGTCACCGTAGGGAGTTATACGCTGGAAAGCCCCTTGGGCCACCACCTGTGACTCCCGGGTGATCCGGGCCAGGGGCCGGACGACCTTTTCACCGATGAAAAAGATGACAAAGCCCAGCAGGACCACCAGTATCAGAAGGCTGATCAAGGGGAGGGGGATCATCTGATTGAGGAGGCGGCTTATGTTCCGGTGTTCAGTGGTGACCAGTTGATCGGCCAGGGTGAGCAGGTTTTGTCCCATGCCGCGGATGAGGGCTTGAAGTTCGACACAGGCGCCCGAAGGGCACGGCGTCTGATGCAATTTGGTCATGAGCGCCGAGTAATCCTGAATGTATCTTAGAAAATGCTCGTAATTGTCCCGGCCGATGGCTTCGTCGAGGCTTTCCCGCTCCCTTTGCAGAATCAGCGCCAGTTGGTTGGTGTAGGTGACGTTCTCCTCGTAGTTGAACTCCTGGGGATAAAGGAAGTAGTTCTTCTCGTAGCGTCTCATCTCCAGGATGGTGCTGTTGAGCCCTTCGGCCAGCTCAAAGAATTGCATGGACCGCGACAGACGGCGGAAGTTGTCGTAGTTGACGGCGATGATGACGGCCATGAATACAAAGCAGACCAGAAAAGCCATCACGATTTGACCGCGAATGGTTTTGGGAAAGAGGTTCATCCTACCCCTCCGCGTTTAGCCTATGAAGAGAGTGTGGCGAAACCACATTTTGGTTCGAGGACCAGGCAACGCCGTAATCGGGTCAAAAGGGCGGTTTGGCCTCAGTCTCATGAAATCTCTTTCCGGAAAACGGCCGCCGACCCGCCGTGCGGAGCAGCATATTGTCATCCGTGGGGCCTTGTCTCCCTGAGAGCCATTCTACAACCCATCTCAAAAATAGGGCTAGTTTTTTAAGAGATGGCCCAGAGAATGGGCCTAGCCCGGATATTTCAGGAAAGAGAGAGGCGAAGCGGACTAAGCCCCTTATGCTTCAATTAATTGCCAAGAGAAAGGGGGCTGCTTCGCATGAGGGATTGCACCTCGAAAGGGATCAGGTTCCCAGGCTGTAAAAGCCGAAGGATCGAGGCCGAGTTCAGGGGCGGAGAAGTGATACCATTTTCTCATTGAAATGAAACAAACTTGCCTTAATCTGCCCTAGACTTAAGTCTTCTCCGGCTGGGCGGTCCCTTGCCGGCGAAGCGTGGCCTCAGCGCGGCCCAGCCGGCTCAAAATGCGGCCGCAGCTTGTCGGCGATCTCTTCGGGAAAGGCCATGCACAGCGATTCATTGAACAGATTGCGCAGCGCGCCGACGTCGGGCGTGCCCAAGGCCTGGTTGAAGAAGGTTCGGGGCGAGAAAACCAAATGAAAGGCCGCTGACTTCTCGGCCGCGGCGCCGGTGAAGAAGTTCATGTTGAAGCTGTAGACGCCCATCTGGTCGTAGGCCCTCATGGTCTTGGTCAAGCCGAGGGCCAGGTCGCGGAGGTCGGCGGCGGTCAACTCCAGGGTGGAGTGCGCGCCCTCGACCACAGCCAGGACGTCCCCGGCCACCCCCAGGGGCGCGTAGGCCGTCAGCCAGACCGTGCGGCCGATGCGGGTCAGAAAGCGCTCCCTCCGGGCCTCCTCGGCCTTGATCAAATCGTCCCAGTAATTGGCGCCGCGGCGGGCGAGGTATTCCCGGGCCGCTTCCAGCTCCCGCCGCATCAGGTTCGGCGCGTGGCTGGAGATGAAGACCTGGAGGTGGGGGTGGATGAGGGAGCTTCCGGAGGGGGGCATGTAGTTCCAGTTGATCAGGTGATAGACCGATTCAGGATGGCCGGATTGATGAATCCGGCGGAAGAAGTCGAGGCAGACCTCAAGATTGGCCGTTATCAACCCTGGCTCGATTTCCATCATCGGGATAAAGTGGCGCCCGCTCATGACCGCCACCGCGCTCAAGGCGTCATAGGGCGCCACGTTGGGGAAAAGAACGATGTCCCCGGCCACGATCCGCCCTTCGGCGATGAGTTCTTCTGGAAAGCACGGCGTCACGTCCATGATCCGGCCGGGGCAGAAAGGGCAGGTCTTGGCCGTGCCGGCGGTCAGGCTCTCAAAATCAGGCTTCGGCCACTTCAGATCCATGAAGTGGCAGATGCGGGAGGTGCGTTTGGTCAAGGGATCTTGGCGGATCTCGCTGGGAATGGCCCGCCTGGCCATGTCCTGGCGGGGATCCAGAAGAACGGTCGTTTTTTTGTCAGCCACAAAGTCCATCGTTCCTCCTGAAGATGCCACGGCGATCAGATGAGACCAAGATTGTCAATGTCTGACGGAGTATGCCAAGAGGATTGGGCTGGGGTCAAGTCCACAAAGGGCCTTGAATTGACAGTCTAGCCAAACCACACTGACCAGAACTGACCTCGCGGCCGAGAGTGACCGTCTGGGCGGACCTGCTTCAGCCCGCGACCACTCGGTCCCGGCCCTGCCTCTTGGCCTCGTACAGAGCGCGGTCAGCCCGTTTGAGAATGTCTTCCAGGCTGGCGTCGGTGAGGCGGAGAATGGCCAGGCCGACACTGACCGTGAATCGAACCTCGCCCTGGGGTGAGGCCACTCTTTGCTCCTTGAGCCTCCGATGTAGCCGATCGGCCACCACCTGGGCCTCTGGGACGTCGCTTTCCGACAAAATGACGGCGAACTCCTCGCCGCCGAGGCGGCCGAACACGTCTGACTCTCGCAGCGTCTTGAGGCAGACCTCGACCAGGCGCTGCAAAACCTTGTCGCCGACATCATGACCGAACCGGTCATTAATCCTCTTGAAGCGGTCGATGTCGATCATCAAGACCGACAGCGGCCGGTGGTGACGGCGGCTTCGGGAGAACTCCCGGCCTCCCAGCTCAAGGAAGTGCCGCCGGTTGCTGGCCCCGGTGAGGGGATCAGTGCTGGCCAGATGGCGCAGTTCCGCCTCCAACCGCTTGCGCGGGGTGATATCACTGAAGACCAGGAGGCGTCCCAGGCGTCTGCCTCGCCGGTCAGAGAGGAGGGATGCGCTCAAGTCATAGGTGCGCTCCTCCTGATCCCGGAGGATGATGAGCTCCTCATGATTCGACTCGCTGTTTAGAATGCGGTCCGTGGGGAGAGAGCGCCGGCCAACCAGGGCCTCGATCGACTCTCCGACGCCCTCGGCGGCTGAGCAGCCGATTATTCCCTGCGCGGCCGGGTTCAGAT
>CAYXRH010000050.1:13250-15882 GCA_964466355.1 uncultured Thermodesulfobacteriota bacterium
GGTTCAGATCGATGACGACGTTCTGATTGTCCAGGACCACCACGCCGTCCAAAAGCCCCCGAAAGATCTCCTCCTTGGCCACGGGCATGACCTCCATGAGGCGGAAGCGGAAAAAGCCCCAGGCCAGGGCCAGTCCGAGGATGATGAAGCCTATCGGCGTCAGGTCCGCGTTGGAGACCGGGCTCAGCTTGAACAGGTAGATGAAGTTTCCCGCCCAGGGCGCGGCCAGACCGATCAAGATGACCACCAGCTGGCGGCGAAAAAAGCCCAGGGAGGCCCTGAAGGCTTTCAGGAGACAGACCGTCGCGTGGGCCAAGAGCAGGTACACGTAGGCCACCCAGCCCCAGAAGACCGGCCCGTGAGAGAGGGCCAGCATGGGGAAGGGGCCGCTAGAGTCCAGCCAGAACCTGGCCCAGACCAGGTGATGGCTCTGGTTGGTCCAGGCCAGAACGAGAATGATCAGGGAGGTGGCGGCCATGATGACCAGGTGGCTGGGCCGGAGCCATTTGTCGGAGCCGATATAGGTCAGGATAAACACGGTCGAGGCCGGGGGCGTGGTCACCACCCCGAAGTACTGGAACTGAGTGATCAGGATCATGGTCTGAAAATCAAAACCCATGAACAGAAGGGCTTCGCACCAGGACCACACGGCCGCCCCGGCCGCGGTGATCAGAAGAGGCTTGGCGCCGCAGACGTTGCGACGGGACCAGAGCCGGACGGCCACCCAGGCGATGACCGTGCCGCCGATCAGGTTGGGCAAGGAGTAATAGATGTTCGGGTGCACTTGAAACCCGCCAATTGGTTGTGAGCCTCAACAAGCTCCAGGTCTGATGATCATCTATAATTACAAACAGGGCTCAAAACAGACAATGATCATCATCGAAATAAGCTCTCCGGTGCGCGGCCAGGAGAAGCGCTTGATAATACAACGGCGGGCCCGCCGGCCGGGCGAATTTTTTCCTCAAGAAACTGAACTCAGCGTCCGATAACTCAAATTAGGAGAGCTGTGGCCCATGCCCGGTCTGGCGGCCCTAAAAATCCAAACCCCCCAGCCCCTCAACGACCCCGAGGCCTGCGCCCGCTGCGCCCTCGAGGCGTCCACCTGTTGCCGCTGTCAGCCGGGCGAGGAGGAGTTCGCCGCTCCACTCTCAGTCCAGGAGCAGGACGAGCTCTTTGCCGCCGCCCCCTGGACGGCCGAGCGCCGGGTCATCATCGAGGTGGACAACTCACCGGCCTTCTTGGCCCACCTGGCCTTTCTCTTCCCCTTTGACCAAGCGGCGCTGCAGAGGGCATTCCCTGCCGGGGGTCGGCACTTTCGGCTGGCCATTGATGCTAGCGGCCGCTGTCCTCTTTTAGGGCCTCACGGCTGCGCGGTCCCCTGGTCGGCGCGCCCCCTGTTCTGCCGGCTTTTCCCGCTGTGGCCGATCGCCTCGCAGTGGCGGCTTTTCGCCCTGCCGGACTGTCTGGCCCAAAGGGAGGCCCGCACGACTCAAGAGCTGTGGGCGCTTTTGGAAACCGACCAGCCTCAAATGCAGGCTCTCTATGATCGCCTTCGACGAGCCTGGGGATTAGACCTTCTGGCCCAAGGCACATTAGAGGCTGGCGAATGAGCGGGGCCACGATTCCTCCTCGCGCGGCCGCGATGCGGCCCGCCTCAGCCTGATTTTTATGCAATTGTCGTGCTAAACGCCTGGGCCAGAAGACGGACGCCGTCCCTGACCTGGCCGTGAAGGCGGGCCTGGGATTGGCTCAGAATCAAGGGGTCTGGCGAGTCCAGGGCCGCCAGGCGGAAGGCGTAGTAGGTCGTCAGGGGCTTTAAGAGCGGCTCGGCCCGGCCGAGGTGGATGATCTGGGAGGACATGTGGCCCAACCGGTCGGCCAGGGGCTTCAGGGCCCGGGCGGCGGTCCGGTTTTCGAGGCCCGCGTGGAGCGCCTCGGATAAGCGGACGGCCCGGGTCAACAAGGCCTCGGCCGTGACGAACGGCTCCTCCTTAGGTGGCGGAGGCAGGGGCTTGAGGGGCGATGGGGGCTCGGCGCCAGGGCCGAGCAGGGCCAGCCAGGTCCGCCGCCAGGCCTGGAGCAGGGCTTGGTCTTGACCAGGGTCCAGGGCCTCCCAGTCCAACCAGCCGTCAGCAGCGGAGATGGTGGATCTGAAAAAGCGGGCCTCAGACCCGGCCGGCCGCGCCAGAGGCCTTCTTAGAGCCCAGTCCAGGGCGGCGAGGACGTCCGCTGGCCTGACGGCCTGGCGGCAGCAAAGGCCCTTGGGGCAGGCGGCCGGGGCGGCGCAGGGGGCGCAGTCCAAGTCAGCCTCGACCACGACCACGTCGCGGCCGTAGGGTCCGGTGGAGCGGAACTGGACCAGACCGAGGCAGATGTCCACCACCGGAACACCCAGGGCCGCGGCGACGTGAGCCGGGCCGGTGTCGGCGCAGATCAAGGCTTGGCTCTGCCTGATGACCGCCCCCAGGCCGCCGAGGTCGGTCTGGCCGGCCACGACCAGGGCTTGGGGTCCGATCCGCCGGGCCGCCTCCTCGGCTCGGGGCCGCTCCAAGGCCGAGCCGGTCAGAACGAGGCCCAGGCCTTGCTCGGCCAGGCGGCGGCCCAGGGTGACGAAGCTGGCCAGGGGCCACTG
>CAYXRH010000051.1:0-15774 GCA_964466355.1 uncultured Thermodesulfobacteriota bacterium
GCCGTGGCTCCATGCGAGACTAAAGGTTCACTTCACCCTGTGATACTTCTTCAGGGCGGCAATGGCCGCGGCGCACTCGGCGTTCTTTTTGGCGTAAGCGGTCCAGATCTTGTCGATGGCCACCTGGCGAATCTGGGCCACGTCCTCATCAGGCAGGGTTAGGACCTCGTAGCCCAGCTCGCCGGCCTTGTCGACGATGATGGACATCTCCTTTTCGTAGACCTCTTTGTTGGCCCGACCGTAATTGACCATGGCCTCCTTGAGTATCTTTTGAAGATCCGGGGGCAGCTTCTGCCAGGCCTCCATGTTGACCGTCACGTCGCCAAAATACCAGTCGCACCAGTAGGGCAGGATGTAATACTTAATGACCTCGTGCCACTTGAAGCCGCGGATGGCGTCAATGGAGTAGGTCGCGGCGTCAAAGGTCCCCAGCTTCAGGGCCATGTAGATCTCGCCGCCGGGCACGTAACCGGGAGCGGCGCCGATCTCCTTGAGCAGATCGGCCACCTCGAGCAAGGCCCTGATCTTGAGCCCCTTGAAGTCGGCCATGCTTCTGATCGGCTTGTTGGAGGCGATGGCCGGGTAGGGGCCGTAGGTGTGGATGCCCAGCAGGTGGACGTTCTGCCGCTCGTAAGCCGCCTCCCACATCTTGTAAAGGCCCGTCTGGTCGATCAAGGCCTCGATCTCCTCGAGGCTGCCCTTGAATCCAAAGGGCAGGCCGAACTCCAGCCCCAAGATGGGCTCCAGCCCGGACCAGAACACGCCGCAGGCCTGGCCCATCTGGATGATGCCCTGACCGGCGGCCTTGAGGGTGTCATCCTGGGGCACCAGGTCGCCGGCATAGAACGTCGAAATCTGAAGCCGCCCGTCTGATTTTTCGGCCACCTCCTTGGCGAAGCTGGGCAGCAGGTCGGCCGAGAAGTCGCCTCGGGAGAAGGCGCTCTGGGCCCGCCATTTGATTGTCTCGGCCGCGGCCGCTCCGGCCGCCAAGACGGCGATGAGTCCAAACAACAGGCAAGTGACTAAAAAATGCTTCTTCATCTCCCCTTCCTCCTTTTCCGCCAGTTTTAAATCCCCAAGGCGAGACGGCGCCGCCAATCGCCGGACCTTTTTGTTTCAGGCCCAGACGACCTTCTCCTCTTTCAGGGCCGCGACCTCCTCGTCGCTCAAGCCTAAAATATCCCCCAAGACCTGGCCGGAGTCCTCCCCCAGGACCGCGCTGGGCGGATTCTGGCCGGGATTTACGCCCACCTCGACCTCGAAAAACTTGATCGGCAGATTGAAGGTTTTGACCCGCCCCAGGCGGGGGTGGTCCACGTCAATGACCATGTGGCGGTGTTTGAGTTGCGGGTCGTCCAGAAGCTCGGTGACGTCCTTGACCATCCCGGCCGGAACGCCCGTCCGCTGCAGCTCCATCATCAGCTCCTCGGCCGGCCTGGTTTCGACCCACTCGGCGAAGGCGGCGTTGAGCTTTGGCAGGTCCCTCGAGCGCCGCTCGCTGGCCGCTTCGTCGGCGCCCTTGTACTCCTCGGCCAGGTCTTGGCGGCCGATCTTGTCGTAGAGTTCGTAGAACCTCTCCGGGGAGAGGTTACAGATCATGATCCACCTGTCGTCGGCGGTGTGGAAGGCGTCCCAGGGCGCGCCGAGGGGGTCGATGTTGCCCCGGGCCGGCAGGGCGTTTCCGGTCATGGAGGCCCGGATGACCGACTCCTCCAGGACCGAGAAGACGCTGTCCATCATGGCCACCTCCAGCCTCTGGCCGACCCCGGTCTTGTCGCGGAGGCGGAGGGCGGCCACGATGCCCAGGGCCATGTAAAGTCCGGCCAGGCTGTCGGCGATGGCCGGACCGGTCTTGAGCGGCGGCTGGCCGGGAAAGCCGGTCAGGCTCATCAGGCCGCCCATGGCCTGGGCGATGGGGTCGAGGCAAAGCAGCTTCGAATACGGTCCCTCAGACCCGAAGCCGTTGATGGAGGCGTAAATGATCTGGGGATTGACCTCCCTGGCCTGCTCGTAACCGAGGCCCATCTTCTCCAGGGTTCCGGCCCTGAAATTTTCGGTGACCACGTCGACCTTCTTCACCAGGTCCAGGAAGAGCCGGCGGCCTTTGTTGTCCTTGAGGTTCAAGGCGAGCGACTTCTTCCCCCGGTTGAGCATGTAGTAGTATCCGCTGTCGCCATTTTTCAGCGGCGGCACTATGCGGGTGTAGTCGCCAAAGGGCGGACCTTCGACCTTGATCACCTCGGCCCCCAGGTCGCGGAGGAGAAGGGTCGAGAATGGGCCGGCGTAGACCCAGGTCAGATCCAGGATGATGACTCCTTCCAAAGGTTTGTCGTTCACTTGGCAAATCCCCCTTGAATCGTCTCTCAATTGAGCGAGGGCCTATTTAGGCTCGGTCAGGACGTACTCCCATTGACACATGACGTTCTCTCGGGGCGGATCAGGGTGGGCGTGAAGACAGCGGCATTCCAGATTTTGGTTGATGATCTTGCCCAAGGCTATGTAGAGCGGCGGGGAGAGGTTCTTGCACGGCAGAAGCTCCAGGTTGTTGGCCTGGCGGTAGGTGCCCATGGGGCAGGCGTGGATGGTCATGGCCAGCCGCGCGTCGCTGACCTCGGTGAACTCCCACTCAAACCCGGCCGAGACCCACTGGGGGGCGGTGAACTTCAGGAGAGCGGCCAGGGACTGAATGTCATCTCCCAGGCCGAGGGTCTTGACCGTGCGGTGAGCCTGGGCCTGGGCCAGCTTGGTCCAGACCTTTTCGTCCATCCTGGCCGCGGCCTCGAACCCGAACTCCTCTTCGGTGAAGACCATCCAGTAGTTCTGCAAGGTCCAATAGGTCTTGAGCCAGAGGTTGACCATCTCGGCCAGGGTCTCCTTGGGAAGCTCCATCAGCTCCGTCTTGAGGCCCGCCCAGGTCACCGGACCTGGTCGGGTGACGATTCCGGGCAAATCAGACATCTCGATGTTCTCCTCGCTTTCTGGTCGCTCTCTGGAGTGTCTTTCAACCAGAGGCCCGCCGCCGCTTTGAGCGCAGACCCTCAATGGCCGTCTCGATGCCGGCCTCGACCTGCTCCCTGAAGAGCCGCGAGACCCTGAAGCGGCTCGCCGCCTCAAAGGCCTGCTTGGCCTCCTCGAAGCGGCCCAGATCGAGTTCGGCCGCGCCCAGATGGCCCAGGACGTTGGGCCAGAGCCACTTGGGGAAGAAGGGCATTCTGTGGGCGTAATAGGCGTCCACCTCCTCGCCGCGGTTCAAGATCGCTCTCAGGGCCCGGCTCGCCTCCGCCTGCTCGCCTAGGGAGGGCAGAAGCGAGGCGAAGACAGCCCCCTTGGCGTAGTTGATCAGAACCCACATGTGGAAATCCGGCGGCCGGAGCTCCTCGGCGGCCTTGAGTTGATTCAGGGCCTGATTGATCAACCTCAGGGCTTCGGCCGAATTCTCGGCCTCGTGGGAATCGCAGGCGTACCAGAGGGCCAGAAATATCCGACCCATCATGTTTTGGGGGTGGCTGGCCACGATGCGGGCCAGGCTGTCCCGGCCGGCGTAATCGTCCATTGACTCAGGGCCGGATTCAGACAAACGCTGGTACCAGCACAGTCGGACCTGGGCCTCCACGTTTTTCGGATCAGCCTCCAGGACCCGGCGCAGGAGTTCCATGGCTTTGTCCAAATCGCCGACGCAGCTGTAGCCCGTGGCTAGATCAATCTGCTGCTTCAGATTGAGCGGTCCTTGGGCCAGGCTGGCCTCGAGGCTTTTGAGGTCGTCTTGAATCACGGCCCAGGGCAGACCGAACCCTTCGTCGCCCATGGCCAGAAAAGTGTTATCCAAGATCTGCTTGCGCTGGCGGAGAATTCGGGCCAGGGCCCGCTCCCGGACCCGGCTGACGAAATCCCTGACCACCCGCCTCTCCCAGTCGATCAACTGCTCGAAATTGGACGCTCCCTCATCAGCTAAACGGCTCAATAAAACCTGGACCTCGCATTCGACCGATTTTTCGGTCAGGCCGCAGATGGTCTCGAAGGCCTCCTCAAGCTCGGTCCAGGAGAGCCCTTTTTGATGACAGTGGGCCAGAAAGTCCAAAAGCATGCCGCCCCTGGCCTCGAGCGCGACTTCTTGATCGCCCTCTTGATCCGGTGAGGCTTCCTGGCTGTGGAGGCTGATCCAGCCCCGCTCGGCCAGATCTTTTAGAATCTGTTTCGGGATTTGATTTGAAAGGCTGGCCGGCTCGTCAACCCTGGGCTTTGATTCGAGCTCGTCTCTGAGCGGAGGCTCTTGAACGCTCAAGGCGGCGTAATCATAACCGTTCTCCTCCAGCATCCGCTTTATGGCCACCAAGGGCAGGAAGCGCTCGGCCTGGGCTTTCTTGATGGCCTTGATTTTGGGAATGAAATCCTGGTCATAGTAAGCCATGTTGCGATGAGTCTTGAGCGGCTTTGGCAAAAGCCCTAGATTGACATAGAATCGGACGGTCCGAGCCGAGACCCCGGCCCGGCGAGCGATCTCCCTGACCCGCAAAAGCTCTTCACCCTTGCGTGCTCTCATTTAACCTCGCTTGAATCACCCGGTCGCATCTCTCAATGTCAAGACATCCGGGAAAAGGAAATACGACGTTGTACGTTTTACATTAAGCTTTCCCCGAGACGCTTGTCAACCAAAATCGGCCCCGTTTTTGGGGCGAGATTTAGGTCTCATGTTTAGGGCAAAGCGCTTCGGCGAGGGTTTGATACTGATTGGCGATCATTCAAGTAGTATTTTGGTTTGGTTGTTCGAACAAATTTGAGGGTGAGGGTCACAGGCCTTGGCCTTTGGTAAGGAGAAGCGGCCCGGCCTAAAGAAGAATTCGACTCGGGGCCGCGTGTAAGCGAGCCTTATCCTGTCCGAACCCTTGACCTGAACTGAGAACAACCAACCAAAATTACACCTTGCTTTTTGTGAGGCGTGGTTGAAACCAATTCTTAAGCCGGGGTGTGAATTCGCGGCCCGAAGACCTTCAGCAGGCTGGTCTTGAGTCTTTTCTCGGCCAAGGCCAACCGCTCGGAGAAGAGGGCGGGCCACTGGGACCCGTCAGACCAGACGTCCTCCGGCTCCTCGGGGCGGCGATGCTGCAGATGGAGAGCCATGTGCCGCCTCAGGGCGTAAAGCTTGGCCAAAACGTCGTGATCGGGCAGGGCCAAGTCGTCGCAAACCCTGGCCGTGGCGGCGATGATGGTCCTGAGCTCCCAGTTTTCTCCAGGAGATTGGGGGGCAGGGTGGTGGTGGTGCCAGATGGCCTGGCAGACCGGCCAGGAGAGGCCGAACCAGTAAGCCGCCGCGGCTCCGATCTGGGCGTGATCCAGACCGAGGATGTCCCGCTCGATGTCCACGCTGGGCCAGCGGCCGGAGGCCTTGTGGTCCCTAAGCTGGGTGAAGGTCTCGGGCAGACAGTGGGCCAGGACGAGCTTGCCTAAATGGATCACCAGGCCGGTGGTGTGGAGGCGATCGATCTCCTCCGAGGCGGTCGCGCGACCTAAAATGGCGGCCACGATGGCGGTCAGACGGGCGTAACGCCAGTGTCCGTCCGAGTTGAACCCTTCGGGCGGGGGATTGTTCTCATAAGCGCGCATGATCGCGGCCGTGGCGGCGATGGACCTCATCTGGACCAAGCCCAGAAGACGCAGGGTTTCCAAGATGCCCTTGGGCGTCCGGCCGGGCGCTTTTTCCGAGATCACGCCCAGGAGGTGGAGGCCGAAGCTGGCGTCGATGAACTGACCCAGCTCCTCCAGGTCGGCTTCCGGCGAATCCAGATAGTCCAAGACCTTGGTCACCGACTGCGGCAGGGGCGGCAGGGGTTTGAGGCGCTCGGCCACCTCTTTGAGCCGCTCCTTTTCACTCGGGGTGAGGTAATGGACGCGGATGGCGCTCAAGAACTCTTCGGCTATAAAAGGCGAGTGTTTTTGGGTCCCCATGATTCCACCGCCCAGGTGAAGGTTTTTATTGATCCAGGGTGGGTCGATCTAGCCTCACTCCACGCGGGCCTTGGTCAGCTCAGCCAAGACCTGCCGGGCCCGGCCGCTCAGCTCGAAGCGGCTCAAGGCGTCGACCAAGGCCTCGAGGCGTTCGCGGGGCGGTTGCCTCTTTTCAAGAAAGATGACCCACTTATCCTCAACTCTAGCCAGACCGCTGGTCACCGGAACTCCGCCCGCGCCGACCAGTCGCTCGGTCCGAACCTGGATGTTCAGGTTTTGAGCCGCTTCAGTCAGGGCGGCCAGGGCTTCGGTGATTTTGATTCTAGCCACTGGCCTCCTCCAGCCAGCGCCTCACCACCGGGGGCAGGTAGACGGAATCGAGGGCGAGCTGTGACAAGGCCCGGGCGAGGACGTTTGTTCTGACGGCCAGAGGCTGGTTCTTGTCCAGGATGATCAGCCACTCTCCTTTGAATTTGACCAGTCCGCTCTGGGGCCGGGGGTCGTCCTCTGGGGCCACAAACCGCTCCGTGCGGACCTTGACGCCCAATCTGGCCGCCGCTTCCTCCAGAAGCAGGTATCGCTCTTTCAAAGAGGGCGCTTTCTTGGAGGTCAAAAGCCCACCCCTGATCTTGTTTGATTCTATGTGGCTTAGGCTCAAGGGTCAAGAGCGGCGAGTTCGCCCAGGCTTGGATCAAGAGCAATGAAAAAGAGCTGGCCCCTTGTAACCGTCTGGCCATCACCAAAAATCATCTTTCCTGGGCCGGCCCGAGACGGTAATATATCTATCCGGCCGCCGGGCCTGTGGCCGGGGATGAGATGAAGATAGCCTTGCTCCAGATCAACTCCACCGTGGGCGACCTCAAGGGAAACGCCGCCCTGATCAGCGCCGGCGTCCGGCGAGCCGAGGCTCTCGGGGCTGATCTGATCATCTGCCCGGAGCTTTGCCTTTTGGGCTATCCGCCCCGAGACCTTCTCTTGAACAGCGCCTTCATCAACCGCTCTTGGGAGGTCTTGGCCTCCCTGGCCGCGGAGCTTGACCAGGCGCCGCCCGTGCTCGTCGGCCTGGCCGAGACCAACGAGGCCAAAATCGGCCGGCCTCTTTTCAACACCGCGGCCCTTCTCAAGCAAGGGCGCATTTTTGAGCGCTTTCACAAGACGCTCTTGCCGACCTACGACGTCTTTGACGAGGATCGCTATTTCGAACCGGCCCAAGGGCCCCAGCTTTTAAAGTTGGACGGCCGGATTTTCGGCCTGTCCATCTGCGAGGACATCTGGAACGATAAGGATTACTTTCACCGCCAACGCTATCACACCGATCCCGTCGAGGAACTGGACAAAGCCGGGGCCGAGGCCCTGATAAACATGTCGGCCTCGCCTTTCACTCTGGGCAAACAGCGCTCCCGCGAGGAGATGCTGGCCGGCATGGCCCGCCGTCACCGTCTGCCCTTCATTTACGTCAACCAGGTCGGCGGCAACGACGACTTGATTTTTGACGGCCGCTCCTGCGCCTTTGATCAGCACGGCCGGCTGGTCGCCCGGGCCAAAGGCTTTGAGGAGGATCTGATCGTGGTGACGCTGGATCCTCCCTCGGGTTCTAGGGCCGAGGATGATTTTAGCCCCGAGTCCGAGCTCTGGCGGGCTTTGGTTTTGGGCACCAGGGACTACGTGAGCAAATGCGGTTTCAAGAGGGTCTTGCTCGGGCTCTCCGGCGGGGTGGATTCCTCCCTCACCGCCGTCGTGGCCTGCGAGGCCTTAGGCTCGGAGAATGTTCTGGGAGTGCTTTTGCCTTCCCCCTATTCCAGCCAGGGCAGCCTCGACGACGCTTTCGCCCTGGCCAAAAACCTGGGGATGAGGACTCTGACCCTGCCCATTGGACCCATAATGCGGGCCTTTGAGGAGACGCTCGCCGAGGCCTTCGCCGGCTATGAGCCCGATTTGACCGAGGAGAACATCCAGGCCCGCATCCGCGGCAACCTCCTCATGTCGCTGTCCAATAAATACGGCTCGCTTCTTCTGACCACGGGCAACAAGTCGGAGCTGGCCGTGGGCTACTGCACCCTCTACGGCGACATGTCCGGCGGCCTAGCCGTCATCTCCGACGTGCCCAAGACCTTTGTCTACCGGCTTTGCCGCTGGCTCAATCAGACCAAGGGGCGGGAGTTGATTCCCCAGGCGGTCCTGACCAAGCCGCCCTCGGCCGAGCTAAAGCCGGGCCAGATCGACCAGGATTCCTTGCCGCCGTATGAAGTTCTGGACGCCGTTTTGGAGCGTCACGTCGAAAAGCACCACTCGGCCGAAGAGATCGCCGCGGCCGGCTACGACGAGTCCGTGGTCAGGGAAACCTTAAAAATGGTCAAGACGGCCGAGTTTAAACGCAAGCAGGCGGCGCCGGGCCTGAAGGTGACTGACCGGGCCTTTGGCACGGGCTGGCGCATGCCCATCGCCCGCAAGTGGTGACCCGCCCAGCCGAAACGGTCGGAGGGGCGGTCAGGCCGCCAAGGCAGGGGATGGTCAATTAACCACCGCCATGGACGAGTCGCCGTTTATAAGGATCCTCAAATTGGATGACATGAACCCGTCTCGTTCGAGACGATTCTTTCCCGGTTGATATGATTAATATTTTAGGAATATCAGGATATTATCACGACTCAGCCGCCTGTCTGGTGAGGGACGGGCACATCCTGGCCGCGGCCCAAGAGGAACGCTGGACCCGCCAAAAGCACGATCATCGCTTTCCGTCCCACGCCGCGGCCTATTGCCTGGCCAAGGGGAGGATGGCCGCCGAGGACATCGATCTGGTGGCCTTTTATGACAAGCCCTTCATCAAGTTCGAGCGTCTCCTGGAGACATACCTCACCTTCGCCCCCCAGGGGCTGAGGTCGTTTTTGACGGCCATGCCGCTGTGGATCAAGGAGAAGCTGTGGCTGCCGGAGATAATCAAGCGGGAGATCGGTTACGCGGGCAAGATCATCTTTACGGAGCACCACGAGTCCCATGCCGCCTCGGCCTTCTTTCCCTCACCCTTTGAACGGGCCGCCTTCCTGACTTTGGACGGCGTCGGCGAGTGGACGACCACGTCCTGGGGCTTGGGTCAGGGCAACCGCATCAGGATCGTGGCCGAAATTTATTTTCCTCATTCCTTGGGTCTGTTGTACTCGGCCTTCACTTACTTCACCGGATTCAGGGTCAACTCGGGCGAGTACAAGCTCATGGGGCTGGCGCCCTATGGGGAGCCGAAGTACGTGAACCTCATCTTGAGCGAGCTGATGGATCTCAAGGAGGACGGCTCCTACAAGTTAAACATGAAGTATTTCAATTACTGTCAGGGCCTGACCATGACCAACGCCCGCTTCGCCGGGCTTTTCGGCGGTCCGCCCCGCCGGCCCGAAGGCCCCATGACCCAGCGGGAGATGGACCTGGCGGCCAGCGTGCAAAAGGTGACCGAAGAGGTGATCATGCGCACCGCTCGCCACATCCACCGCCAGACCGGGGAGCGGCGCCTGGTGTTGGCCGGCGGGGTGGCCTTGAACTGCGTGGCCAACGGCCGAGTGCTGCGGGAAGGGCCCTTTGAGGAGATTTGGATTCAGCCGGCCGCGGGCGACGCCGGCGGAGCCTTGGGCGCGGCCCTCTTCGCTTGGCACCAGTATCTGAATAACCCCCGCTCAGCTGACGGCCAGAGCGACTTTCAGCGAGGCTCCTTTCTGGGTCCGGAGTTTGACGGCCAAGAAATCGAGCCCTTTCTCCAGGCCTCGGGGGCGCCCTACGAGACTCTCACCCGGGAAGAGCTGCCGCGGCGGGTGGCCGAGCTGGTCGCCGCCGGGAAGGTGGTCGGCTGGTTTGAGGGCCGCATGGAGTTCGGCCCCCGGGCCTTGGGCGCAAGGTCCATCGTCGGCGACGCCCGCAGTCCGAAGATGCAGTCGATCATGAACCTGAAGATCAAATACCGGGAGTCGTTTAGACCCTTTGCGCCCAGCGTTCTGGTCGAGAGGGTGAGGGATTATTTTGAGCTGGACCGAGCCAGCCCTTACATGCTCCTCGTCTCTGGAGTCCAGCCCGATTTGAGGCGAGCGATGAGCGAAGAAGAAAAAAATTACTTCGGCATCCAGAAGCTCAACGTGGTCCGCTCCTCCATCCCGGCGGTGACCCACGTGGACTATTCGGCCCGCATCCAGACGGTCCACCGCGAGACAAACCCCCTTTACTGGCGGATGATCAAGGCCTTCGAGGAGTTGACCGGATGCGGCGTCGTCGTCAACACTTCCTTCAACGTCCGGGGCGAGCCCATCGTCTGCACGCCCCAAAACGCTTACACCTGCTTCATGCGCACCCAGATGGACTACCTGGTCCTGGACCGCTTCCTCCTGGACAAAGCTCAACAGCCTGAGTGGTCGGAGAACGGAGACTGGCGCGACGAATTCGAACTGGACTGAGTGGTGAGCTTTCTGAGCGACATAGCGGCTGACATCAGAAACCTGTCCCCCACGGCCAGGGACTTGCGCAAGCTGGGCCTGAGTTTTCTGATCGTCTTGGGTCTCATCGGCGCCTTTTTGACCTGGCGGGGCCGGCCGGCCGGATTGTGGCTCTTGGGTCTGGGGATCTTTTTCGGACTGTGGGGTCTGGCCTGGCCCCACAGCCTCGGGCCCGTCTATCGAGCCTGGATGAGTCTGGCCGTGATCCTCGGGGCGTTCGTCTCTCGGATTTTATTGACCATCATTTTCTACCTCGTCGTCACGCCCATCGGAGTGGCGGCGCGTCTTTTGGGCAAAGACTTCCTCGACCTCAAGCTCAGGGACCGTGAAACCTATTGGCGTCTGAGGCGCCAAGGGGAGTACGACCCCAGGCGCAGCGAGAAAATGTATTAGATGCGGTTGAGCCATCTCCCATCGCCCGATCAACCTAGGGCCCGACGTTGGGCCGTCCACTCGGGCTCAGAATAATTTGGGCTTGATCAAGGGGCTCAAATGACGTAATAGTTGTGGCCTGGGACGGAGGTTTGTGGTGAGCAGACTTTCAATCATGGGCGAGTTCTGGGAGTTCTTGAGGGTGCGCAAGAAGTTCTGGCTTTTGCCCATCGTAGTCATGCTGGTCTTTTTGGGCGCCCTGATTATCTTCACCCAGGGCTCGGCCGTGGCGCCTTTTATATACACTTTGTTCTAAATGACACTGATCAGATTAAGCCTCAGGTCTCGCTCGAGCCGGCCACCGAACTGAAGAGTGGCCGTTGGAATTTTCAGTTGACAGACGGCGATTGGTTGGGTTATGAGTAAAATAACAGAACGATGGAGAACCTTCTTTCAGGACTGGTCACCTCAGCCACTCGGATCAAGGTTTTGGTCCGGTTCTTCGCCAATCCCGAGGCCAGCTCCTACCTGCGGGGGTTGGCCGACGAGTTTGGCCTGTCCACCAACTCGGTCCGGGAGGAGCTGAACCGGCTTTCTAAAGCCAAACTGCTCACCAGCCGGCGCAACGGGCGGGAGATCCACTACCGCGCTAACCCCAAACACCCCCTGTTTAATGAACTCCGTTCCGTGGTCCAAAAAGTGCTCGGAATAGATCGAGTCGTCAAAGACATCGTCAGCCGCCTGGGGGACTTGGAGAAGGCCTTTCTGGTGAATGATTACGCCCTGGGCCGGGACTCCGGAATCATTGATCTGGTTTTAGTCGGTCAGGTGGACCACGACAACCTGCTCGATCTGGTGGCCAAGACCGAAAAGTACATCAAAAGAAAGATCAGGACCCTGGTCTTGACGAGCAAGGAATACGACGATTTGGCCGGTCATTTCGAGGGCAGGCCGAGCCTTTTGCTGTGGGAAAGCGGACCGGGTCCCGCCGAACCAGATCCGCAAAAATAATAACTAATTAAATATAGTGGGTACTCGGTTGCTCTTATTTATTGTGTAATCGAGGAAGCGGAGCTGTAAGCAATCTCAATAGCTGTGATTATTCGCCGGGCAAGACTGAAGTGGATGAAAAAGCATAAGTGTACGGCCGAGCGTGAGCAATCGGGAGCGAGCTGATGTCTGATCTCAAAGAATTTCCAGACGACGAACTCCAGGCAGACCAAAGTGAACCGGCGACGTCGGTTTGCCCGGCGGGGGAGGTCTTTGGGCTGCCCCAGAAAGAGGACTACGAGCGAGAGGAGAAACGCATCAAGAAGCTCGTCAAGGAACAGCGTCTCATGGGGCGGGAGATCGTGGTCGTGATGGGGGTTGGTTTCGTGGGCGCCGTCATGGCCGGAGTGGTCGCTGACAGCGTGGACAAAGACACAAGTGAGCCGCAAAAATTCGTCATGGCCATGCAGCGGCCCTCGGTCCGATCATATTGGAAGATTCCTTACCTCAACCGCGGCCTGGCTCCGGTGAGGGCCGAGGATCCGGAGGTGGCCCTCCTGATCGAGCGTTGCGTCAAGAAAAAGAAGACCCTCACCGCCACCTTCACCTACGAGGCCCTGAGTCTGGCTGACGTGGTCGTGGTCGACGTCCAGTGCGATTATTACAAGGAGAAGTTGGGCGACGTGCGCCAAGGCCAAGCCGACATAAGGGCCCTGGAGGAGTCGCTGAAGATCATCGGCCAAAAGATAGCCCCAGGATGCCTGGTCATCATCGAGACCACGGTGCCGCCCGGCACCACGGAATACGTCGCTTACCCGATAATTAAAAAAGCTTTTGAACAGCGGGGATTCGATGATGTGGAGCCGGTTTTGGCCCATTCCTTTGAACGGGTCATGCCGGGGCGAAATTACGTCTCCTCGGTGCGCGACTTCTGGCGGGTGTGCAGCGGGGTGAATCAGGAGGCCAAGGAGAGGGTCAGCGCCTTCTTGTCCGCGGTGCTCAACGTGAAGGATTATCCCCTGACCGTGCTCGACAGGCCCATCGAGAGCGAATCCTGCAAGATCATCGAAAACTCTTACCGGGCCAGCATTCTGGCTTTTCTGCATGAGTGGAGCGTCTTCGCCGAGCGCAACCGGGTGGATCTGATAAAGGTCATCGAGGCCATCAAGCTCCGTCCGACCCACTCCAACATGATCTTTCCCGGACCGGGCATCGGGGGCTACTGCCTGCCCAAGGACGGGGCTTTGGGCCTGTGGGCCTATCGGACCCTCATGGGCTTTGAGGATGACATCTTCAAGATCACTCCCCTGGCCATTGACATCAACGACACCCGGGCCCTGCACGCGGCCAGCCTGGTCAGGGACGCCCTCAGAAACATGGGCAAGATCGTGGCCGCCTCCCAGATCGTCGTCCTGGGGGCCTCCTACCGCGAGGACGTAGGCGACACTCGCTACAGTGGCGCCGAAATGGTGGTCCGCAAGCTGGCCGAAATGGGCGGCGAGATCCGGGTCCACGACCCCTACGTCGAGCACTGGTGGGAGCTGGAGAAGCAGGAGACGTATCCTGGTCCGGGCCGCTCCCGGGCCCGGTTTTTCCGCAATCAGGAGAGGCTGGCCCGGCTTCGGCTGGAGAATGACCTGGCTGAGGTTTTGAAGGACGCCGACGCCGTCGTTCTGGCCGTCCGCCATGGGGAGTACGTGGCCCTGGAGCCGGACGAGGTGGTGGCCATGATCGGCCGTCCGGCGGCCGTAGTCGATTGCTTCGGCATCCTGGAGGACCACAAGATCGTCCGCTATTTTGAACTCGGCTGCGAGGTCAAGGGCCTGGGCCGGGGCCACATCCAGAGCATTAAGGAGAAGATCCGCCAGAGATAGACTGTCTCATCACTACATGGCCGGCGGCCTTAAAAATAAATTACTCATTTTCCACTTCACTGTCTAAAAGCTCATCCGCGTTTTCGGCGTGGGCGGCGGATAGCCGTACAGATAGTTGTTGAGCGCACTATTTTACAAAGGGATTGAAAAGAAGTATGCCAATAAAAGGTATTTATCTGGAATGCAGTTTGACTTCCTTTATAGTTGCGGCTAAAAAATTGGCTGTTGAACACAATTGGGAGCCTTGCTACTGGACAGCTACAAGTGAATTCGAGGCGCCCCTTAAAAAATATTTTCCCAATATAGTCTTTCACGACCAACTGAATGCTATCTATGGTCGACCGACACCAGACTGGGAGGCTGAACCATTGCCCCCCTTAGACGCCTGGTTATTGGAAAAGTTGATCCCTCACGAATCAATCGTTCTCGATATGTTGACTCGTTTTGAATTTGGAGACATTTCTTTCAATTATCAGGACCGAATTCGACAGTATCACAAGTACGTGCGTTATTGGCTCAGAGTTCTTGATCATTTCAAGCCGGATGTAGTAGTCTTTCCAGTTTCGCCTCATATGGCTTATGATTACGTTGTTTACGCCTTGTGTCTCCATCGTGGCATAAAGACTCTCATGTTCGAAATGTCTTGCGTGTCCGATCTCATTTTCGTCAAAGAGACGGTTGATGGGGAAGACCCGTTGACTACAGCGTATCATCAACTCTTATCTAAGGAATATCAAGACCCTATTGCTCTGTCCCCAATCCTCGAGGAGCACATCGTCGCCACCAGGCGAGATTATGAAGTTCCGTTTTTCGCCGAGTCGGCCTTCAAGCAATTGCAGGCTCAGGTTAAAAAACGAAGAGAGGCGAAATCGATGCTCCATCTCGACGATAAGTTGGGTACATCATTCGAGGCCAACTCAGAATCTGTTGAAGGACCTCGCGGTTCCGTCCGTAGCCACATCAGGCATGTGGCGGAGATGATCGGGAGGCGGCTAGGGAGAATCTTTATTTCCGCCTTCCCTGCCAAGACGAGGCCTGATAGACCTCCGGAGTCTCCATATGAATTCTTTTATTCACCCGAAATCCATGGCGCTCCGGATAAAATAACGCCTTGTGTATTCAAACATCCCCGACGATCATTCGATGACACTGCCTGGACTGTTCTAGAATACCTGGCAGCTGAACATCGCATGTTTAAATTGAAGGACGAGCTGGAAGAGTATTATTCCCGGCTGGCCAAGGATCTGGATCTAAGTGTACCTTATGTGTTTATCCCTCTGTCTTACCAGCCTGAAAACGTGTCCTGTCCTGGCGGCAAAACTTTTAGTCATATGTCGCTTATGGTTGATTTCGTATCTCGATGTGTTCCCGATGGTTGGCAGGTTTATGTTAAAGATCACCCGGCTATCTTTGGCGGACGATGGGGTGGGGTTCAATTCAGGAGCCCCACCTTTTACCAAGACATGATCTCTTTGCCGAATGTGAAGCTGGTGCCATTGCTTCATTCGCCGTTTGATCTGATCGATCATTCTAAAGCTGTAGCCACTGTCGGGTCTTATTCAGGTTGGGAGGCGATTCTGAGGCAGAAGCCTGTGCTACTGGTTGGACATCCTTGGTATAAGGGATGCGCAGGTGTATTTCCAGTTTTCACCAGCGAAAGTTTCCACAAGGCAATTGCCCAGATTCAGGCCGGTTATCAGGTCGAAATGGATAAAGTGAGGCTTTTTCTGTTTGCCTTGGAAAAAATCTCGGTTAGAGGTTATGTTGAACCTAAATATAATGAAGTGGCACAGTTGACGGATGAGGAAAACGGAAAGGCGTTTGCTGAAGGACTTTATAAGGCATTCATGGGAATCAATTCAGTTTATTTATAGCCTTTTTCGCGACAAACTATTAATGAGATTGTTGACAAAGCCTTACGGAAAAGAGTCATTTTTTAGAAAAGCTACTTTGTTTTGACAGGTCGAGGTGTTGATATACCATATCGTTTGTCCGGCAAAGTACCGGAAGATTATTTTCAGTGAGGAAATTGATAATGAGTTGAAGTAAGTATGTATGGAGATATCTAAGATGCGTTAGTTACTAATTGTGTTGACAGTTGGCCCTCCGGCGAGACGGTTTCAGTT
>CAYXRH010000052.1:0-1928 GCA_964466355.1 uncultured Thermodesulfobacteriota bacterium
CCTTGAGGCCGTCCACTTGCTGGGTGATGGTCTCCACGGCCTGGTCGAAGATCTCGGCCTCCCGGACCTGGCCGGAGAAGCGTTTTTTGAGGCGCTGGGCCGAGAGTTTGATCGGCGTGAGGGGGTTTTTGATCTCGTGGGCGATGCGGCGGGCCACCTCGCGCCAGGCGGCCATGCGCTGCGCTTTTTCGAGATTGGTCATGTCCTCGATGACCAGGACCCAGCCCAACCCCCGGCCGCGGTCGTCGCGCAGGCCCGAGAGGCGCAGGAGAAGCGAGAGGGTCTGATCGCCCAGGGGCAGGCGGAGGTGCCGCTCGATCTGCCCGAGGGGCGAACTGACGGTCGCTTGAGCCAGGTTCTCAAAAAGCTGCCGCACGTCCGGCTCGAGGATGTCCTCGTAGCGGCGGCCGAGGATTTCCGCCGCCTTGAGGCCCAGAATCTCCTCGGCCGACCTGTTCATCGTCGTCACCGCGCCGTCGGCGTCCACGGAGACGACTCCGGCGGCGATGTTGGCCAGGACGGCCTCCATGTAACGGCGGCGGCGCTCGATCTCCTGGTTGGTCCGCCACAGCTCGATGTTGGTCCGCTCCAGCTCCTCCTTGGAGCCTTTGAGATCCTGGGTCATCTGGTTGAAGGACTCGATCAGGGTCCCGATCTCGTCGCCCGGTTTGGGATCGATGGTGAAATTGTAATCCCCGCTGGCGATGCGCTGGGTGCCCTCGGCCAGATCGTGGATCGGCTCGGTGATGGTCCGGGCCAAACGGAAGCCGAACCAGGTCGCCCCGAAGAGGATGAGGAGGGTGACCAGGGAGAGGGTGATGTAATGGCTCAGCTTGATCGGCCCCTTGACCATCTTCAGCTGCTGATAGCCCTCCAGCCCCCGGGCGATGGCGTTGAGCTTCTCCAAAAGCCCCTCCGGGGTGAGGCGGGTGAGGACTATGGCCCCGCGGGGCGGGTCTTTGTCTTTGGGTCCGGGCAGGGGGACCACCGCTGAAAGATAGTCCCCCAAGGCCGAGGGGATGATTTCGGCCTGGGGTTTGGCCTTCTCGATGGTCTCGGCGATCATTTTGTCGGCCGGAGCGGAGAAGGCGGCCAGGACGTCGTCTGGAGCGTCGGCGCCGGCCAGGAGCTTCACTTGAGCCGAATAGATTTTGAGCGAGGAGAGGGCGTACTCCTGACGCTTGGCCTTGACGAAATCGATTAAAAGATGACGCCGCCCCCCCTCCAGGAGGCCCTGCTGGCTGATCTGGGCGGCCAGGGTGTCGCCGAAGCTGAGGGCCTCGCGGGCCGAGGTCTTGTAGTAGAGCCGGCCGACGTGGAGGGAGTCCTTGAGCGGTCTTTCGAGCTGAATGTTGAACCAGTACTCGATGGTCGTCGAGATGAACTGGAGGGTGACGAAGAAGAGCACGGCGGTGGGGACCATGGACAAGGCGATGAAGGCCAGGACCAGCTTGGTCTTGAGCCGCGCCCCCATGGCCTTGGAGCGGCGCTCGAAGACGAGCTTGATGATGTTGCGGGCGGTGAGGAAGAGGAGCAAAAGGATGAGCAGGGCGTTGATGTTGATCAGGGCGAAGATGAGGATGGAGTTGGCCACGGGCAGCTCCACCCCCAAATCGACGACCTGGGTCTCGACAAAGGTCAGAATCGCCACCAGGGCCACCAGGACGAGGATGATGACCCGCTCCCGGCGACGCCGCTGTTTTTCCTTCAAATCTTCAAGGCTCTGTATTTCGGTCACGTCGTTCACCAACGGAAATCTATCTCATACCAATCGGTCTCGATGTCCCCCAAGGGAACGAAAAAGAATATGTAGCCCAGGCCGAGGGGCAGCTTGGGCTTGTGGATGTGGGCCTGGACCCGGAGGCGATAGGTCTCGTTTCGTTTGAGGGTTTTGGTTGACACGATCCTCAAGCCCGAGACGTCGGTCA
>CAYXRH010000052.1:1938-15746 GCA_964466355.1 uncultured Thermodesulfobacteriota bacterium
GCCCTGAGCCAATCCGAGGTGGACTGGGAGCGCTCGGGGTCGTAGTCGATGGTGATGGTGAATTTTTCGGCCACGGGGTCGAACTTCAGGGTCCGATCGTGCCGGATGCGGGTCAGGAGCTTGTTCGGCCAAAAGGAATGGGTCTCGAGCAGCTCGATGAAATAGGTGAAGGTCGTCTCCACGCCGGCCAGGGCCCCCTGGCGGACCGGCTCCTGGACGAAGGCGTCGGCCGCGGTGAAATAGATCAGCAGATTGTCCGGGGTGTTGGTCAGTATGACCCGCGAGATGTACGGCTTGGCCGCCCAGGCCGGCTGGAGCCCAAAGACCAAACCCCAAATTATAAGCGTCAACCCCAGCTTGGCGGGGAGGCGTGATTTCATCGGGAATCTACCCTAAGAATCTAATCAACTCTGGGGTAGATTGTAGACCGGTCGAGGCTTGCGGGGCAAGAGGAATAAAGACGGTTCAGGCGGCGGCCAGCTCGCCCAAGCGAGCCGGCGTGGACACAGGGGTCCGCTCGCTGGCTGGGCTCATCTCCTCGGTGAGGGTCACCACCTCCCAGTGACGGGGCACGGACAACAGCTTCTTTAAGAGGGCGTGGTTGAGAGCGTGACCCGACTTGCTGGCCCAAACGTCGCCGAAGATCGGCTTGCCGAGCAAGGACAGGTCGCCGATGAGGTCGAGAATCTTGTGCCGAACGAACTCATCATCAAAGCGCAGCCCCGAAGGGTTGAGAATCTGGAACCGGTCGATGACGATGGCGTTGTCCAGGGAGCCGCCTTTGGCCAGCCCCGCTTTCTTGAGCTTGATGACGTCTTCCAAAAAGCCGAAGGTCCGCGCCCGCGAGATCTCCCGGTCAAAATTGCGGACATCCATTTCCATTTCAAAATGTTGGGTGCCCAAAAGTGGATGATCGAATTCGATGGTGCAGTTGACCCGGGGGGAGGTAGAGGGTTTCAGCTCCACGAACCGGTCGCCGTCCGAGACGCGGATCTGTTTTTTGATGCGGATGATCTGGCGGGCTTCATCGAGCCTCCTCTGACCGACGGATTTGAGCAGGAGCATGAACGGCGCCGCTGAGCCGTCCATGATCGGCACCTCCGGCCCGTCCAGATCAACAGTCAGGTTGTCAACTCCGGTGCCGGCCAAGGGGGGGAGGAGATGTTGGTCGCAGCCGACCTTGGTCCCGTTGAGGCCCAGGGTGGTGGCCAGATTTGAGTCGGCCACGCTCCCCAGGCCGGCCGGTATCTCCGGCTGCCCCGGCAGATCGACGCGCCTGAAGACGACGCCTCGGTTGGCCGCCGAGGGTCTGAGGGTCATGGTCACCACTTGGCCGGAGTGGAGGCCCAGCCCAGTGCACTTGACAGGCTCTTTGAGCGTTCGCTGCTGCCACATAGCCTTTAGATTTCTAGTCGCCTCGGCGGCGACTCAAGTCTGCCTCAGCAAGGGTCGTGCCATGTCCCCTGCCTTGGAGAAGTCGAGGCCTCCATGGCTAACATATTGCTGGATGGGCATAATTTCGTTAAATGGGTCTTTGCCCGACAGTGGAGGGGATTTGGTGTATACTTTTTGACACATCAAGCCGCGGCCATGTGTGAAAAATAACACTATTCGTCTCCCTCCAGACGCTGGAGCCCGTCCACGTCAGCCAGAGTGTTGACGTTGATGAAGGACAAGCCTTCAGGGTCGACCTCCTCCAAAACGGCAGGCTCAAGGTAGCGCACCCGGACTTTTTTGTAAAGGGGTCGAATGGATCGCTCGCCTTGGGCGACCAACCTCTGGAGGATGGGCAGACAGGCGCGGTGGTAGGCGGCGGTGAGGGGCTGGAGCCCGTCGGGCGTGCGGGGCAGGACCACCCGGACGCCCTGATCGATGGCTTCGACGACCCTGATGACGAGTTTCTCCTTGAGAAGAGGGGTGTCGCAGGCGCTGACAAAGGACCACTCGCTGGGGGCGTAAAAGAGCCCAGTCAAAAGGCCCATGATGGCGCCCATGTTCAGCTCCAGATCCTGGACGATTCGCACCGACAGGCTGGCGAAGGCCGAGGGCTGGTTGGTGACGATGATCACCTGGCCGAAGAGCCGGCTGAACAACTGGACGAGGCGGTGGATGAAAGGCCGGCCGTCCAGCTCCAGGAAGGCCTTGTTCTGGCCGCCCAGCCGCCGGCCCCGACCGCCAGCCAGGATGAGGCCGGTGAGATGGGGGTAAGAGGGCATGACAAAATCTCTTAGCACATAAGCCTCCTTGAGGCCAAGACCGGCGCGGCCCTCGGCCCAGGATGAGCCGGCCGGGGCCAGGCCGTTGACACCGCCTTGAGACTAGGCTTAAGGTTAGGCGATGCTTCGCCTGATCCTCGGCCTCCTGATTCTGCTCCCCGCCGCCTGCGCTCCTTTTAAGCCGCCGCCAGTGGGCCCCGAAGCCCTGATCGTCTTCGAGGCCGGCCAGGTCGGCGCCCTTGAGGACGACCTCGATCCGGCCTCGCTCAAAAGGGCCATCGACCAAAGCCTCAGATATCTAAACCGCCTGCCGGCGGACAAGCGCTTCGTTTGCGGCCCCAACGCCGTCACGGCCAGCGGCCTCGCCGCCTCCCTGAAAGAGGCGGCCCGTCTCTTGGAGATGCACGGCCTCAATCCGGTTTTTTATGAGTCCTTGGCCGCGGAGTACCGGTTCTTCGGCCCCCGGGGCGAGGTTCTCTTCACCGGCTATTACGAGCCCTTGTTGGAGGGTCGTCTCCAGCCCGAGGGGAGGTTCACCTGTCCCCTCCTTCGCCCCCCTGAGGATCTGGTGACCATCAATCTCAAAGACTTCGGCCTGGAGCCGAAGATCCTGCGCGGCCGGCTGGCCGACAAGCGGGTGGTGCCCTATCACACCCGGGCCGAGATCGATCAGGGGGCGCTGAAAGACGAGGGCTTGGAGATCGTGTGGGTCGATCCGGTGGAGGCCTTTTTTCTCCACATCCAAGGCTCGGGCCGCATCCACCTGCCCGACGGCCGCGACCTCCTGGTCAACTACGCCGAGCAAAACGGCCGGCCTTACGTCTCCCTGGGCCGGGTGATGATCGACAGGGGGCTTCTGCTCAAGGAGGAGGTCTCCCTTCAATCCCTCAAACAATACCTCTACGCCCACCCCGCAGAGACGGCCGAACTCTTGGCCGCCAACCCGTCCTATGTCTTCTTCCGGGTCCTCGAGGAGGGCCCCTTGGGTTGCTTCGAAGTGCCCCTGACCCCTCACCGCTCCCTGGCCTTGGACCGGCGGGTCTACCCTCCGGCGGCCCTGGCTTTGATCCAGACCCGCGGTCCCTTGATCGAGGAGGGGCGCATTTCGAGCTGGCGGCCCTTCTCCAGGCTGGTCCTCATCCAGGACACCGGCGGAGCCATCAGAGGACCTGAGAGGGCCGACCTCTTTTTCGGGCCCGGCCAGGAGGCTGAGCTGGGCGCGGGGAGCATGAAGGAAAAGGGCCGCCTCTTTGTCTTGGTTCTGAAGTCAGTTATAGAATAATGCCTCGGAATTAACGGCCGCGAATCGTCGGCTCAGGTGGGCGGGCGGCTGGCCGGTCGCCTTGACAAAGGCGGCGAACTGATCGTTGGTGACCTCGTGGACCTGCAGATAAAAGGAGCGAGTGATCTGCACCTGATGGGGAGGGGATTCATCGCTGAGGTGAATGGTCCATTGGTCCAAATAATCCCTGCCCGTGGCCCGCTTGAAGTCCCGCTTCATCCGCTCGAGGTCTTCCTGGCTGCTGCCCATGATGAAGCCGCCGGCAGGGATGAGTACGAACTGCTGGCCGATACCGTTGGTCAGCCTTGGAGCCTGAGGCGGCCCCACGGGTCGGGCCGGGAGGGGCTAGCCCAGATTGAGGACCAGAGCAACCATGCAGGCGACCACGACAATCAGACCAGGCTTTTTCATCCGCGCTTGCCCTTGTCTTTCTTAAGGCGATCTCGCCCCACGTCGCGCGCCTTTTGCTTCGTCTCCCAGACCACCGGGGGTGGCCCCTTGGGCGGCTGTACCACCCCGCCAGAGCCGGTGCCTGGACCGTACCGCCGATCCTCCTTGAAAAAGATAGGCTCTGCAGTTCGCGCCTAAGCTAAGCAGGGGGCGGGAGGGATGTCAACAGGTATTGGGGGGGAAGGGGAGGAAGGCCAGAGAGGCCCAGACAAAGCCCCGAGCCACGATTCTACACTGGCATGAAAAAGTCCTGTAGAGAAAATCCCAAAGTTATCCAGCGCAATGGCGCCCGGCTCCGGGATTGGAATAAGAGGCCGGTTTAAGACTTGACAAACTAAATTTCTATATTCATGATTGATTAGATGATACAACTCATCTCCAGCGCTAAATTGGCTAGAGTATAAAGTTTATGGGAAGGTCAATAACACACTTCATGTGGGGCTATCAGTCGCACTTCCGGATTGAACGAGAGTCTATTGCGAGAAAGTTCTTTGGCGCGTTAGACAAGAGATTTAAGCCTGAGGTTTTCCTTGTCGGCATCCTTGCAGAGTCCAAACATGGCCACTTTCCCGCGTGTGTCGAACCGGAGGATGACTTCTGGATCGACTCGGAAAATTTCAATGAGGTTCATGGGTTATTAGATGAGCTCCTGAAGGGGTATCCCGAATCAAAAATACTTCATTCACATGAACTTGCCCAACAGCACCATAATGAGCGCCTTCGAGGGCGTTCAATAACAGATGCAGTCAAACAAGTCATCGTCGAATATCCACATAAACCACCAGGAACTGTTTACGCAGTATCTTTTCCGGCTAAAGTTGATTGCTATTGGGTTTGTGTCGTGCTTGGACTTCAAAAGAATGTAATAGATACTTATTACTCATTACAGCAATCATCAGTCAATTTTCACGAGTATAGGACGATACCCGTGGCCACCTCGCTTGTCGACGCGGGAATACACGTATTTCTGGAAAGTTCAACAGAAGATCTTCAGAAGGTAGTGCCTGGCCGCGAGCTCACTAACAAAAATTTTGAAGAACTTCTTCGGTCAGCCGGCGACAGGCTGATGAAAGACGCGGTGCTAAGAATAGACAATCAGCGAATCGAGGGTATGCACACTCTTTTTCGTTCATGTAATACGATATCCTCGTTGCCCTACGAGCAGGCCGCTGGTTCGGGCAGCGTAATTTTTGCCCAGAAGGAACATCCTGCGATTAAGAAAAAGGTTCGGTTCGCGTCGGCAGCGAAGCTGAGTAGTTACAGGGCCGCTAGAAAATTATTGGAGCTTGCTTCGGATGAAATGTCTTTACATTCTGATTCTGAGGATATTTTTGGGCTAGTCGCTATCGATGGTTATCAAGAGGATGACGAAAACGTGTTTGAAATGATTGTTCTTGGGCACCATCACTGGGAACTAAGGCATGCAGGCCATGCGATGATGCGCGTACAATACGGAATCCCTCGCCTGCCTCGCCCGTCCTTTGAAGACGAGAAGTTGCATCTAGACCTCCCGAGAATTTTTCCTGATATCAACGATGCAGAGATTGAGAAACTAATCGAATTGGTGAGGGTTGCGAAGGAAGAACCTCACGGCACAATGATAGTTATCACTGAAGAAGCTGCTGGGGAGGCGAACAGGCTCAAGAATGAGGGGATTTCGGTGGAGCCTTTTCCCCTGACTCCTGAAATTTTTTGCCATCTAATAACTATTGATGGTGCGGTGATTCTTTCCGCACAAGGAGTGTGCCATGCCATCGGTACGATCCTTGATGGAAAGGCTACGGACAAGGGAGATTCAGGGCGGGGAGCGCGTTACAATTCTGCGGTGCGCTATGTCAATTCTCGTGCCGCTCCCTGTTTGGCGATCGTTTTTTCCGAAGACAAGGGTGTTGATTTTGTTCCAGACCTCAAGCCTCCAATAAACCGTGCAATAATTGACCAGGTTATTTCCAACCTTGAGGGAATGTTAAATTCCAAAAGAACCAATCGGCGGGAATATATTTTACTTATGGATTGGCTAGACGGACATAGATTTTACTTACGCCAGGAAGACTGCGAGGTCCTGAATGATCTTGTTGATAAACTTGAGGATATGTTTGGTGCAGAAGATGAATCGGCAATCAGAATTAAAAGAACTGAATTCATGCCCGACCCAGAGATGAATGAATCACTCTACTATACGAAATGATGAGGTCGGCGGAAGTGACGCAGAGCAGTACAAGTAAAATCGCTCCAGTGGCAATCTTCCAGCGTGCTTGCCGATAATAACTGGTGTCACTGATTACAAAGGGAAAGCAAGCGAAAACTCAAGACTATAATTGGTGATTCGCGTCTTTAGTCTTCATTCAGTGTCCGGCGCGGCCAAGGGCTTCCCGGGCGAGGGGTAGTTCGGCTTGACCGCCCGATCGGATGACCGCGGTTTCTATCGCCTACAAGGTCCTTAACGGCCTGATCCGCTCCTTCCGCCCTTCTTGACCTCCAGACTCCAGACTCCACTCCTCCCTTGCCCCCCACGCCCCCTTAGCCCCTTGCTTCTCTACTAGCCAAGGGGGTGGTTCACGTGGCCGTCAGGGAGACCGATCTTTAGGGGCGTCGAGCTCCTGGGCCGGGGCAAGGTCCGGGACATCTACGACCTGGGCCAGAATATGCTCATCGTGGTCACCGACCGGATCTCGGCCTTTGACGTGGTCATGAACGAGCCCATTCCCGACAAGGGCCGGGTGGACGACCGGCCCCCTGAGCTCCAGAACCAGGCCGAGCAGCTCGAAGGCCGCTTCATCCGCTCAAGGTCTTCCTGGCTGCTGCCCATGTGGCCCTAGTCCAGAATGAGCCCCTGGGGATCGACCTCCTCCCGCAGAATCCTCAGCTCCTCGGCCGTGGGCGGTGATATCGCCCCGGCCCGAGAGACGTCCATCTCGAATCCGGTCTCGGCGAGCACGTCAGCCGGGCTGAGGCCAGGATAGCAGGCCTCCAGATACATCTCCTTGGTCTGGGCGTCGAACTTCATGACGCCGAGGTTGGTCACCACGGCCAGGGGCCCGCCGCGCTTGAATCCGGCTTGCTTACGGGAGTCGCCGCCTTCGAGCCAGCCGGGGCTGGAGAGATAGTCCACCCTTTTGACGAAGCGCCGCTTCTGGTGCTCCATGAAGACGATGAAGCCGTAGGCCAGGCTGGCCGCGTCGCAGGCCCCGCCCGAGCCGGGGAAGCGAACCGTGGGGTGGGTGTAGGTGCCCAGCAGGGTGGAGTTGAGGTTGCCGAAGCGGTCGATCTGGGCCGCGCCCAAGAAGGCGATGGTCTTGAGCTTGGGGTGGGCCAGGAGGGAGAAGGCGTCGGCCAGGCCGGAGTTGACGCAGGTGCCGACCATGACGCGGGGGTCGGCTACGGCCAGCGGCAGCTCCTTGAGGGCGGGGTCTATGCCGCCCGTCTCGAAGAAGACGACCGATCGGGGGGCGTGGATGCGCTTGGCCACGGTGGCGGCCAACATGGACAGGCCGGTCCCGGCGAAGATGATGTCGCCGTCGTGGATCATCCGCCCGGCGCAGATGGCCATTATCTCGCGGTTCTTGTAGTCCATCACGCCTCCTCCTCAACGCCTCTCCAGCCCCGGGGCGTAGCCCACCGTCGGGTTGGCCTGGATCTTGAGCAGGCTGCGGACGCCGACCTTCTCCAGATACGCTTCCTGGGTCTCGAAGGGATAGACCCACTCCTCGAGGTATCTTTTGAAGCGGTCGTCGTCCTTGGCCGCCTCTTTGTACATGTTGAGGTGGTCCGGGTCGTAGTCGTAAAAGAGATGACAGGCCGTCGGGTGGGCCCCGAAGGGAGCCTCGATGATGGCGTCGACCAAGAAAAAGGGGACCTGGTTCTGGTCTGGATCGGCCCGGATGAACTCCAGGGGGGCGATCTCCTCGCAGGTGACGATGACCACGTCGGCCGCCTTGACCATCTCCACGTCGGCAAAGGTGAGGCCCTTGATGCGGACCGTGCCGTCCTCGCCGACATACTGGGCGTGGATCATGGCCACGTCGGGCCGCAGGGGCGGCAGGATGACCACGTTGCCGTTCTCGTCATCCAGAGGGTTGGGCATGACCTTGAGCTTGTACCGCGGGATCTTGCCCCGGCCCCGGATGTCCGGCCCGAAGCGGGACTGCTTGACGATGTCCGTCTCCAGACCGGAGTAGGTGGCCGCGAAGGGCATGTTCATCGCCCCGGCCAAGAAGCGCAGGGTCATGTGGTAGTTGGTGTAATCCTCGACCAGAATCTGGCCGGTGGTGACCGCCTTCTTGAAGCGGTAGCAGGTCGGGGCGAAGCGGCCCATGCCGCCGTAAGCCAGGGAGGCCCGGCTGACGCAGCCGGCGCCGACCAAAAGCTCCAGGGACTGGCCCTGGGAGTGAGCCACCAGACGCAGCCCCTGGCGGCCCTGGCGGATGATCTCGCGGACGATGGTCAAGGGGTTGCGGGTCACGGTGAAGCCGCCCAGGGCGAGCTGCATCCCGTCCCTGATGAACCGGCTGACCGCCTCCGGGGCGGTCATCAGCTTGTCCTTGATCAAGGGATAAGTGCTCATGGCTTTTCAACCTGCGTCTAGAAGTTCTGGCCTTCCAACCGGCCTCTGATCCGGCTCAGGTTCGGTGGCATGATCCAGAGAGGGGGCCTGTTTGTCAATCGTCATCTCGGCCGGCCTCGTCTGGAGAAACACATCGTCAGGCAAACAATCTCCTCGGCCCCGAAACTTAGGCCTGGCCGACCGCCTTCTTCAGCGCGGCCACTTCACCCGCTTCGAGGAGCCTCATCTGCCCTGGCCTGAGCCCTTTCAGCCTCAGGGGACCGAATCTGACCCGGCGCAGCTCCTCGACCCTGAGCCCTACCTGGGCGCACATGCGCTTGACCTGATGGTGGCGGCCCTCGTGGATGATCAGGCGGAGGCGGGCCGACTTGCCGCGGCGGAAGAGGAGCTGGACCTGAGCCGGAGCGGTCAGCCGGCGGCCGACCATCACCCCGGCGGCCAGCTTGTTTAGGGCCGCCTCGTCGGCCCGGCCGCGCACCCGGACGTCGTAGACCTTGTCCACCTCGAAGCGGGGGTGAAGGAGGCGCTGGGCCAGTTGACCGTCGTTGGTCAGGAGCAGAAGGCCGGAGGCGTTGGCGTCGAGGCGGCCCACCGGATAGACGCGGCCGCCGAGTTCTTGGACGTATGGGGCCAGAGAGGCTCGGCCCTGGGGATCATTGAGGGTGGTGATGACCCCCTTGGGCTTGTGAAAAAGATAGGTCTCCGTGGGCTGGGGCTGGAGGGGGCGGCCGTCGAGGCGGATGTCGTCTTTGAGGTCGGCCTTCTGGCCCAAGGTGGCCACTCGGCCGTCCACGGTGACGCGCCCCTGACGGATCAGGTCTTCGGCCGCCCGGCGGGAGCAGACCCCGGCCTCAGCCAGAATCTTCTGGATTCTCTGGGCCACCTTCCGTCCGGTCCGTCCAGAGAGGGGGGGCCTCGATGGCGGGGGGCTCTTCAGGGGGAATCGGCTCCAGGCCGGCCTCGAGGCCCAATTCCTCGAGGGTCGGCAGGCTGTCGAGGGTTTTGAGCTCAAAGACCTCCAGGAACCGCCGGGTGGTGCCGTAACTCAGCGGCCGGCCGGGCACGTTTTCGCGTCCCAAGATCCTGACCAGCCCCCGCTCCAGGAGGGATTTCAACACCCCGCCGCTGTCGACCCCCCGCAACCGCTCGATCTCGGCCCTCAAGACAGGCTGCTTGTAGGCCACGATGGACAGCGTCTCCAGAGCGGCCCGGGAAAGGCGCAACGGGTTCGTTTTGCGCAGGCGGGCGACGAAGGGGGCGTACTCGGGCCGGGTGCGGAACTGGAAGCCGCCGGCCACTTCCTTCAACTCAAAGGCCCTCTGGAGCTGGTCGTACTCCATCCTCAGGGCCTGACAGACCGCCCGGATGGACTTGACGTCCGCCTCGGAGTCGAGGGCTTCCTTGAGCCGCTCCACCGACAGCGGCCCGTCCGCGGCGAAGAGGAGGGCTTCAACGATGCGCCTCAAGCGATCCATTTATTCCACTTCCTCAATGACGTCGTAGGCTTCGATCTCGAAGGCCTCGGGCCTGATGGAGAGCCTGATCGGGCCGAAGGTCGTCTCCTGGTAAACGAAGATGAAGCCCATCCGGGCCAGCTCCAGGACGGCCAAAAAGGTGAGCACCAGCTCGGCCCGACCGACGGCCGCATCGAAAACGTCGGCGAAAAGGAGGTCCGTCTGGCCCCGGAAAAGCTCGATCAGCTGGCCGATCTTGTCCGACAGGGAGGCCTGCTCCAGACCCACGGCCAGGACTCCGCCGGCCACGCGCCGGTCCATCAACTCCTTGAAGGCGTCGATGAGGTCGAAGAGACCGAGGTTGAAGAGCGAGCGCTCCTCCTGGGGCGGCGCGACGTCGTCGCTGAAGCCTCTTTCAAACACGTCGCGGCCCAGCCAGGTCCGTTGGTCCAGCCAACGAGCCGCCTCGCGGTAGCGGATGTACTCTAAAAGAGGTCGGGCGATCTCCAGGCGGGGATCCTCGGCCTCTTCGTCGACGGCCAGGGCCGGCAAAAGCATCCGCGACTTGATCTGGAGGAGCGTCGCGGCCATGACCAGGAACTCTCCGGCCACCTCGATGTTCAACGCCTCCATGAGCTCGAGGTAGGCCAGGTACTGGCTGGTGATGGCGGCGATGGGGATGTCGTAGATGTCGACCTCGTTCTTGCGGATGAGGTGGAGAAGCAGATCGAGGGGGCCCTCGAAGATCGGTATCTTCACCTGGCAGGCTGTCTCGGGCACGGTGCCTAAGGATAGCAAGACCGCCCCTTTGAGACAAGCGAGGATCGTGAGCTGGCAATCCCGCCCCGGAGATTCTTTTTGGCTTTGACAAATTAGTTCATAAATGAAATAATCCAAATATGGACTATAGTTCCTTGAGCAACGCCGCCTTGATGCTCCTCCAGCTCGCCGCCGAGAGGCCGGGCCTCTCCGGCTACGACGTCAACAGAGTCGTGATCGAGCGGGGCTATCGACACTGGGCCGGGATCGGCCGGACCTCGGTTTACAGCGGACTGAAGCGGCTGGAGGGCATGGGCTTGATGACCTCCGGCCTCGATGAGGCCAAGAGGGGCCAGGGGCCTCTGCCCCGCCGATACCATCTCACTCCCCAGGGGCGCCGGGTTCTCAGGGCGGCCGTCAGGGAGGCCCTCGCCGACGCCTCTGGGCCGGGGTCCCGCTTCGATCTGGGCCTGGCCGGCCTGCCGGCCGTAAACCGAGAGGAGGCCCGGGCCGCCCTGAAGAAGCGGACGACCCGGCTCAAAGAAGCGGCGGCGCGCTTGGCGGCCGAGTATGAGAGCCAGGGCGGCGACCAACTGCCGCCTCAGGCCAGGGCCGTCTTTGATCACTCCTTTTCCCGAATCAGCCACGAGATCGCCTTCACCAGCCGGCTCGCCGAGACTCTCTTTTAGGTGGCGGCAGATCGGACCAAGGCTTTGAAGCCACTTCCAGGGAGGTTAAAGCATGACCAAAACAGACCTCAAAAAGGAATGGAAGCATTTGTTCAATCCGCCCCGGGGCAAGGTCGTCGAGATCGAGGTGCCGCCGTTTAACTTCATCATGATCGACGGTCGGGGCGACCCCAACACCTCGCCCCAGTTCCAGGAAGCCGTCCAAGCCCTCTACGGCCTGGCCTACGGGGTCAAGTTCCTGCTCAAAAAAAGCGGGGCCGGCCCTGATTTTACGGTCATGCCCCTCGAAGGCCTGTGGTGGACCGAGGACGTGGCCGCCTTCTCCCTGGAGCGCAAGGACGATTGGCAATGGCGGCTGATGATCATGCAGCCCGGCTTCGTCACCGCCGACCACATCGTCGCCGCCAGGTCTCAGGCCCAAAAAAAGAAAGATCTGGCCACATTGGAGCGAGTGCACTTCGAGGCCTTTCGCGAGGGCCTGGCCGCCCAGATCATGCACCTCGGCCCCTACTCCGCGGAGGGTCCGAACGTGGCCCGCCTCCACCGTCACATCGAGGAGAGCGGCGGCCGGCTGGCCGGCCTTCACCACGAGATCTATTTGAGCGACCCGCGGCGGGCGGCCCCTGAGCGGATGAAGACGATCATCCGGCAGCCCTTTGTTAGAGATTGAAGAGGCCGCGGGTTTGGCTTGACAAGGCGTCTTGTTTCCGGTGCCATAATAAATTGGCTGAGACTTTGATCCACTCCACTAAAAGGAGGAAGACAAATGTCCAAGGTCAAACTGGGGGCCAAGCCGTTTTTAATGCCCCTCCCGGCGACCCTCGTCGGCGCTCTAATAAACGGCAAGCCCAATTACATGGTCGCCGCCTGGTGCGGCATGGTCAACTCCAGCCCGCCCATCCTCTCTGTGGCTCTGCAGCCGAGTCGGTACACCAACGTGGGCCTCAAGGCCCAGCGGACCTTCAGCGTCAACCTGCCGCCCGCGGACCTGGTCAAGGAGACCGACTACTGCGGCCTCGTCAGCGGCGCCGAGGAGGACAAGAGCGGTCTCTTCACCACCTATTTCGGCGTCCTCGAAACCGCGCCCCTCATCGAGGAGTGCGCCCTCTCCCTGGAGTGCCAGCTCTTACAAAGCCTGGATCTGCCCTCCCACCAGCTCCATCTGGGCCAAATAATCGAGGTCCACGCCGAGGAGAGCTGCCTCGTCGACGGTCAGCCCGATCTGTCGAAGATCGATCCGCTTCTCTATTCCAGCGCCGAGAGGCACTACTGGCGGGTGGGCCAGCGGTTCGCCCCGGCGTTCAAGATTGGCCGGGAGCTGAAGAGATAAACCACGCTTTCAAGAAAGGGCGTCGCCATGTCCATGAAAATAATCGGGCTCATCGGCGGCCTGACCTGGCTGTCCACGGCCGAGTACTACCGCCTCATTAACCAGATGGTTAAAAATCGTCTCGGCGGGCACTCCTCGGCCAAGATATTGATGTACAGCTTTGACTTCAAGGAGATCGTGGAGTATCAGCGCCGCGGCGAGTGGGTCGCCGCGGCCGAGGTCATGGTCGAGGCGGCCCGCCGCCTGGAGCGCGGCGGGTCCGATTTTTTGATCATCTGCGCCAACACGATGCACAAGACCGCCGAGCAGATCGAAGGCGCGGTGAGCATCCCCCTGATCCACATCGCCGACGCCGCCGCCGGGGCCATAAAAAAGCGCGGCCTGGAACGGATCGGGCTTTTGGGGACCATCTTCACCATGACCGAGGACTTCTACAAGGACCGGCTCCAGGAAAAGCACGGCCTGGCGGTGCTCGTCCCCGATGAGGCGGACATGGCCGAGGTGAACCGCATCATTTACGATGAAATAATCCACGATCAGCTCAATGATGATTCGCGGCGGAAGTTTCAGGAAATCATTAAAAAGCTGATCGATCGGAGCGCCCAGGGGATCGTCCTCGGCTGCACCGAGATTCCGCTGCTCATCAAACCGGAGCACGTCGAGGCGCCCCTGTTTGACACCACCCAGATACACGCCGAGGCGGCCGTGGAGGCGGCCCTGAGCGGCTGAGGCCCCGCCCGAGTGGCCACGTTGGCTTATAATCCTTAACTTCCGGGAGGCGAGATTAGGGCGTCCGAAAACCGCCGAGGCTCGGCCCGGGGCCGTCGTCGATCCCGCCCAGGCCCAGGGGGTGATCGCGCCAGAAGCCCAGGACTTCGTCCGGCGAAATATCGCTCAGGCCGCGGCGGTCAGGGGCCGTCTCCAGCCGCACCCAGGTGGGGATGATGTCGGCCGTGAAATCGTAGCGGGAGGTGTGGCCGGTGGGGTTGCTGGCCCGGCTCAAGGAGCCCATGGTCGGGATCTTCACCTCCGGTCGGCCGTCCCCGTTTAGGTCAACGTAGATG
>CAYXRH010000053.1:0-15743 GCA_964466355.1 uncultured Thermodesulfobacteriota bacterium
GGCCTAAAACCCAAATCTTGACCAGGGGGATACCATGTCTGTTCCCTGTCCCAGACCGCTATCACCAAACCACTCGACTTTGATTGGCGAACCAACGTCGCCTTGGTCGGCGGCTTTGCGGCCAAGGAGGTGGTGGTGGCCACCCTGGGCACGGCCTATTCTCTGGGTGAGGTCGATCCCGAGGAGTTGGAAGGCCTTTCCGCGCGGTTCAAAAAATCGCCTGACTGGAGCCCGCTCAAGGCCTTTGCCCTGATGATCTTTGTCATGGTCTACGCCCCCTGTTTCGTGACCGTGGTCATGATCCGGCGCGAAACAGGCAAGTGGCGCTGGGCGTTCTTTGCCATGGCCTACACCACGGTTCTGGCCTACGCCATGAGCCTCATCATTTATCAGGGCGGCCAGGCGCTCGGGCTAGGCTAGGAGCGAGAAAAATGTGGAGGGTTGGGGCTCACTGTTTGGGCGGCAGAGGCTCCTCGTTCTTCTCGTCCGGAGCAGGGATGGGCGTCTTGCCAGCCTTGATGCGGGGCAGAATGACCAGCGTGACCACGGCTGGCGAGTAGGACTGATACTGGGGGTGATCCTGGTAAAATTTGTCTATCTCATCAGCTAGTTGCTTGAGGTCCAAGCCTTTCAGGTCGTCGAGAATGCTGGTGGTCTGGCCTGGCGCCACCTCGGCGAACTGAACCGCGTCCAAAAAGCCGCGCAAGTATGAGATTTTGAGTAAATAGTGATCCTTGGGCGGCAGCCCCTGCATGGTCAGCCAGCCCTGGGAGGAAAAAGCCTTGATCTCAGAGGAGTCGCTGACCGGTTGGATGACGTAGGTCTCCTGGGCCAGACAAGATTGCGGCCACATCATGGCGGCCAGGAGCAGGGCCCACAAGATGGAAAAGATGCCTGCCTTGGTCATGGCAAAAAGGCCTCCCAGGTTTTTGGGCGTATGCTACCAGGGCCAGGGTTTGGCGGCAAGGGCCAAAAAGATGCGGATCAGACATTGGGGGGCGGAGTGAGACAGGAAGCGGACCGAGGCACATTATTTTGTTCCGATAAGATATATTATGTCAACTCACAAAATAGCCATGAGGCCTGTCCTGACTCAAAGCCGAAAATGAAAGGTGGCAACTCCATGACAAAAGGCTCCCCCTGAGCACGGTCTTGCGCAAAGCCAGGGCGGTCAGTAGAACGACGCCCCAAGAGATGAAGGATTATCGCCTACGCGCCAGGAAAAAGAACACAGCCACCGCGGCCCTAAATACCCTACCTTAAGGGTTTGATCAGAAAAAGCTATAAAAGCATCATTAAAGATGTGAAAAATGAATTCTCAGCAAGCCTTTTTTGTATCTTTATCAAAAACGTGAATCCGGTTCATGTCAACCAGGAGTTCGATGTTCGCTCCCGGCTTGGCGTCGGTCTCTGAGTCTGCCCGGACGGTGATGGTCATTTTCCCGCAGGAAACGATGAGAATGACCTCTGAACCGATCGGCTCCACGACCTCCACCGTGGCTCTCAGTTTTGCGGCTCCAGGAAATAAACCCTTGCTTCGGCTGTCAAATAAGTGCTCCGGCCTGATCCCCAAGATGATCTTTTGCCCCCTGGCCCTCAAAAGTCTGTGGCCGAGGCTCTTTGGAAGGGCCAGGTTGAAATCCTTAGCCTGGACAAAAAGGTCTCGGTCTTGACCGACGATCTCGGCCTCGATGAAATTCATGGCCGGACTGCCGATAAAACCGGCCACAAAAAGGTTCTTCGGGTTCTTGTAGACCTCCATGGGGCTCCCGACCTGCATGATCACCCCTTTATCCATGATGACGATTCGGTCAGCCAGGGTCATGGCCTCGATCTGGTCGTGAGTGACGTAGATGATGGTGGTCTCCAGCTTCTGATGAAGCTTGGCCAGCTCTCCGCGCATTTGAACCCGAAGCTTCGCGTCCAGGTTGCTCAGCGGCTCGTCAAAAAGAAAGACCTGCGGGCTTCGCACGATGGCCCTGCCCATGGCCACGCGCTGTCGCTGTCCACCTGAAAGCTCCTTGGGTTTTCTCTTCAACAGCTCTCCTATGTCCAGCATTTCGGCGACGTTTTTGACCCGCTCCTCGATCTCCGATCTCGGCATCCTGCGTTGCTTCAGACCGAAACCGAGGTTCTTGGACACGCTCATGTGAGGATAAAGGGCGTAGTTCTGAAAGACCATGGCGATGTCGCGCTGCTTCGGAGGCAGGAGATTGACCATCCGCTGGCCAATGTAAATCTCACCCTCGCTCACCTCTTCCAGTCCAGCGATCATGCGCAGGGTCGTCGTCTTCCCGCACCCAGAAGGACCGACGAGAACCAGGAATTCCTTGTCCTGGGCCGTGAGGTTCACTCTTTCAACAGCCGTGGTCATCCCGAATTTTTTAGTCACATTGACGAGCCGTATCTCCGCCACTTTCCACTCCTGCTCGACAGCCGCGTCATCGTTTTATCCTGGCGGTGCCGCCGCCGATGACATGAAGGGCTTCATCAAGGGTGATCATGCTGGTGTCCCCCCGGGTGCTCTGCAAAAGAGCGCCGTGGGCCGCGCCGAACGCCGCACACTCCCCAGGGGCCATGCCATTCAGGAAGCCATAGATCATGCCTGAAGCGAACCCGTCCCCACCGCCGACGCGATCTTCAATCTCCAGGTTCTCGTAGCGCCTGGATTCATAAAAGCGGCCGTCATAGTAGAGTATGGCGCTCCAGTGGTTTACCAGGCCGCTCACCACCTCCCTGAGGGTGGTCCCGATACCCTGCAGATGCGGAAACGCCTCCACGACTCGTCCGACCATGGCCTTATACTTATCCACCGGCAGGGACACAAGCCTCTCATCCACTCCCTCGACCTTGAAGCCCAGAACCTTTTGAAAATCCTCTTCGTTCCCGATGACAAAGTCCACGTATCGCACCAGGGGGCGGGTGATCTCTTGGGCCCTCTCGCTGGACCAGAGCTTGGAGCGGAAATTCAGGTCATAGGAGACGACGGTGCCCGCTTCTTTGGCCGCCCGCATGGCCTCCTCGGCCACCAAAGCCGTCTCATGGCTCAAGGCCGTGAATATGCCGCCCAGATGGAACCACCGCACGCCGAGCCTGTGAAAGAGGTTTTCCCAATCGACCTCGCCGGGCGCCATTTGGGACGTGGCTGAGTGCCCTCGATCATACATGGTCACGCTGGAACGCAGCCCTGTGCCGACCTCGGTGAAATTCAGCCCGACGCGATCCTTTTTCCCGACGCCGTCAAAAGGGACGACAAGGACGTGCTGCATGTCAACGCCGACGGCGCGAGCGTGGTTCATGATGAGACGGCCGAGGGGGTTTTGAGGGAGCTTGCCCACCCATCCGGTTCTCAACCCCAGGCGGGAGAGGGCGTAAGCGACATTGTACTCGCCGCCCCCGACAAAGACCTCCAGCTGCCTGGCGAACTCCAACCTTTCATGTCCCGGAGGGCTCAGACGAATCATGCATTCCCCAAGACTGACCAGATCATACTGACATTCCGACTCGCTTCGTATCCTAAGGGGCATGTCAACACCTCTTTCTCATTTTGTTTTTCACATTCTCTTCATGCCGGGAAGGGAACGCCCAGGTCTTCACCCAGGAGCCGGAGGAGCGCTGCGTCCTCGGCCCTCACGGGGCAGCCTTCCCTTGTTCTTTTATTCTTGGTCCTCCATTCCGGCTCGCCAGGGAGCAGGATCTTTTCAACCCCTTTGGCCGTCGGTTGATTCTTGAGGTCCTGGATCAATTCATCCATTCGCTTCAAGAATTCGTCCACAGGGCAAAAAGCGGAGATGTCTATGGCCTGGATGTAATGCCCCATGAAGGCCTTGTTCTCCCAGTCATCGAATTTGCGGATGATGTGCGGCCCGTAAGGCATGCCCGTGAGCCGGCTGGAGAGGATCTCCAGCATCAGGCCGATGGCAAAACCCTTGGCCCCGCTCATGGGCACGACGGCGTAAGCCTTGGCGGCGTCGGTGACGGGGCTCCCGGCCTGATCGACGGCCCAATTGCTTGGAATCGTCTTCCCGGCCTCGGCCGCGGCGCGCACCTTGCCGAAAGCGACTTCGCTCGTGGCCATGTCCAGGCAAAACCAGGGTTGTTTGCCGGCGGGGACGCAGCAGCACATCGGGTTTGTGCCTAAGAATTTCTCACGCCCGCCAAAGGGAATGACGTCGCACTCACCGTCGCTCATGACCAGGCCGATGCAGTTCTCCCCGGCGCAGTACTCTCCGTAAAAGGCCGCCGCCCCAAAATGATTGGAGTTCTTCACCGTCACGACCCCGACGCCGGCCTCTTGAGCCAGTTCCACGGCCCGGCGGGCGGCCTCCAGAGTGGCCGGTTGGCCCAGCGAGAAATCGGCGTCGAGGATGCCGACCCCGGCCCTTCTCCTTTCAAAACGAAACTTTGGGGCGGGATTGATCAACCCCTTGGCCAAACGCCGGGCATAGAGGTTGGAGAGGTATATGCCGTGGGTGTCAATGCCTCTCAGATTGGCATCGACGAGTATCTCGGCCGTCTCCTGGGCGTGCTGCTTCGGGACGCCGAGCTTGATGAAAACCGCTTCTCCAAATGCCCGTAAATCCACGGCCGGTATGATAGAGGCTGGATCCATAGTTTTCCCTCGCTTCAGGACAAAGCTGCGCTAGATTGATTTAACCGAAAAACCTCCGTCCACGATCAAGTTGGCGCCGGTGATGAAGCTGCCCGCTTTTTCAGAGGCGAGCAGGAGCGTGGCCCCGATCAACTCGTCCGCTTCCCCGAAACGCCCCAGGGGCGTGTGCCACATGATCGCCTTGACCCTCTCCTCGTCCAGAATCGGCCTGTTCTGCTCGGCCGGAAAAAACCCGGGGCAAAGGGCGTTGACCCGGATGCCTGATTCAGCCCATTCCCGGGCCAAGTTCTGCGTCAGGTTCAGCAGCCCCGCCTTGCTGAGGCTGTATATGAATGATCGGCTCAGGGGCCGGAGGGCCGACATGGATGACATGTTTATGATGCAGCCGCCCTGCCCTCTTTCGATCCAGTGTCTCCCGATCACTTGGCAGGCCATGTAGACCGCCTTGAGGTTGACATCCAAGACATCTTCAAACTCATCGTCGCTTATTTCGAGAAATGGGTTTGGAGGCGCGATGGCCGCCCCGTTTATCCAGATGTCTATCCGTCCAAAGCTTTTTAAGGCGGCCGGTACGATCCCGGCCACCTCCGGCCGATGCCTTACGTCCGCCTTGATGAACCGGGCCTCGTCAGGAGAGCTGCCCCAGCTTTGAAAATGGGCCTCGGCCTTGCGCTCGCTGCGGCCGACCAAGACGACCCGGCACCCTGCTCGCCACAGACCCCAGGCCATCTTGCCGCAGAGCACTCCGGTGCCCCCGATGACGACCGCCACCTTATTCTCCAGGGCGAAGACCCGCCTGTAGAATTCGCCGATGTCCCTTCTGTCCATTTGGCCTCGCCCTCGCATCAACAAAGGGTTTGCCTCGCTCAATCCATGATGAAGCCGCCGTTTACATCCAGGATCTCCCCGGTGATGAAACTGGCCTTGTCCGAAGCGAGGAACAGGACGGCCTCGGCCACGTCCTCGGGCCGGCCGAGCCGCTTGAGAGGGATGGCCTCAATGATGGCCTGGCGCTTTTCCGCGGACCATTGGGCGCTCATTTCAGTCTCAATGGCGTGCGGCGCCACGCCGTTGACGTTGATGCCATAGATCGCCAGCTGCCTGGCCCAGGTCTTGGTCAGGGCGTCTATCCCGGCCTTGGAGGAAGCGTATCCAGGCGCCGAGGTGATGTCACCCATTTTGCCGGCCACCGAGGATATGTTGATGATCTTTCCGCGACCCTGTCGCTTCATGATCTCCGTGACGGCCCGGCAGCAATTGAACGTGCCCTTGAGATTGACGCGAATGACCTCGTCCCATTCCTCCTCTGTCACCGTCTCCACGCTCCCCCGGCGAATGACGCCCGCGTTGTTGACCAGGACATCCAGCCTCTCGAAGCGCGCTTCAATCTCACCGACCATCCTTTTGACCTGTTCAAAGCGGCTGACATCAGCCTCGATGGCCAGAGACCTTCCCTTCTGGAAGCAATCATCATCGAGCGCTTTTTCAAGCGATTCGCTTGCGCCGATGTCATTGATGACCACGCGAGCCTTCTCGCGGGCAAAGGCAGAGGCGATGGCCCGGCCGATGCCTCTTCTCGCTCCGGTGACGAGCACGATCTGATCTTCAAATCCCATGGGGCCTCCCCCTCCTCATGTCATCCGGTTATTCTTTCACCGCCCCGGCGGTCAGGCCCTGAACCAGAAGCCGCTGTAAGAAGACGTAGAGAATGATGGCCGGCATCCCGCCGACAAGGGAACCAGCCATCAACATGGGCCAGATGATCCGAAACTCCCCCACGGTCCGGGCGATGCCCAGGGTGACGGTGATCATGGGTTCGCTGCTCGTCAGGCACAGGGCCCAGAGCAGATCTCCCCAGGCCAGAAGGAAGGCAAAAAGAATCGTCGCCACCATGCCCGGGGCGACCACGGGCAGGATGATCTTGAAAAAGATGCCCATCCGGGAGCATCCATCCACCATGGCCGACTGATCGAGTTCATCAGGGACTTTGTCAATGAAGCCCTTCATCATCCAGGTGGAAAAGGGCAGACAGATGGTCAGAAAGGCGATGATCAAACCGGTCCTCGTGTCATAGAGCCCCACCCGGCTCAGAATTTTGAAATAGGGACCGACCAGCAGCACGCCAGGCAGCATCTGGGTCGCCAGAAAGAACCCGATCAAAAACCGTCGGCCCTTGAAGAAAAATCTTGAAAATCCGTAACCGGCCAAGGCGCCGAAAAAGGTGGACAAGACCGCCGTGGCCAGGGATATGATCGTGCTGTTAAAGAAATAAATCCCAAAATTCTTTCTGACCCAGATGCCGATGAAAGCATCCAGGGTCGGTTTTAAGGGAAGCCAGGTGGGCGGAATGCGAAAGGCCTCGGCCTCGGTCTTGAGGGAAGTGGAAAGCATCCAGACAAAGGGAAACAGACAGTAGAGGCAGACGACGATCAGAAAACCCCAGACAAGGCTCTTTGTAAGAAGGCGCTTTGTCTGGCTGGATGAAAAAGCGTCCGCCATGGCTACTCTTCCTGGCTTATCATCCAGATGTAGGGCAGGCTGACCAAGAGGAGGACGGCGGTCATAATGACAGAGATGGCCGAGGCGTATTCGAAACGGAAGAATTGAAAATACTGCTTGTAAGTATACGTGGACAAGACCTCAGTCAGGGTGCCGGGCCCGCCCCTGGTCATGGCCTGGATGAGACCGAAACGCCGCACCTCCCAGACGATATCCAGCGCCAGGGCGACGACGATCATCTTTTTAAGCCCTGGGATGGTGATGTGAATAAAAGAGCCCCACTTGGATGCGCCATCAATGTCCGCGGCCTCGTAAAGCTCTTTTGGTATGGACTGCAATCCAGCCAGGAGGATGAGCATGACAAAGGGGAATCCTCGCCACAGGTTGACGATGATGACGCTGAACAGGGCCAGCTTGGGGTTTGAGAGCCATTCTATGGGCGAGTGAATGATCCCTGTCCTCAGCAGGAGGTCATTGACGGCGCCATAGATGGGGTTGAACATCCATTTCCAGATGATGCCCGCCACCACGTCGGGAACGACCCAGGGGAGCAAAGCAATGACTCGAAACAAAGGTTTGGCGGGCAAGGCGCTGTTCAGCACCAGGGCCACGGCCAGGCCCAGAATCATGTGCGCGCCAACGCTGAGGGAGACAAAAACAGCGGTGTTCCAGAACGTGGTCTTGAAGAATGGATCTTTAATGAGGTTTCTGTATTGTGACAGGGTGTAGGATGTCTCGCCGGCCGTCTCGGGCTTGATGCTGTAAAGGAGGCTCGTCAGAGCGGGGAAGCCGAGGACCAGAACCAGCAAGAGGATACCTGGCAGGACAAAGAACATCCACTGGTTGCGGTCTTTGAGCCACATTATGGGAACGCCCTTTTGCTAAAGAACTTGAAAGGGGAGCCACTGGCGCCCCCCTTTCAAGGCATCATCCCTTTCTCTCATCTCGCCAGAATAGCATTGATCCTTTCGTGGGCCTCGCCGAGGGCCTTTTCGGGCGATTTCGCGCCCACGATCGCTTCCTGAAGCGAGGTGGTGAAGGTGTCCATGATCTCAGGCCACTGCTTGATCTGAGGCTCCACCTTGCCATAGGGGAGCTGGGAAGCAAGAACGCTGGCGAATTTGTCATTCAGAATCTCCGGTGCCACGCCGCTGACGTCCTTGCGCGATGAAGTCACGCGGTTGTCCACGAACCACTTCAGCTCCATTTTCTTGCTCGTGATGAACTTTATCAGATCCCAGGACTGGTCGGGATGCTTGGTGTTCGGACTCATGACCCACGAACTCAGCCAAATGGCCGTGGCTTGTTTTGTTTTCATCGGTGCCGGTGCCGCCTTGAGAACCTCGAAGGCCTTCAAATCCGGGTTGATCTTGTTGACGATCGGCGGCGTCCAGCCCGACCCCAGAATCATGGCCACCTTTTTCTGAGCGAGCTGGGTCCGGACCTCTTGGGGGTTCATGGCCGTCAAACCAGGTGGAACGACCTTGTACTTGGTGTAGAGCTCAATGAAAAAGGTGAAGGCCTCCTTGGCTTCAGGGGAGTCCAGGGCGGACTTCTTCATGTCAGGCGTCAGGTAATCGCCGCCGAAGCTCCATATAAAGGGGCCGAAGCGGAGGGAGAATCCCGGATCCTTGGCGCCGACGGTGCCGAACCCCCACTGGTCGACCTTGCCGTCACCGTCGGTGTCCCGGGTGAGCTTCTTGGCGTAGTCGAGGAATTCGTCCCAGGTCTTGGGCGGTTTGTTGGGATCCAGGCCGGCCGCCTTGAACAGCTCGGTGTTGTAGAACAGGACCATGGTCATGTAATCACCGGGCATGGCGTGCATCTTGCCGTTGTATTTCATCAACTCAAGCGGCAGGGGATACCACGCCTTCAGAAATCCAGGGCCTTCCTGGGCGATAAACGGCGTCAGATCCTTGGCAAACCCCTTGCTGAAAAACATCGGCAGCGAGAAGGCGTGAACGTGAAATACATCCGGGGCGCGACCCGCGGTGGACTCGACCGTGTATTTGGTCTCTTTCTCGCCATAGGACACCGGCTCCAGGGTTACTTTGATATTCGGGTACTCCTTGTGGAATATCGCCATCCCCTCATTGAGGGATTTGTTCCAAACGTCCTCGGTCAAGTGCCAGTCGGAGAACCTCAGGTTGACTTGGTCGGCGATTGCACAATTGAACCCCAACAGGATTAAAACCATGGACATGCCCACGCATAACGACACTGTCCTTTTCATATCTTCTCCTCCTTAGCCTCCAAATGATGCGATCATTTCTATGCAATCTCTTGTCAATGATCACAATGGATTCTGATCACCTCCCTCCTAAGAAACGGTTTTGAAACCACCTCTGGGAATGTCCCCTGTATTCCAGTCTTTTTGAGCCTGACGAGCGAACAGGCTTCATCTTTTCCTTCCCCAAGGACGGCTGATGCTTCAGAGCCCGGGATCAAGGGGGATATCGACCTCAATCCCTTTGCGCTCTGCTGAAAGGTAAGCCGCGTAAAGGACGCCCACAACATCGCTCGCCAGCAGCATGCCCGATTTGGGCTCCCGATCCGCGGCGATGGCCTCCATGAAGTCTTGAATCTCCTGCGGGTACCCGAACATGAAGCTTTCATCCGGCGCCGGAGTGGACCAGCCCTGCTTGGTCCCGATCTTCTCCATGACGTAAACATCAGCGAGCTGTTCCTCCTGGGGGTTGTAGAGCTCCATGGCGTTCGTCGGGCTCAAGTTGCACCGGGTCCGGTGGTTGTTGGCGAATATCTCGAGCCAGTTGTGCACTCCGCCCATGACCAGCTCTGAGGCGAAGACGTCGGCGACCATGCCATCGCTGAAAACAACGTGGATCTGACAGTAATCCTCGATGTCCTCGTAATCAATCCTGAGGTGCCCCTGGTCGATGAACCGGGGGTTGCGCGTGATCTCATGCGTGCGCCCACTCACGGCCTGGGGTCGAATCGCCTTTCCATCGCGGCAAAGCCCCTCAACCTGCTTCAGGTAAAGAATGGCCGACAATGGATGGCAGCTTTTGCCCACGATCGACCCGCCTCCCGAAAGCCTCCACATCCCGTAAGCCGGCGAAGAGCTGCCTGAATGGGACTGATCGCCCAAGGCCCACAGGATCTGCCCCTTGGTTTTGGCAATAATTTCAGCCTCCTTCTGGACCGCCGGGGCATAAATCCAGTTCTCGGCGTAACAAAGCTTTTTCTGGCTTTGCAAGGCCGCGGCGATCATGCGTCTGGCGCTGGCCACGGCCTCGGTCAGCATCTTTTCTTTTGGAAAACGATTGCCCTTGAACGTGTCGTCTCCCCCTGGACCGTAGTACCCGGTGAAGGGCTTTTCAATGACCAGATGCTTGCCGGCTTCAAAAGCGGCCATGGAAATGGGTTCGTGCGCGTATCCCGGCGTGCAGTTGTCCACCACGTCGACCTCGGCCAGCATTTCATCAAGGGAGTCAAAGGCGATGATGCCCCGCTTTTTGGCGAATGTTTCGCGGTGCTCAGGGGTGCTTGAGGTCACGCCGACCACTTTTACGTCAATGCCCGTGACGCGTTGATAGGCCTCATAGTGGAACTCGGCAGCATATCGACTGCCCACAATGCCAATCCGGATGGGTTGGTCTATCACGCGCAATCTCCTTATAATAACATAGATCTACTGTTATTTCCTTTCCGTTTTTTCCGCCTTTGCTTTTCCGGCCCCAAACTGCCTCTTGAGGGAATAAACAACGGACAAGGTGGAGATTACATAGAAGAAGATGGCGATGGGCGACTTGAAAAGGACGCTCCAATCGCCGTGGGAGATGATCAGGGCCCGGGCCAACACATCTTCAGCGATGGGCCCCAGAATAACACCGAGGACCACGGGAGCGGCCGGAAAACCGGTTTTGTGCATGACGTAGCCGATGACGCCGAAGACCAAGGCGATGAACATGTCGTAAGTGCTGTTGTTGAGAGAAAAGGAACCCAAAAAGCAGAGAGTGAAGATGATCGGGAAGAGAATTGAGGGCGGGACCTTCAAGACTTTGGGGAAGAGTCTCACGCTCAGGACGCCCAGAATAAGTATCAATACATTGGCCAACATGAGCCCGGCGAAGATGGCGGAGACCACATCGGGGTTCTCCCTGAACAAAAGCGGGCCCGGTCTTAGACCGACCAGCAGGAGACAACCCAGCATGACCGCGGTGACCACATCGCCGGGAATGCCCAAGGTCAGCAAGGGGACCATCGCCCCGCCGGTGGTGCCGTTGTTGGCCGCCTCGGGGGCGGCGATTCCGGCGATATTGCCCTTCCCAAAAGAATCCGGATCCTTGGACCAGCGTTTGGCCTCGTTGTAGGCCAGAAAGGAGGCGATGGCCCCCCCGGTTCCAGGGATGATGCCGATGAATGTCCCCAGAAAAGAGCTGGAAATGATGATGGTAAAGAGCTTTTTTAGCTCTTTCAGGGAAGGCAGCACTTTTCCGATCCTCTGCTCGAATCTTTTGACCTTCTTGTCCACCCCTTCCAGTTGGACGAAGATCTGGGATATGGCGAACAAGCCAATCAGCACCGGCAGGAGAGAGAATCCGGCCATCAGGTTGGGAATGTCAAAGGAATAGCGGGCGTATCCTTCGACGGGATCCAGGCCGACTGTGGCAATCAGAAGGCCGAAAAAGCCCGAGATCAGCCCCTTGGTCAGGGATTTCCCCGCCACGCTGGCGATGACGGTCAGTCCGAAGACTGTCAGGGCAAAATACTCTTCCGGGCCGAACTTGAGGGCGACCCTCGCCAGTTTTGGTGCAAAAAACATCAGACAGAACGTGGAGATAATCCCTCCCGTGGTGGAGGCGATGGTGGCCACGCCGATGGCTTTGCCCGCTTCCCCTTTCTGGGCCAGAGGATAGCCGTCGAGGACGGTCGCCGCGGCCGAGGGGGTCCCTGGCGTGGAAATAAGAATCGCCGAGATGGAACCCCCGTAGATGCCCCCGCAAAAGGCCCCGCAAAGCATGACCATGGCCGTGCTCACGTCAAGATAAAAGACAAAAGGCAAAAGAAGGATGATGCCCACCGAGGCCGTCAATCCCGGCAGAGCGCCGACAATGATGCCCAGGGCGACCCCTAGGACCAGAAAGGGGAAATGCAAGGGGTGGAGTATAAATAAAAACCCCTGAGCGATTGATTCCACGTCTTTGTCCTCTCTGGCTTTGCTAGAATAGGCTGAATCGTGGCAGGGGAACCCGAAAAACAATCCTGAATACGATGTACAACAGGGCGGTGGTGATGACCGAGGTGGCCACGATCTTGAGCCACCGTTTCTCGTTAAAGACGAGCATGGCGCCGGCGATAAAGGGTGGCGTGGCCACGACATAGCCGCTCAGGGAGAGCACTCGCGTGTAGGCGTAGCCGATCAGGATCCCCAAAGATAGCCTGATCAAAAAGGTCTGGCTCAATCTTTTTTCTGGGCTCGGTTTCGCCCTCTTTTCGGGTGGCAGCCTTCGCCGGCCGGCGATGCCCTGGATGGCAAGAACAGTAGAAAAAATAAAGAGACAGACGCTCACAAAGCGCGGGAATACTTTTGGCGAGAAGGCCAGGGTTTGTTTCGGAAATTGAAAAGTCAAGGCAAAGAACACGGCCGAGAGAGTCATCAAGAAAGCACCGATGATGATTTCTTTTTTACCCATGCATGACACTCCGACGAGGTGGCACACAGCTCCACTTAAGCTGTGCGCCCCCCTTTCCTGCCGGTCTCAGTGCTCTTACTTGTAGCGAGTGCCGAGTTTATTCTCGATTATCAGCTTTTTGTAAAATTCATCCTGCTCGGCAATGTATTTCCTGAAATCCTCCGTACCCATGTAATCCAGGGCGATGCCGGCCTTTTTGGCCAGTTTCTGCAGTTCAGGATCGTCCATGGACGCTTTAAAGGCGTCATGAAGCACCTTGACCCGATCGGCGGGCGTTCCCTTGGGCACAGCCAATCCCCGCCACTGCCCCAGAACAAAGTCCACCCCCTGCTCCTTGGCGGTGGGGATATCCGGGAATTCCTTCATGCGCTTTTTCGAGAATACGGCCAGACAGCGCAGCTGACCGGCCTCAATCTGGGGCACGCCCTCGGGCGGAGACAGGTTGGCGGCGTCCACGTGGCCACCGACCGTGGCCACCACGGTCGGGCCGCCGCCTTTGTGTGGGACGTGGTTGAATTGAACTCCGACCGCCTTTTCAAAGGCCAGAGCGATCATGTGGGTGCCCCCCCCGGCGCCGGCGTTTCCCATGGTCACCTGCTTGGGTTTTGCTTTGGCGGCGGCGATGAGATCATTGAGGTTCTGGAAGGGAGAATTGGCCGGAACCAGGATCCAGCAGGGGGTGTCGACCAGCATAATCACCGGATCAAAGGTCAAGTAGTTGTATGGAACGACGCTCATGTGCGTTTTGGTCAATGAGGCCGTTATCCAGGCCAAGCAGTAATAGCCGTCCGGCTTCTTTTTCATGGCCTCGGTGTAGCCGGGCACGGCGCCGCCGCCCGGTCGATTGACGATGATCACCGGCGCCTTTAAATATTTGGGCAGAACGGTCAGAAAGGTCCGGAAAACAACATCCGTAGCGCCCCCCGCACCCCAAGGAATCATGAGCTCAATTTCGCGGGAAGGATACTCATCAGCTTCAGCAAAGCCAACCAGGCCCACGGTCAAGCAAACCGCCAGCAGAAGCGTTAAAAGCTTACCTGACTTTCGCCCTTTCATCCCTACACCTCCATTCCTTAGGTCTTGGGAATTAATAAATCCTCTTCTATCCCTTGCCGGGGTTTATCTCATCCCTGAGCAGCTATCACCTCCTCGTTATTTTTCCAGGATGTCAGGCCGCTGGAAGCTGTAACCCTCAACCTCCATCTTCTTTTCCGGAAAGATGATCGGCCTGGTCAGAAGTATGGGCCCCCTGGAAGTGGCCAGCATGGTGTCTTCGCTCTTCGTGCCGGTGATGGAGGGGTTCCAGGTGAAGGCCTGGTTCTCCTGGATGATATCCGAAGTGTCGAAGCTGGTCCGGTAGTCACGGCCCGTGTAACCGATGGCCCCCCCTTGATGGTGGAGCTTCCATTCCTCAGGAAAACCCTTTTCCCGGTAGGCCTCGACGCCTCTTTGAAGCACTTCACGGGCCGGCACGCCCGGACGGGTGGCGGCCATGAAGGTGCAATCAATGAAAACATTGGCCTCATACTTTTTCTTCAGCTCTTCGGGGGTTTTCCCAAACGAAACAAAGCGGGTCAGTGAAACAATGAGCCCCCACTTCCTGGCGTTCACCGAAACCATCAGATACCGATCAATGGCCTTTTCCGAAGGGATGGGGTGGCGGTAATTGAATATTCTTTCATCAGCCGCGGCCATGAGGGTGATGGGGTCGATGCGATCTGGCCACAACTTGTGGCAGAGCCGGCCCACCACCGCGCACTCCTTCTCGCCGCTTTGGGTTTCGCTCAGAGTCTTCTCCAAGGCCAGGGAAACCTTCTCCCCCAGCCACTGATATCGCTTCACCTCCTCAGGGGTGAGGGAGTATCGAAGCCGGGCGATCTCCCCGGCGAGCATGATTGTGTCCGGGAAAGGGACGTCGCACCCCACCGGCCCGTCCCCGGCCAGCTCCCGGAGCACGGCCGTCTCTTGGTCCTCGTACCAGGGGAAAACCGACAGAGTGAACCCCTGCTCCTCGAGCCCCTCCTCTCTGATCATCCTCGGGGCTTCAATGTTGTTGGCGATGACGAATTTCGACTCCCCGGTGATGAGGAGGGAGGTGGCCCCCATCTCGGTGGTGATCCCCACGAGATTGAGGCCCCCGCCCGTCATCCAGGAAAAATTTGCCTGACGCTTAAGAAGGATTGCCCTGAGGCCCATTGACTGAATCAGCTCCCTGATCCTCCTCTCTTTCTCCCGGATTTCATCGTTGCGGGCCATGGACTTCTCCCTCTACTGGGCCAGGACCTCCGCCCAGGTGGTCACCGGCCACTCTGTCCTGAATAGCTCCTCTACGGCGGGCTTCCCTTTTTCGCGGAAGGCATCGGCATCGGGTATCACCACCTGCATGCCTTTCTTCTGGAGATCGATGATGAGCTTGGTTTCACCTTTCTTTATCTTCTCGTTGGCCCAATGGGTGGCCTCCTTGGCCGCCTTGAGAATCAGAGCCTGGTCATCCTTGGACAGTCCATCAAAGAAGGCTTTGTTGATGAGGATACCTCCTGTTTGAACCAGGTGGTTGGTGATGGTCAGATGACTCTGGACCTCATTCAACTTGAAGGAGGCGATCTGCGGCAGGTCCCCTTCCGAGGCCTCCGCCCGGCCATCCTTCAGGCAATTGTAGAGTTCGGTCAGAGGAATCGGCACCGGGGCGGCGCCGATCTCTTTCCAGACCGCGATCCAGGTCTTCACCGTGGGCAACCGGAGTTTCAGCATGGACACATCTTCCGGGGTGTAAATGGGCTTGTTTGAAGTGGTCTGGCGAAGTCCCCGGTAAACGATGCCGAGGTACTTCATGTTCCCTTTCTTCTCCACCAGGGCCCTGGCCTCATCCCCTAGGCCGCCATCCCAGACCCGCATAAAATGTACGAAATCCTTCATCACGTACGGGGCATTGAAGAAGAAATACTGGGGCGCGGAAATTTCGAGAGGCTCCCCGC
>CAYXRH010000054.1:0-12866 GCA_964466355.1 uncultured Thermodesulfobacteriota bacterium
GTCGGCTGGACATGTTCGTGGACATCGCCCTGGCCTACGCCCTGCTCAACTTCATCGCCGTCTTGGCCGCCTCGCGGTACTTCCAGAAGCGCAAGGGGCTCGACGAGGAACAATCCTTCACTTGAAAAACCGAGAAGGGGGAGCGGCGTGGACGCCCTGATCGCGGTCTTGCTCATCGCGGGCCTCGTTTTTTTCAGCGGCGGGACCGTGGGCATCCTGCGCTTTCCTGACGCCTACACCCGGCTCCACGCCGCCGGGAAAATGGACACCATGGGCTCCCTTTTGACCACCGTTGCTTTGGCCCTGGCCACGCTCAAGCCCTTGGGCTTGAGCGATCTCCTCACCGCGGCCAAGATAATCCTCATCGTCGCTTTCGTGTTCGTGGCCAGCCCCACGGCGACCCATGCCATCGTCGACGCCGGGCTCAGGGCCGGCCTCGAACCCTGGCAAAAACAAGGGGCAAGGGAAAGAAAATGATCTGGCAGTTGGATCTGATCATCCTGGCCCTGGTCATCGTCTGCGGCCTGGGGGCCATCCTCATCCGGGATCTTTTGGGCGCGGCCATATTGTACGGGGCGTACAGCTTCTTGATGTGTCTCTTGTGGGCCATCATGGGGGCCGTGGACGTGGCCTTCACCGAGGCCACCGTGGGCGCCGGAGTGAGCACTGTCTTTTTTGTGGCGGCCGTGTTCAGGACCACCAGGAGGACAAAAGATTGAAGGGCCTCGGATTGATCATCGTCCTCGTCTTTGGCTTTCTGATGGCCCTCGCGGCCGTTGATTTTCCCAACTGGGGGGATCCGGCCTCGCCGGCCAGCACCCACGTCTCGCCCCGCTATATTGAAAAGGCCGTCGAGGAGACCGCCGTGCCCAACGTGGTCACGGCCGTGCTGGCCGACTACCGGGGCTTTGACACCATGTTTGAAACAACGGTCATCTTCGCCGCCGGCCTGGCCTGCTTCGTGCTCCTCAAAATCTTTGGCCCGGCCAAGCCCGCGGAGCGGCTTTATCGGCACATCCCCACCGGGGTGGTGGTTCATTTGAAAAAAGGCGTCAGGATGCAGGCTCGGGCCAAGGATTTTGAACCCATCGACGGCCAGTGGACCCCCCACGACCTGATCATCAAGACCGCCTGCCGCATCCTGATCCCCTTCATGCAGCTCTTCGCCCTCTACGTCGTCGCCCACGGTCACCACAGCCCCGGCGGCGGGTTCCAGGGGGGCATAATCCTGGGGGCGAGCCTGATTCTGCTGGCCATCTCCCACGACCTCAGGACCGCCCGGCAGCGCCTGAGCGAGACGGCCAACGGGGTCTTCGCCTCCATGGGCATCATCATCTACGTCGGCGTCGGCTTCATCTGCCTCGCCCTGGGGGCCAACTTCCTTGACTACGCTGCTCTGGCTGTACTCCTGGGCGTCGATTCCGCGGCCGCCCGGTCGTGGGGTATCCTCTTCGTCGAAATCGGGGTCGCCGTGGCCGTCATGGCGACCATGGTCCTCATCTACCGCAACATATCCTCGGGCGGCGCGGGCGACGAGGGGTTGTGAGCCGTGGCCGAGCTGATCTCGACCTTCATGGCCAAATACAATTATTGGGCCTATATTTTATTAATGATGATAGGTCTCTACGCCATGATCGGCTCCCGAAACCTGGTCAAGAAGATCATCGGCATGTCCATCCTGCAGACGGCCGTCATTTTGTTTTACATCTCCATCGGGGTCAAACTGGGGGCGACCATCCCCATCATCGAACACCACGCCCCCTCGGCAGCGCAGGCTATCAAGGCCGTTGAGTACATCAATCCCCTGCCCCACGTCTTGATGCTCACGGCCATCGTCGTCGCCGTGGCCACCTTGGGCGTGGCCCTGGCCTTGGCCATCAAGGTCTATGACGAGCACGGATCGCTGGAGGAAGACGAGATTCTGTCCAAGTTAAGGGAAGAATGAGTCAGTACCCCGCTCTTCTGGTGACTGTTCCGCTCATCTCGGCCTGTCTGGTCAGCGTGGCTGGTTGGTTGAACCAACGGCTGTGTTTTCCCCTGGCCGCGGCCGCCTTGGTCGCCGCCTTATTATCCTCGCTCGGTCTGTTGGCCGAGGTGCTGAGCCAAGGCCAGGTCCTCTATCGCTTGGGCGGCTGGGACCCCCCGTGGGGCATCGCCTACCAGATCGATCACCTCAACGGATTGGTCCTGGTCGTCGTGGCTGCGGTGGCCTTGGTCAATCTCGTGGCTTCACGGGACTTTATCGAGCGTGATTTGAGCCGCCGCGCCGGCCCCTTTTACGCCCTCTATCTCCTCTGCGTCACCGGCCTGCTGGGCATGGTCGTCACCGGCGACGCCTTCAACCTCTACGTTTTGCTGGAAATCGCCTCGCTCAGCGGCTACGCCCTCATCGCCCTCGGCCAGCGGCGGGCCGCCCTGGCCAGCCTGAACTACGTCTTTTTAGGAACCATCGGCGCTTCTTTTTATCTCTTAGGCGTGGGATTCCTCTACATCCTCACCGGCTCGCTCAACATGGCCGACATCGCCGCCAGTCTGCCGGCGCTGTATGGCTCCAAAGCGGTGCTCGTCGGCTTCATCATCATCATCGTCGGCGTCTGGCTCAAGGCGGCCTTCTTTCCCCTGCACGTCTGGCTGCCCAACGCCTACACCTTTGCGCCTTGGCCGGTGAGCAGCCTTTTGGCCCCCCTGATGACCAAGGTCATGATCTACGTCATGCTCCGCCTCATCCTGACGGTCTTCACCCCGGCCTTTGCCTACGCCTCCGCAACGCTCAAGCTGAGCGTGGTCTGGCTGTCCGTCCTGGCCATCGTCGCCGGCGCCGTTTTAGCCTTGGCCCAGCGGGATATGAAGCGGATGCTGACCTATGTCATCGTCTCAGAGGTGGGGTACATGGTCGGCGGGGCTTGGCTGGGCACCCGCTTGGGCCTGGCCGCGGCGGTGCTCCATCTCGTCAACGACGCCCTGATGACCTTGTGCCTCTTCCTGGCCGCGGGCGCCATCGCCTACAAGCTCAAAAGCTCGGCCTTGGAGAACCTCAAGGGTCTTTTCAGCCGCATGCCTTTCACCATGGGGGCCTTGGTCGTGGGCGCCCTGTCCATCATCGGCGTCCCGCCGACCTGTGGGTTTTTCAGCAAATGGTACCTCATTCTGGCGGCCCTCCAGACCGGCCGCTTTGAATTCGTGGCCGCCCTGCTTTTCAGCAGTCTCATAAACATCGTTCTATTTTTCAGGATTTTTGAGAAGTCTTTTTTCGAGCCCTTCGGCGGCCGCGACCGGCACGAGACCCGGCCGGTCAAGCTCGACGAAGCCCCCCTGAGCATGCTCATCCCCCTGCTCGTGGTCTCGGCGGGCTTGATCGTTGTCGGGTTGTACACCGGCGACATCGTCAGTCGGGTCATCGAGGCGGCCGTGTCATTTTGAGGAGTAAAGAGGCGTGGAGACCATCACCTCCATAAAACCCCTCCTGGCCGTCCTGGTCTCCCTGGCCGTGGTGCCGGTCATCATCTCCAGCCGCACGCCCAACGTGCGCGAAGGCTGGACCTTTGCCGCGGCCCTGGCCAAGCTCCTCCTCGTGGCCTCCTTAATCCCCCCTGTCCTGGCCGGCCGGGAGGTGGTCTGCCCCATAATCGAGGTCTTGCCCAACCTGGGCCTGGCCTTGAAGGTGGACGCCATGGGCCTTCTCTTCGCCCTGGTGTCCTCAAGCTTGTGGATCGTCACCTCGGCCTTTTCCGTGGGCTACATGCGCGGCCTCAAGGAGCACTCCCAGACGCGCTACTTCAGCTTCTTCGCCGTGGCTCTTTCGGCCACCATCGGGGTGGCCTTCTCGGCCAATCTTTTGACGATGTACCTCTTTTACGAGATGCTCTCCCTGGCCACCTACCCCCTGGTGACCCACCACCAGGACGGCGAGGCCCTCTCCTCGGGCCGGAAATACCTTTTCTACATCATGGGCGCCTCCATCGCCCTCCTCCTGCCGGCCATGCTGATCTGCTATCAAAAGGCCGGCCGGCTGGACTTTGTCGGCCAGGGCTTCATGAGCGGCCGCGCCTCCCCGGCTCTGATTATTGCTCTTTTGTTGATGTTCCTTTTCGGTTTCGCCAAGGCGGCCATCATGCCGCTTCACGCCTGGCTGCCGGCGGCCATGGTCGCTCCGACGCCGGTGAGCGCTCTTCTGCACGCCGTGGCCGTGGTCAAGGTCGGCGTCTTTTGCATTTTGAGAGTCCTCACCGGCGTCTTCGGCCTCGATCTCTTGGGGGGGCTCCATCTCGGCCCACTCATCGGCTGGATCGCCTCAATCACCCTCATCCTCGCCTCGCTCATCGCCTTGTCCCAGGACGGGCTCAAGCGCCGCCTGGCCTTCTCCACGGTGAGCCAGTTGTCCTACATCGTTTTAGGCGCGGCCTTGCTCTCGCCCAAAGGCCTCGTCGGCGGCCTGGTCCACATCGCCATGCACGCCTTTGGCAAAATAACCCTGTTCTTTTGCGCCGGCGCCATCTTCGTGGCCACGGGCAAGCAGAACATCAGCCAGATGGTCGGCCTGGGCAAAAGGATGCCCCTGACCATGGCCGCCTTTCTCATCGGCAGCCTCAGCGTCATCGGCTTGCCGCCGTGCGGCGGGTTTTTGAGCAAATGGTACCTCCTCCTGGGCACGCTGGAGAGCCACCAGCTCGCTTTTCTGGCCGTTTTGTTGATCAGCTCCCTTTTAAACGCGGCCTATTTTCTGCCCGTGGTCTACCGGGCCTTCTTTGTCAGGCCGGCTGAATCCATGTTCGAGGAGGGCGTGGCCGAGGCCCCGGCCTGGTGCCTCGCGCCGCTCATGTTCACCGCCCTGGCTTCAATTTGGCTATTTTTTTACCCCCAACCCTTTTTCGACCTGGCTCAACTGGCCGTGGCCCAGGTGATCGGATGATGAGACGGAATACTTTACTGACGATTTATCTTATTGATTTTAAAGATGATTCAAATGGCGGAGCGCATGGCCGGACGGTTGATATCAATTAGCCATCATTCAAGTTCTGAAAGCAACTTGGTATGAGCCAAAAACAAAAGCTCAGAATCCGCTGGCTGGCCTTGATCGGCCTCTTGATGGCGCTGCTGGCCGCGGATTTTTGGGGGCCCAAGCAGGCCCACTTCGCCTGGGAGGCCGCGCCCGGCTTCTTGGCCGGCTGCGGATTCGTCTCCGGCGCGGCCCTCATCCTGGCGGCCGGCCTGATGAGGCTTTTCATCCAAAAGGATGAAAAATATTATGATCAGTAGTTTGCCCCCCGCGGCGGTCATGATCCTTGGCGCCGCGGTGACGCCGCTCATGAAAGGCCGCCTCAGGTCCTTCTGGCTCCTGCTCCTGCCCCTCCTCTGCCTGGCCGTGGTCCACGCCGCGCCCGAAGGGACCCATTGGGTCGTCAGGCTGTGGGACTACGACCTCGTCCTGGGGCAGATCGACCGGCTGAGCAGGCTTTTTGGCTACGTCTTCTCCATGGCCGCCTTCGTGGCCGCCCTCTTCGCCCTCCAGGTCAAGGACGACCTCCAGCACGTCTCGGCCCTGATCTACGCCGGCAGCGCCTTGGGCGTGGCCTTGGCCGGCGACTTCTTGTCAGTCTACGTCTTTTGGGAGCTGATGGCCGTGGCTTCGACCTTTCTCATCCTGGCCCAAAAGACCAAGCCAGCCCAGGGGGCGGCCTTCCGCTACATTCTGTTCCATCTGTTCGGCGGATTGCTCTTTCTGGCCGGGATCCTCCTCCGCATGGAGCGGACCTCCTCCTTGAGCGTCGGCTTCGTCGGCCTCGAGGGCCTCGATAACTGGCTCATCTTCCTGGGCATCGCCGTCAACGCCGCCGTCCCGCCGTTTCACCCCTGGCTCAAGGACGCCTATCCCGAGGCCACGCCCATGGGTGGCGTCTACTTGAGCGTCTTCACCACCAAGAGCGCCGTCTATCTTTTGGTCCGGACCTTCACCGGCGCCGAGGAGCTGATCTGGATCGGCGCGGCCATGGCCCTCTATCCGCTCTTATGGGCCATGATGGAGAACAACGTCCGCCGAGTGCTCTCCTACATCATCATCAACCAGGTCGGCTTCATGGTCTGCGGCGTCGGCCTCGGCACGCCCCTGGCCCTCAACGGCGTGGCGGCCCACGCCTTTAGCCACATTCTCTACGACGCCCTTCTGTTCATGGCCGCCGGCGCCGTTCTCCAAGTCACGGGCAAAACCGAATGCACCCAATGGGGCGGGCTTTTCAGGCGCATGCCCCTGACCGTGATCTTCTATCTCGTCGGCGCCGCCTCCATCTCGGCCCTGCCCCTCTTCAGCGGCTTCGTGAGCAAATCCATGATCATCAGCGCCGCCGGCGAGGAGAAAACGGCCCTGGTTTGGCTGGCCCTCGAATTCGCCTCGGCCGGCGTTTTCATCATCACCAGCCTGAAGGTCCTTTATCACATCCTCTTGGGGCCTGAAACCGGACCAAAAGGCGGCGAATCGCCTTTGAACATGCTCGCGGCCATGTGTCTGGCCGCCGTGGCCTGCCTGTTGATCGGCCTCGCTCCGGGCTGGCTCTACGGGCTTCTGCCCCATCCGGTGAGCTACGCGCCTTACACCAGGGCCCACGTGTTGGGGCAACTGGAGCTTTTGATCTTCGGCGCCTCGGCCTTTGCCGTGCTATGCTGGTTTCGAGTTTATCCTTTGGAGAAGAAGGCCGTCTTGCTGGATCTGGACTGGTTCTATCGTCAGGGAGGCCGCGGTTTTTACAGGCTGGCCGATGGGGGCCTCAACGGGCTCAACGAAGCGGCCGAGCGGCTTCTCGTCGGTCGCCTGACGCGGCGCGTGACCAAGTTTTTCGAAGACGGTCCGGCCAGACTGGTCCTGGCCGCTTTAAGGCCGGTCTGGATCCTGGCCGGCGTCCACGGCGGCGATTTGGCCCGCAAAAAAGAGAAAGTCGCCCTCGCCCTGAGAGCGGGCGGTATCCCGCTGGGGCTCGGCGCGGCGGTGGTGACCATCATGCTGATGGCCGTGTTCCTTCTCCGCTAAAAAGATCGCGGATTCGGCCAAACCTTAAACCAAAGGGGGTCAGGCATGATTACCGTTGAAGAGCTGAAGAAAATATATCTCCTCCAAAGACTGACCGATAAAATGATAGAAAGGATCCTCCCCTTCATCGAGGTCGAGACCTTTGGCGAAAATGAAGTCGTGTTCGACCAAGGCCAGAGCGCGGAGCACTTTTTCATGCTCAAAAAGGGCAAGATTCTCCTCAAGGTCGACGCCTCGGAGAACGTGACCATCTCCCTGGGCTCCATCAAGCCCGGGTACTCCTTTGGCTGGTCGGCCCTGTTCGTCGAGGGCGCCTACACCTCCTCGGCCGTAACCGCCGAGCCCTCAGAGCTGTATCAGGTCCAGGGAGAGGCTCTCTTGAGGCTCATGGAGGAGGACCACGGCCTGGGCTACCGGGTCATGACCGGGGTGACGCGCATTCTCCAGAACAGATTGGAGCGGCGCACAGGCCAGTTCTTGAAGGCCCTGGCCAAGCACATTGACATCGAAGGCATTTTGTCCTGATTTGAGACTGTTGAAAAAGGCCTTCCAGGCCTTTTTCAACAGTCTCTACTTAAGAAATCAATTTGAGGACCATTTTTTCGGCTTCGTCGAGACCGATCTTGGCCGTGTTGATGGCCAGATGATAGAATTTTGGATCATCGTGGTTTTCCTGGCTGAAACACTTTAAAAAAAGGTTTCGCTGCTGATCGCCCCGCTGGATGGCACGCTCGGCCACTTCGCGCATGATCTTGTATTTATTAACCATGAACTGGATGCGGTGCTCCAAATCAGCCGCCAGCAGAAGATGATAGGCCCGGGGCCGATCGCTTAAGATGTACTGGCCGCCCCGACCGATGATGATGACGTTGTCCTCCTCGTAGAGCTCGTTGATGATGTCCGTCACCACGCGCACGTAGCGTTTTTCATTCAAATATCCTGTTTCGGTTGACATGAGCCGGTCCAGGTAATCCAACTTGACCACCCGGTCTAAAAATCGCATCAACTTGGATCCGGCCGCTTTTTCAAAGGCGTACACGCCGTCAGAGGAGACATTGGCCTTGGCCGCCACCTGCTTGATCATCTCCTCGTTGACGAGGCGATAGGCCAGCGTCCTGGCCAAGCGCTCTCCTAACGTGATGCCTCCGGAGCCAAATTGCCGTGATATGGTGATGACGGACATGAGCATCTCCTTGGCTGAGGTGCTTTAAAAATCCCAAAGCCGTCTCCTGGTCGAGACCGCTTCCATCTCTCCATGGGCTCGATCTCCTCAAGGCGCTGAGAGCCGCGTTTTTACGGGTCGTCGGGCCCCGCCTTCTTCAATGAGGCCTCGATCGGGAAAAGAGCGATTTGTCCTCCTCTGCCCTGGCCTCGCTGGTCAATTATTTAAAAACGACCCTTTGGCCCAATCAGCCCGGAATCCATCGCGGCTGACTGAGACTTCGCCGCGGAGACGGTCTTTAGAAACCAGTATCATATTACCAGACCTCAGGGCCAATTCAAAAACCTTTTTACTTGGCCTGAGATTTGACGTCTGGGGGATGGCCGGCCCCAGCGATGAAAAGCCGGGACCAGAGCCTTTCGGGGCCCTGATCCCGGCGGCAGGCGGGCGGCTACTTCGCGGTCATGTAGGTTGGATAGAACATCTCCGCCGGGGTGACGACCAAACCTTCGAGATCGCTGCGATAAGCCAGGAGGAACTTCTCGGTGAAGAGCCAGATCCAGGGGCAGTCGTCCCAGAGTATCTCGGCCGCTTTTTTAAGCAAGGCGGCCCGTTTTTGCGGATCCTGCTCCAGGCGGGTGGCCTCGATGGCCTTGTCGTACGCCGGATTGTCATAAAAAGCGGTCCCCAACCCCTTGGGCGGGTGGGTGGAGGAGTGAAACTGGCCGAAGAGCTGCATGTCTGCGTCCATGGTCGTGCAGGCCCAGCCGAGCAGATAAAGCTCCAGTTCGGTCTGATCCAGAGGCTTCATGGCCCCGGCGATGTAGGTCGGCCAGTCAAAGACGCGCAGCTCGACCTTGACCCCGATGGCCTGGAGATAAGCCTGGACGGCCTCAGAGACCTGCGTGTCAAAGAGGTAGCGGCCCTGGCAGGTGCGCATGTGAACCGTCTGGGAAAAGTCGAAGCCGGCCTTTTCTAAAAGCTCCTTGGCCTTTTCAGGGTCGTAGTCGTACTCCTGAGGCATTTTAGAGAATCCGAAGGCGATCTGGGAGCACGGGCCCTCCATGGGCACGGCCACGTCAAAGAGGATCTTGTGGCAGATGGCCTTCTTGTCCACGGCGTAGTTGAAGGCCTGACGGACGAGCTTGTTAGTGGTCACGCCCTTCTGGCAGTTCATGCCCATGTACACGGTCCTCACCGACAAAGGCATGGCCAGGCTGATGTTCGGATCAGCCTCGAGCGAGGCCACGTTGGACGGCAAGGGCTTGTAACAGATGTCCAGCTGGCCGGCTCGGAGCATGGCCTCCCGGGTGGCCGCGTCGGGCACGATCTGGAAAATTATCTTCTCCACGGTCGGCTGGGGCCCGTAGTAGGTCTCGTTGCGGGTCAGAACGATTCTGTCGCCCTTGACCCATTCTTGAAACACGTACGCTCCGGCCCCGACCGGGTTTTGGCGGACGTCCTGACCGAACTTCTCGATGGCCGCGGGCGAGATGGGGCTGACAATGGGCATGGACAGGGTGGCCGCCAGGGGGGCGAAGGGGTAGCGCAGATGAAGTTGAATGGTGTCATCATCGACCACGGTCGCTTCCTTAATCATGACGATCAAAAAACGAAGCGGCACCCGCATGTTGCGGTCCAAGGCCCGGTCAAGGGTCAGCTTCAGCGCCGCGGCGTTGAAGGGCGTCCCGTCGCTGAACTTGACTCCCTTTCTCAAGTGGATGGTCCAGGTCAGCCCGTCAGGGGAGGCTTCATAATCCGTCGCCAGGCGCGGCTCCAGCTTGCCCTCGGACGTCTGGAAGAAAAGATCGTCGTATATTAAATTGCAAATATTCCCAAACAGGAGAGTGGTCTGCTCTTGAGGGTTGAAGGTGTCTGCGTCGATGCCGATGCCGATGCGCAGCTCCTTCACCTCGGCCGGGGCTGACCCAGGGGCGAGAAAAAGGCCCGCCATCAAGAAGACGAGCGCCAAAATCAAACATCCTCCGGCTCTAGACATCTGTCTCCTCCTTTCCTAAATCCCGACCAACCAACTTGTCCACCTGACCGGCCTGGACGACCTGATCAATGGTCTCTTTATTGGCCAAAAGGCTACTGTTCTGTCGAGAAGTTAGGGGTTGACGATCAAAATGACGCCGCCCCGCCGGGCCAGGAATGGGGGTTCATTAAACATACCACCTTTTGCGGCTTAATAAAACCCGCCCCATCAAGCCCGCACAGACTCAAGGGCAAAGAACGACTCAGGCCGGAAGTTTTTGCCAACCCAAACTGAATCCTTTAAAATTTAAAATAAGAATGCTGACGAGCCCTCTTCAGGGCTGACGCCTTCGGCCAATGGGCGCGGGTGAAACCCAAACCCGGGCCTGACTAATATCCAGTAAGGAGGACGCCATGTCTGGGATCGAGGCTGAGATCAAGGAGTTGTTGCGACAAGTGACCGCGGCTTACGAGCAAAAGGACGTCGAGGCCCTCATGGCCCGCGTCGCCCCTGAGGCGGAGGTGGTCTTCATCGGCACCGGGGCCGACGAAAGGCTGGTCGGCTGGCAGAGCATCAAGGCGGCCTATGAACGCGACTTCGCCCAGAGCGACTCGATTGACCTCGACTACACTTGGATCAAGGTCGGCGCCAGGGGAGACGTGGCCTGGTTTGTGGCCGAGGGCCGGGTCGAGGTGGGCACAGCCCAGGGGAGCGTGAGTCAGACCCCCCGCTGGAGCGGCGTGCTGGAAAAACGCGGCGGGGGGTGGCTGTTCGTGCAGTCCCACATCTCTCTTCCGGCCGCCGGGCAAGCCGAGGGGCGCTCCTTTCCCGAGGGTCAGGGTTAGGCTCACTGGTTCGGAGGAGGAGGCGCCCGGCTTTCAGATCTTTTGACGAGTTCTCAAGGCGCTTTCCGGGCCTCAGGCGTCCCGTCGCCGCGCACCTCCCAGAGCTGATACAGGGGCGATTTGAGGCTAGCGGGCCGGAAGTGATCCAACCTGAAGTCGTGGCGCAAGAAGAGTCGATTAAAGATGGTTTCAGAGAATTCGACGTCCATCAACGCGCCGCAGCCGGCCGGCGCGAAAACTTCGAAGCTGCCGCCGCGCTCGTGCTGGAAGCGCCACAGCCGCAGGCCGCGCTCGTCCCGAACGGCCGCTTGCTTCAAGGTCATGACGCCCTTGGCGTCTGTGAGGAGCCCCTTTTTGAGGTCAACCTCGATCAGGGGCGACGTCACGCCGTCGTCGAGCAGGCGCAGGTGGGTGTAAAATTGGTAGAAGGGGTGCCGGCCCTGGCCCACGGCCGGGTCCCAGGTCCCGAGCCAGGACCACCAATAAGTGGTCTGGGTCAGCCGCGCGGTCAAGAAAAGATAGACCGGCCGCCTCGGGGAGGGAAAGAAGAAGGCCAGCCATTCTTTGGCCTCTTTTGATCCAGCCGCGTCAGCCAATCCAGCGGCGACGATCATCTTCTCGGCCTGGGACGGCCCTGCGGCCAGAACCTTCTTGATCAAGGCCACGGCCCGGACCCGGTCTACGGATAAGGCCTGGAAGCATCTCTCTAGGCCGGTCTGGCCCTGTTCGACGAAGAAGATCATGAAGTTGGCCGCCAGCCGCTGGTCGGTCGCGGCCAGGGGAAGCCCGTTGAACACCGAGCGCAGCCCCCACTGCACCCGGCCCTGACCGTCGTTGACCGTCCCCCGCCTGGCCCAGTAGTTCAGGGCCAGCCCTTCATCCCACCAGGCCCAGATCACGGCCCGGGGCGGCGTCTCTTGGGCCATTCTGTCCATGGCCGCGGCCAAGGCCGGCGAAACCTTGGGCCAGGAGGTCTCCTTGAGGGCCTGACGCCAGGCCGGCCAGGTGAACATCAGGACCAGCAGGGGGGCCATTAGGGCCAGGGGCGCGTAGAAGCGTCTTCCTGACCACGCTCTTGAAACCAAGAAGCCGAGACCCAGGCCCACGATCGGACCGAGGAAGATCAAAAAGCGCTCGGCCAGGAAGCCCAGGCCGGCCAGGAGCAGGGGCGCGGCCAAAAAAAGGCTCTCTTTGGGCCGACGTTTATGAGCCAGATCAACCCCACGCCAGAGGCCAGCCAGGCGTGCCAGCTGATCGTGGTCTGGGCCACGACCCTGGCCAGGGAGGGCCGGGCCAGTTCAGCCACGCTCCGCCCCAGGTTGGGTTCGCCGTTGAGGCCGCCCTTGACGATGTAAATCAGCTGGGCCGCGAACCTCTGGGGCAGAGTCAAGGCCCAGGAAGGCTCCAGCCAGGCCGCGGCCGCGGCCAGAAGGAGGCCCAAGACGGAAAAAAAGACGAGCCCCTCTCGTCTCGGGGGCCGGTAAAAGAAGATCAGGGCCGTGGCCAGCGGCAGGGCCGCGATCAGCGTCACCGCCAGCGGGGCTTCATCCCAGCACCACATAAAAAGCCCGTATATTAATACACCGCCCAGGAAGTAGGCGTAGCGACGACGCGTCGCCTCGAGCCCGAAGCGCATGAAGAGGTAAGCCAGGCTCAGGCTCAAGGTCACGTTCAGGTTGTCGGTGTCAAACCAACCCGGGCCGGAGCGGACGACGTAGATGTGGCACAGCAAGCCTGTCAGCGCGGCCGTGAGCCCCATGGCCGGACCGCCGAGGAAGCGCCCCCAGGCCCAAAGCGGCCCGGTCAGAAGAAGACCCAGAAAAACCGGCGAGATTGCGCCGATCCAGTTCAACGACGCTCCAC
>CAYXRH010000054.1:12876-15635 GCA_964466355.1 uncultured Thermodesulfobacteriota bacterium
AACCAGGCCAGCGGCCAAGGCCGAGAGAAGCGGCGGTGGATGAGGACGGGGGACGCCCTCGGGCACGGCCCGGTTATAATCCACGCGGTCATACGTCCCCTCCAAAAGATCCCGGGCCAGGACCAGGTAGCGGTAGCCGTCCAGGCTGACGAGGACCGGCTGCCCCTCATAAAAGACCCAATCGGGGTGGGCTCGCCAGTCCTGAAAGTCCGCTGCCCTCGCGCTCAGGGCCGCAACGAGCACGAGAGCGAGCAGAATCGGCTCGATCAGCCGGCGATGCGCCTCCAAAAAGTCAAAGAGAAGCGCCGCGGCCGCGGCGACCGCGCCCCAGCGGCGGTCAGCCTGTCTGATGACCGGTTCCGGGGAGGTCTCGCGCATAAAAACCACCAACCGCGGCCCAGCTTCAGGCCTGACGGCCAAAACCGACCCTGGCCGAGGTTGAGCATTAAACCAGGGCGATGATCATTCTGGCCCAGGGCCGGGCTTGGGTCAACCAAAGCCGGGGCAAGGAGGCGATTTAGGGGAAGCCGGCGTGGAGATCAGCTCTCCCAGGGCAACGAACCTCTGGCCGGTCCACACCAGATGCTCTCTCAATCTGGCCGGCGGCTCGGCCGAGGGGGGCAGAAGCACGCCCAAAACGGTGTGGGGCCAGGGGTCCATTTGACATTCGGCGCCCCAGCGGCGTTTGTGCTCAAAGACGCCGTCCCCGGCGTGCGGCCGGGCGCGCAGGAGATCAACCGTTGTCAGGGACCGCTCCTCGGCCCATCTCATGACAAAATAATAAACAGCCGACAGGGCGCCGCGCCTGAGATGAAAAGCATAGTCAGGCTTAAGCCCCAAGGCCAGGACTATCAGGCGCCCGGCCCAAAGGCGGCACACCGCCCCGGCGACCCACTTTGGCCCCTCCAGAACCTGAACCACAAAGCCTGACCTCACGGCGAGGCGAAGCTGCCTCAGGCTTCTCAAGCGAGCATTTTCTTCAAACCTCTGTTTGATGTAGGGCGCGTAATACTCCTCGTGAAAACGGGTCACGGCCCGGTCGTCGGTGGTGATAAGACAACCGTAGCCGGAGCGACGGACCTTGCGCCCAAAGGTGGCCTCAATGCTGGCTTTTCGGCTGACATACTCAGCGCTTTTGAGGCGCACGACCTGTCTCAGCCAGGGGAAGGTCTTGAACCCTCCCCGGGGCATCATGAAGGCCAAGAGACGGTTCATTTCCACGAACACGATCGCGCCGCGCCTCTGCCAGCCCGCGGCCTGACCCGGCCAAAAAGGCCAGGCGAGCGGCGCGGTCTGCATCTCGCCGGCGCGCGGCGGATAGAGGCGCAAGAGGTGGTTTAGGCTCTCCCCTTCGCCGAGGTAGACAAAGTCGCGCCCCGGCCCGGCCTGCCCGTTGCTTTGCCACGCCGCGCGCCTGGGCCTGAACGAGCGGGGCAGAAGCCAAAGCCGCTTGGCCAGGCAAGCCGCCCGGCCCGAGAGGCCTTCAAGCGGCTCTGAGAAGAGCATCTAAGCCTCCTCGACCCAAAGCCCTTTGAGACAGGCGCCGCTGAGGCTCCATTCAGCCCAGCACCCGCCCTGGCAGGCGGCCAGATGTTCGCATCCAGCGCAGGGCTCATCAAAAGCCCGGCCCCTGAAGCGCTTGAACTCCTGGCGCCACAGATCCGAAAAAGGCCTCTGGCGGATGTTGCCCTCGCTCAGGGTGGGGTCATAAACCTGATGGCAGCCCATCACTTCGCCGCTGGGCATGATGGAGCATCTGGTCAGGCCGGCCCCGCAGAAAAAAGGTTTGCCCAGCCACCCGCCGCAAAAGGAGCCGAGATAGCGGTGGGACTCCCCCAGGTCAATGGCCAGCCCTTTTCGGGGCCGCCTGACGAAATCGACAAGCCTCTTCAGTTGAGAGAGTTTCAGGGGTTCGATGCCGCCCGCGGCGGCGCGGCCGACCTTCAGGGCCGGGCTGAGATGCCACCTGTTGGCCGCCGAAGAGGCGACGAGGGCCTCCAACTCCTCCAGGCAGGCCAAGTTGTCCGGGTGGACCACGGTGTTGACTATCCTCAGCAAGGCGCCCTTTTGCCGGAAAAGCTCCAGGCCGCGCAGAGCGCCTCGGGTCACGCCCTCTCGCCCCCGGAGCCGGTCGTGCACCTTTGGCGGCCCGTCGAGGCTGGTGAAGAAGAGGAAATAATCGAATCGCCTCAACCGCGGCCACATCTCAGGAACCAGGTAGCCGTTGCTCACCAGGCCGAGCTTGAGCCCCTTTTGGTGAGCGTGAGCCATCACCTCCACCAGATCAGGGCGGACCAGGGGCTCCCCGCCGGAGATGACCAGCCTCTTGACACCCATGGCGGCCAGATCATCGATCAGGGTTTTGACCTCAACCGTGGCGAGCTCGTCCGGAGCCGGCTGACCGGCCGACGCTTCGCAGAAGGGGCAGCGGCAGTTGCAGGCGAACGTGGCCAGCCACTGTACAAAGGTGAACGGCCTCAAAAGGCCGAAGCGGTTCAATAAAAGGCAAATATTCCTCTTCGCCCGGGCCGCGCGGGCCAAATACAGGCCGTTGATGATCGGCCAGGACTCGAGCCAGCGCTCCGCGGCCTCGATCAGCACGGCCAGGCCTCGATCCCGCGCCCGAAGAGCGACAAGACCGGCCTCAAGACCTCGTCGAGCTCGGTCTTGATCTCGGCGCAGAATTCAGCTTCGATGATCGCCTCGGCTCCCAGGAAGATCCTCAGCTCAGTGATGATCACGCCCAGGAGTCGGTCACG
>CAYXRH010000055.1:0-7683 GCA_964466355.1 uncultured Thermodesulfobacteriota bacterium
CGCTTTTGCAGGTCTTGCAATCTGTTGGCGGCGCGGCCCGGCGACTGCGGCCGGCGTTCTCGGCGGCGCCGACGGCGGCGCCGCCGGCTCCGCGGCCACCACACCGCGTCCGCCTCCTGGGGGCCGAACTGGTCCAGGGAGAAGGACTGCACCACGGGCACCGCGAAAGCGGTCCCGATGAGCGCCTTCTTAATGAACTCCCGTCTGCTCGGCTCCACATGGTCGAGGAGGTTTTTTAGCTCCGCCTTTTTAATCATATAATCACCAGATTACACATGCATAGATTATATACGACCGCTCCAGCCTTGTCAAAGTAAATGCCCGGCCCACTCGCTGAAACCGTTCTTACCGGCCTTGGCCCGAGAGGACGGCTCTGATGGTCTGGAACAGGATCCTAAAATCGAGCCACAGCGACCAGCGGTCGATGTATTCCAGATCCAAGAGCATCCACTCGTCAAAATCGGTCTCGTTGCGGTTGGGCAGGATCTGCCACAAGCAGGTCAATCCCGGCTTCATGGACAGCCTTCGCCGCCAGTTGTCCTCGTACTGCTTGACCTCGCTCGGAACCGGCGGCCGGGGTCCGACCAGACTCATCTCGCCCTTGAGGACGTTGAGAAGCTGGGGCAGTTCATCGAGGCTCGTTTTTCGCAAGAAGGTCCCGATGAAGGGAATGATGCGCGGGTCCTTTTTGATCTTGAAGGCCGGACCGTCCGCTTCGTTCAAGGCCTTGAGCTCCTCCTTTCTCGTCTCGGCGTCGGCGCTCATGGTCCTGAACTTGTAAAACATGAAGCGGCGGCCGTAGAGGCCCGAGCGTTCCTGTTTGAAGAAGACGGGACCCCTGGAAAAGAGCTTGATCGCCCCGGCGATGAAGACGAAAAGGGGCGACAAAACGATCAGACCCATCGCCGCCGCCGCGAAGTCCAGGGCGGTTTTGATAAGCAGGGCCTCGTCATCGCGGCTGGTGCTGGTCAGGGTCATGACCGGAATTCCGGCGAAGGACTCCAAAACGATGGTCGCGATCCGGGGACGATACATCAGGGCGTGAATCTGCCAGTCCGGAATGACGCGAATCCGCACCCCCATGTCCTCGGCCAGGGCGATGTATTCGTGGGCCTTGTCTATTTTGTTCAGGGGCATGGCGAACACGACGCCGTCCACGACCCGCTCTTTCAGAATGGCGGGCAGATCTTCGAGGGTGCCGATGACTCCGACGCCCTCCTTGACCTCAACCCCGAGGCGCTGCCGCTCCGTCTCCAGGCAGCCGATTATGTCGATGTCCCGCGCCACTTGCCTGCGGACGGCCTCGATGAAATCCTTGGCCCGCTCCCTGCTGCCGATGATGATCACATTATTTACTGCTAATCCTTTTATTTGATAATATGTCAGCACGCGATGGACGGCCAGTTTGCTAAAAATCAAGAGGGTCAAGTCGAAGACGCCGAAGAGGCCGATCATGATCCGGCTCACGTCTCGGATTTTGAAAATGTAAAGACCCAGGGCCAACAGGAGCAGTCCGAGGCCGACAATCTTGATCACGTTCCAAAGTATCTTGGACAAGGGCTGGGTCTCGAAATGCTCGTGAAGCCCCAGGCGGTAGATGAGGACGTACCAGATGATGACGACCATCAACAGGATGACGTAGTAATTGGGGGCGATGGTCAGGCCGCGGAAGGGGAGGGGCAGCAGATACTTCTTGACGAAATAAGAGGCCACGAAGGCGACCATGGTCAGGCCGAGATCCCACAGCCGGTGGGCGTGGACGAGGAGTCTTTGTCTCTCGGTCAGCATTTTCAGGCCTTTTTAATCGGCGTAGCCCTGGGGGTGGCGGCGATGCCACTTCCAGGCGGTGGCGATCATCTTTTCTGGAACTTCGAACTGGGGAGACCAGCCCAGCTCTGCTTTTATCTTGGCCGAGGAGGCGACCAGGCGGGCCGGATCGCCGGGGCGTCTGGGGGCCTCCTCGGCGGTGATGTCGCGCCCGGTCACCTTTTGGGCCAGCCGGATTATCTCCTTGACCGAGCAGCCTTCTTGGGAGCCGAGATTGTAGACGGCGCTGTCGCCGCCGGCGAGCATCCTTTCCGCGGCCAGAACGTGGGCCGCGGCCAGGTCGCTGACGTGGACGTAGTCTCGGATGCACGTCCCGTCAGGCGTGTCGTAGTCGAGGCCGAATATCTTGATCGATTCCCGCTGCCCCAAGGCGACCTGAAGAGTCAGCGGAATCAAGTGCGTCTCCGGAGAATGGTCCTCGCCGATGTCTCCGCTCTTGTCGGCTCCGGCGGCGTTGAAATAGCGGAGGGAGACGTAGGTGAGGCCGTGGGCGGCCTGGCAATCCCGGAGCATCTCTTCGACGATCAGTTTGGTGCGGCCGTAGGGGTTGGTCGGCGCGGTGTCGTCCGCTTCTGAGATGGGCCATCGCTCTGGCTCGCCATACACCGCCGCCGAGGAGGAGAAGATGAATCTTTTGACCCCGTGATCCCGCATGGCCCTCAAGAGCCGGCCGGTCTTGGCCACGTTGTGGTCATAATAGGCCAGCGGTTCGGCCACGGATTCAGCCACCAGGCTCAGGGCGGCGAAGTGCATGACGCAGTCGATCGACCGGGCGGTGAAGACCTCGTCCAACAGCCTCCGGTCCCCCAGATCGCCGTGGACGAACTCGCCGCCGACCACGGCCCGGCGGTGGCCCCGGGAAAGGTCGTCCAGAGTCACGACCGCCTGACCCTGGCCTATGAGGGCCTTGACCACGTGGGAGCCGATGTACCCGGCTCCGCCGACGATCAGAAAGACGGCCACGCTTAAACCCGCCGCCTCCCCTCGGCGTCCATCCGGGGCGGCAATCCGACCGCCAGACGGTACACTCTGGCCGTCTGGTCGGCGATGACCTCCCAGTCGAACTCCTCGGCCAACCGCCTTTTCTTCAGGAATTTAATCTCGGGGTTGAGAAGAAGACTCGGATCTTCAAGAAAGGCCTTGAGTTTGTCCGCCAAGGCGGCCACGTCTCCGACCTCGAAGAGCTCCTCGGGCCGGGCGATCTCTGTGTTGGCCGGGATGTCGCTTATGAGCATGGGCAGATCGTAGCTCATGGCCTCCAGGCCGACGATGGGCAGGCCCTCGTGGTATGAGGGCAGGACGAAGAGGCCGGCGTTGGCGTACAGCTCGGCCAGAGCCAAACCCTTTTGAAAACCGGTCATCACCACGCCGGGGGTCTGGCCCGCTTTCTTTTTGAGACCGCGGCTGTATGCATCCTCGTGGTCGGCGTCGCCGACGATGGCCAGTTTCCAATCTGTTTCGAGGCGGCCGTAGGCGGCCAAAAGGTCGTGAAACCCCTTCTCGGGCACGAAGCGGCCCACCGTTAGAATGTAACGTTTAGCCGCCAAATTGAAAGCCTCGAGAACCCGGCCGGGGGGCGGGCGCTGGGGCGCCTCGACGCCGTTGGGGATGTAGACCGCCGCCCGGTGGTATCGCTCCTGCAGCAGATTCTTTATGTGCTGGGAGACGGCGACGACGACGTGGGCCTGCCTGGCCCCCAGGGCCTCGCCGCGCCGCAGCATGCACTTGGCCACGGCCCCCCACTTTTGACGGTCGTAATCCGGGCCGTGGTTGGTGATCACCAGGCGCAGCCCGAGCCTCCGGGCCAGGGGCGCCGTCAGGGAGGGGCCGATGGCGTGGATGTGAAGAAGGTCGAAGCCTTGACCACGACAAGCCAACCACAAGACGCCGTAAGTGGTGTGAACGATGGCTTCGAGGCTTTTTTTGCGCGGCGTCCAGAGCGGAATGACCTTGACGCCTCTGAATTCGAAGGGGCTTGGGGGAACGTATCCCTTTCGTCCGAAGACGGTGACATCAAAGCCCCGCTCAACCAGGCGGGGGTAGAGCTCCTGACAGTGCTTCTCCACGCCCCCCTGAACGTGGGGCAAGCCCCTCAACCCCAGAACGGCGACCCGGATCGGTTTATCTTGAAACTTTTTTAAAGAAGGTCGCATAAGAATTCGTTCTCAAAAATGCCAAGCTCAGCCCAATGTCCGGCATCTTCGTCATCTTGCCGGGGCGAGAGGGTCGAGGTGGGCCTGGCCCTTTTTTTGAAAGAAAAGGCGCAGCTTGTTCCGGACGACCCATTTCGCCGGCGCGGCGAAGCGCTTCTTCATGGCCGGCGAAACCGAGCCGATCATCCAGCAGTTTTGGGGGCATTCCTTGACTTGTCGCCTGACCTGCTCGGCCCGGGGGCTGCTCCAGATCTCCTCAAAGTCCTGGTCCCTCAAGTTGCCCATGATCATCGGCTCGAGCGAGCCGTTGCAGGGCATGATGTGGCCATAGGGGTCCAAGAAAAAGACGTCCGCGCCGACCTCGCAGGGCAAGGGCCTTTCGCCGCCGCGGACCTTGTGGGCCAGGCCCATGTTGAAATAGGCCCGGAACCAGTTCTTGGGCTTGTTTGTTTTCAAAAGCTCGACGGCGATCTTCTCGAACTCGGCGGCGATCATCTCCCGATCTTGATAAAAATTATCTAATTTATGAAAATAAAACGAGTTGTGCGTCGTGGCCGTGGCGAACTCCAAATTCATGGCCTTGGCCAGGCGGTACAGCTCGATCATGTCCTTGGCGTTTCGGTCCGAGACGGTGATGCCGAATCCGATGTCCTTGAGGCCCATGTGGTGAAGGATGGTCAGCGATCTCAGCCCGCGATCAAAGCCGTCCTTGATGCCCCGCAGCTCGTCGTTGGCCGCCGGCAAGCCCTCGATGGAGATTCTGAGGCCGATGCGGTCGCCGAACCGTTCGGCCAGGCTGACGATTCTCTTGGTGAAAAAGCCGTTGGTGCTCACGACCAGCCGGGCGGTCTTGGTCAGCGCGATGTCGACGATCTCGGCCAGGTCGTTTCTTAAAAAAGGCTCGCCGCCAGTGATGTTGATGAATTTCAATCCCTGGGGGATCTTCTCCACCAGCCGCGGCGGGAACTCCTCGCCGCGCCGGCTGGGGTGCTTCCAGGTGTGGCACATGTAACACTTGGCGTTGCAGCGGTAGGTGACGATGAGGCAGGCTTCCATGATTGAATTGAATCCCTGGAGGCGGGTGATGGTCAGAAGGCCGTCAGGCCGGAGAGGACAACAAGTCCTGGTAAATTTTTAACAGTCTTTGGCAGTGGCCCTCGAGGGAGTACTCGGCCTCGACTTTCCGCCTCGCCTGGAGGCCCAGGCGGCCTCTGAGGGCTTCATCCCCGGCCAACAAGCTCATCTTGCGGGCCAGGTCTTGGGCGTCGCCCTTCTCAAAGAGGAAGCCCGTCTGTCCGTCGGTGACCTGTTCGGGGATGCCGCCCACCCTGGAGCCGACGACGGCCTTGGCGCAGGCCATGGCCTCGAGCAGGCTCATCGAACAGTTCTCGTACCATTCCGAAGGAACGACGACAAAGGAGGCTTCACGAACGAGGTCCTTGAGCCGTTCCCCGCTGACGTGCCCGGGGAAGTCAACCTCTGGCGCCGCGGTCATCAACTCCTGGCGCAAAGGACCCTCGCCGATCACCTTCAAGCCCAGGCCCCCCTCAACGCCTGAGCCCATTTGGGTTCGCATCAAGCGGAAAGCTTGGACCAGGGTGGCCACGCCTTTCTCCCGCGAGATGCGGCCGAAATAGACGGCGTAGCCTTTATCCGTGCCAGACAGCGTGTACACCGACGTATCGACGCCGTTGTGGAGCACTTTTATTTTGTTTTGATCGATTCGACGCCGGCCGACCATCCGGGCCATGAAGCGGCTGGGGGCCAGAAACAAATCCACGGCCTCGTAGCTCCGGGCCCACTTGTGCCAATAGGCCTCGACGGTCAGGAGCAGGCTTTTTGAAAGCGAGCCCTCCAGGCACTTCTGGGCCGCGGCGCGCCAGAACGCGCCCTCTTGGCAGGCTTCGCAGATGCGGCCTCGGGAGAGCATGAGGTAGCTGGGGCAGACCAGCTTGTAGTCGTGCAGGGTGAGGATGGTTTTGACTCCGGCCGAATTGAGGATGGGGATGATGATCGGGGTGAGCTGGTGATAGATGTTGTGCAGATGGGCGATATCGGGCCGCTCCCGGCTTATCAGACGGCGCAGTCTAGCCGCCGCCTCTTTGTTGCGCACGAAGCTGACTGCGGCCAATAGCTTGCGCTTGAACCCCCGGGCTTGATCGGCTCGAAGGCCCTGGCTGAAATCGAGCCGGGGGACGAAATGGTCGGCGTGAGGCGAGGGCAGATTGTGGGGATGGTCCATGGAGAAGTCGATGACTTCGTGCCCCTGGTCGAGGAGGAACTGGCGCTCTTCAAAGAAGACCCTTTCGCAGCCGCCCTTGAGAAAGAAGAACTTGTTGGCCATCAGCACTTTCATGACCAAAACGGTCCTGCTTCTAGTTCTTGCGGCCGATGAGGCAATAAGAACGGGTCAGAAGCAGCTCCCTGGGGTAGAGGGACAGCTCGGCCTCCATCTCCGGGGTCAGAAATTTTTCCCCCTCCCAGACCTCTGGCTGGTGGTTTATGTCCCGGCCCTCGAAGAGGAGGATGCTCAGATGGGGCTCGAAGACGGCCAGGTACTCTTGCGGCCTGAGACGATTGAGAAACACGAAGGTGGGGAATTGGTCGCCGCGAAGATGATCCCAGGGGGGAACCCTCGTCGAGGGGTTTACGTCCGGATAGGCCCACTCGAGATTGTGTCCGCCGGACAAGGAATAGAAGTTGTGGATGAGGCCGTAAAAATATCCACCCGAGACCAACATCCTCTTGATCTCCGAAGCGTATCGCCCCACGTCGGCCACGTGCTCCAGCACGGCGTTGGAGACGATGAGGTCAAAGGAATCGGCCGCCAAGGGGTATTCGGCCCGAGTGGGCTCAGCGACCACGAAGTCGATCGTCTTGCGCCAACGGCGCAGCGGGCGGCCCGCTTCGGATTCGAGGCGGTGATAGTACATTGGGTCAAAGAAGACCCGCCTCACCGTGGACTTGGCCGCCCGTTTGAACCCGCCGCGGCGCATTATCCGCCAGAAATAGAGGGGCAAAAAATCGGGCCGAACGTGACTGACGTCCAAGGCCGTGACCGAGGCGCCCTCGGCGGCTGCTTGCAGGGCCAAGGAAAACCGCTGGCCGCAGCCCAGATCCAGGACCCTTTTCCCCTTGAGCTCCCCGAGGCCGACCGCTGCCAGATCGCGCATCGTCTTTTGGAAAACGACGGCCCGGTCGTGCTCGGCCTGCCGACGACCGGAGCCGAGATGGTACTTCAAAAGCTGCCTTATTTCATCGGCCAGGCCGGCGCTCTTTGGACCCCCCGCGGCCAAAACAGCAGCCTCAACTCCGCCGCCGGCCCTGAATCAGGGGGCGCAGCAGCCTCGCCGTGGCGGCGGCGGCGAAGACGGTGAGAAGAGGGATGATGGGCGTCGACAATCTGGCCGGGGCCCCGAAGGGCAGATGGGCGGCGTAATAGACGCCGGCCAAGACCACGGCCATCCAAACGGCCCAGGCCTTGTCCCGGCGATGAAGATAGAATCCGATCAGGGCGAGGAACAAAACGGGCAGCCTTACCGCCATGTTCAGGAACGTCTTGGCCGTCCCGTCGCCGATGTACCAGAACATGGCCCCGGCGACGAGCATCTTTTTGAACATCAAGCTCGGATCGGCCCTGAGGTCCTTTAGGGCCAGGGTTTTGTAGATCTGGTCCTCCTCGACGTCCCTCAAGGGGCCCTCG
>CAYXRH010000055.1:7693-15617 GCA_964466355.1 uncultured Thermodesulfobacteriota bacterium
GCCCTCGGGGGCCTTGAGCCGCCCGGCGACCTCCTCCCGGAGCAGGACGACGTGTCTTTGCCACACCCCGTCGTAATAGAGCGGGTCCTCCCCGATTCGCTCGGCGTAAATGTTGCCCACCTTGAGATTGTAAAAGGCTCCGGTGTGGATGGGGATGAACCGCCCGGCGACCAGGAAGTTTCTGATGGTCCAGGGGGAGATCAAAAGAATGGCCACGAAAGGGATCAGCCAAAGGCGGGCCGGGGTGAGCTTGTCCCGCGAGGTCCACATCAGGGCCAGGGGGACGACGACGAGGTAAGGCAAAAAGGTTCCCTTGGTCAGGCACAAAGAGGCGATGGCCGCCCCGAGGCCGATGGACTTGGCGAGGCTGTAATTAGAATGCAGGTCCACCATGAGGTAAAAGACGATCATCACCAGCAAGGCCAGCATCATCTCGTTGAGCATCCGGGGAGCGTACCAGAACAGGGCCGGATTGAGGGCGCAGCCGAGGCCGGCCAAGAAAGCGGTGGGCCGATCAAACAACCTCCCGGCCGAGGCCGTGGCCAGGAGGCAGATCAAGCCCTGGACGAGGCTCTGGCCGACCCAGACGCCTTGGGGGTACCAGCCGCCGGAGAGAAAAAGAATCAGGGCGATCAGGGCCGGATAGCCGGGGCCGCGGTAAACCGTGGGCGGTTTGAGGGCCTCAAAGATCATCCCCTGCCCCTGCCACAGGCTCAGGCCCAAAGAGCCGTAGCTGTCGGGGTCCATGACGGCGTGCACGGCCAGGTGATAGTGCTTGTAAAACAGAAAGCAGAACAGCAACGAGACCAAGGCGCCGAGGCAGCCCATCACCCAGGGGAGCTTGTTTTCAAAGGCTCTCATGCCCTTCTTCGCCTTAATCGCTTCCAAACGGCATTGACATAAACCTGGCTTAATGATCGCTCTCGCGGCGATAGAGTTGGAAACGGCCTTTCTGGCCCACCACCCGCCATCCCTTTTCCTGGAGCCCCTCGCCAAAGTACTGGCGGAAATAGCTCGGCCAGTCGCAAAACCAAACCACGCCTCGACCGGTTAGGTATTCGTCCATTCTATCTTGGTATTCGAGGGCCTCGGCGTTCACCTTGCCATCCAGGTTTAAAACCTCGTCCCTAAAATATCCGAGGGTGCCTGATTGTCCGGCGGCGACGGGCTCATCATCAGGGATGTGGGATCGAACCAGAGACAGCTGCTCACGATACCATTGATTTCCAGAGACGAATTTCTGAAAGACGAGGCCGTAGACGCCGAATATCACGGTGAGGGCGAGGAGGATTAGCAGTGAGGCGGTCAATCGAGGGAGGCGCTTGGCGTAGACCGCCAAAATGTAAGAAATCGCGACCGTCCAAACCAAGGCGAACGGAGAGAAATAGCGTGAATAGAAATGCGTGGCCCAGGAAGAGGCGACATACCACCCCACGAGCACGCCCGTGGCCATAAAGATCAAAGCCCCGAACTCGAGCGTTCTCCTGACCGCGGCCTCGCCTTTCCCGCGGTCGGCCTCTCCCTTCTGGTCCGAGATCAGCGCCGCTTTCCAAAACAGAAGAACGATGACCCCGGCCAGGGCCGTCCTGGCGATGTTGACCGCCAACGTCGTTTCAAAACGCGTCGCCATGTATAATTGAGACACGGCCGTGTTGGACAAGGCTATCAGCGCGCCGGCGATTCTTGCCCAGGAAAGGCCCCACGCCTGCTGCGCCGCGCCGCTTGAGGGTATCAGGGCGCCAAAGACCTTCAGGTTGTAAAACCACCACGGCGAGGAGACTAAAAATGAGACAGCGCCTACGGTCGCGCCGCGGGCCAGCCTTTTAATTAGTCCGTCGCCTCCGGGTGATACGAGCTGATAAAGAGCAATTATTATGACCAGAAAAACCGCGTCAATCCTGGCCAACACCAAAAGGCCCAGCAATCCTCCAAAAGCGACCAACCCCCTCCAGGTCTGGGCCCGACCGAGCTGATAATATCTCCAAGCCAAGGCATACAAAAAAAGAGTGAATCCGGTCTCTAGGCCGTTGAAATGTCTTTTTATCAAACCGACGCTGGAAAGATAGACCAAAGCGGCGACCCAAAACGCCAGACTGGAGTCTATTTCTCTTTTTTTAATCGACCCTTGAGCGATCCGACCGACACAATAAGCCGTGGCCAAAAAGACCATCCAGTGGGCGGCCAAGACCAGCCTCAGACCCAAGATTCTGTCTCCATCGACCAAAAAGAACAACGGAGCGCAAAGAAGCGTCCACAAGGGTTGGACGCCATTGGTGGGGGTGTGGCCGTCAATCGTCATCCCCTTACCTAGGCCCATATTCCTGCTGACCGAGAGCATGTAGTAGCCGTCCTCGGTCAAGGGGACGTCACACAAGGCCGGAATTGATCGAAGAGACAGCATCAGCGTGGCGCCAGCCATGACCAAGACGAGCGCCTTAATCATGGTCAATGATATGCTGCGCCCGGATGGATTTGACATGTCTGCCCCGGCGCATAACCGACTCATAGACTTTCTCGACCCTTGCCTCGTCCCCCCATCCGACAAAACCGTGAACCTCCCAAAGCGGCTCCTTCGCCTCAGCCCGGCGAAGCGTTTGCCTCTGAGTCCTTGAGCCCTCTGAGAACGGCGACGAGGATGCCGCAGGCGCCGAAAATGAAGTAGGCCTCCGGCGGCTTGGTGAAAGTCGGAATGGCCACCGATTCCGCCAATCCTTCCACAAGCACCATGAAGACCCCCAGGGCGAAGGCCCTGATCATGGGCGCCTGGGCGTTTTTAATCGCCTGGAGGCTGAGGCGTGTCATTCGCCACAACACCCACAGAAAAACAATCAAGCCAAGAACCCCGAATTGTCCGATCACGTACGGCCAAAACGTGTCCGTCAGAAAGGTTCCCCCCTCCTCCAAGCCCCATATCCTGTTGAGGCCGTACTGGATGTACAAGGGGCTGTAATAGAGGTTGGCGATCCAACCTCCGTAAGTCGCCAGCCCGCTGCCGAGAGGCATGTAATCTTTCGCAATTTTTAATGAAACCAGATAAATGGCGTTTCTAGCCACGTTCATCGGATCATTGGCCTGGAAGTATTGCTGCATCTTGCCGGAAAACATCGGACCCAATAAAGGCCCGAAGACCAGCAGGGCCACGACCAGGAGAATGCCGACGGCGAAAATGGGCCTGAATTTTTTTCCGACGCTCATACTGCCCACGGTCAAAGCCAGCAACAGCCCGCCCATGGGCTTCATCTGCATGGAGCTCAGCGCTCCAAAGGAGAAAAGCAACGACAGGAGCAAATATTTCTGCTTTCCGATGACCAGGTAAAACGCGAAGGCGAAACAGGTCAGCCAGGCCATGAACCACCCCAGCTCCCCTGGGTGGAAGAAAATCGAACTGACGCTCAATATGCCCCGCCGCAGGAACACGGCTTCGCCGCCGTAAAGATAAATCTTGAAGGGCTCGCCCACGGCCAGGTCGACCAGGCCCACGGCCAGAACAAACAGGCCCACCAAACAAAATACGCGGACGAACCGACCTAGATCTTTTTCGGTGACATCGAGGACGGAGCAAGCGTAAAAGACCATGAACCCTTTGGTGAGCATGAGCAGGTCAAAAGCTGACAGGCGCAGAGGCACCATCCGAGACGCTGCGGTTGAGATCATGGCCACGAGTATCAGGATGAGCAGGGGACCGTCGACAGACGTGCCCTGCCAGAGCTGTCGGCGGCGCGAGGCTGAAGTGGAAAGCAGCACTGCGAAGGCGGTGATGATGAGAACCTCGTCGAGGCGATTGACCAGCATCCCCAGGGCGCTGAGCTTTCCGAGGTTGTAGACAAATAAGTCCTGAATGAGGATGAACATTCCGAAAAAGATCCAGAACAGCTTCGGGAGAAAGATAATAAAAAAGACGCAGAATAATAAGCCCATCAATCCCAGGGCGGACCTGAGAAAAAAGGAAGCCAAGGCCGCTGAGATGACGGCCAAGCCGATGGCGACCAGAGCGGCCGCGGCCTTGTGAAGACCTCCGGCTTGACCCATCGAATGCGGCATCAATCACCGACTCCCATTTCAGGGTCCTTGGTCATCTCCGCTTGCCTGTGGCCGCTACCTGAGGCCATCATCCCTGGCCAGGAGGGACGTAAAACCTCCGAACGCCTCCCGAAACTGATGGACCATCCTTCGAAGCTGATGGAGGTTGAAAAATAAAAATAAAACAATAAAAGCCAGCATGACCGAGGGAAGGCCCAGGATGGAGAGCCGCTTTTTTAGAATAATCATGACGGCGACCAGGAATATGTTGCGGCCGGCTATCCGAAGCAAGGGGCGGTAGTCTAAAGGATAGAAACGTTGAGCCATGAACAGGCTGAAGCTTCCGCCCAGCATCACCCCGAGCGAAAAGCCCACCGCCGTGCCGACGACGCCGTATCTTGGAATCAAAAACGGCCAGCTTCCCAGGGACGTCAAAAGAGCGATCACGCCCCCGATGTTTGGGTATATGACATATTTCGTGCCAATCAAGACCTGAATGGCCGGCCAGCAAGCCGTGTTCATGAAGACGCCGAGGAGCAGGATGCTCAAGGCGCTCACGCCGGAGGCGTATCCCCGCCCGAAGATGAGCATGACCTTCTCCGGCGCGATGAGAACGGCTCCCACCAAGAAGAGGCCCAAGAGGACGAGATATTGAGTCGATGTGTTGAGGGTTTTAATAATCTCACCGGTTTTCCCCGCGCCGTACTGTCGAGAGATTTCAGGCATCATCACGATGGCCACGGCCATGGGCACGAACAAGAAAACGGATGTCACGGACGAAGTAGCCGAATAAACTCCAACTTCCGGCTTGGCTAGATACATGCCGGTCACCAGTATGGCCGCCTGTTCAGCCCCTATGCTGGCCACCGACCCGAGGGCGACAAACGAGCTGAACTTCATGAACCGCTTAACCACCGGCGCCGCCTGAAAGCCAGCCACAGACGGCAGTGTGCCGGCGATGTATCTGTGGAGGTTAAGAACATAATAAGTGGACAAGGCGCAAAACGACGCGTAGCCGGCGACATAGGACAGCAGGACCCAATCGCCACGCCCCAGAAGGGCGATGGCGCAAAGTGCACTGAAAAATATTAAATCGCCGACGATTTCAACAACCGTGTATCTCTCCACCCAGTCTATACCGTAGAAAATATTCCTCAGAACCATGTAATAAACGCGGACGACAATGAAAGCGGACATGAAGAAATAGGCCACCCTGGGAATTCCCAAAAAGCCGGCCAGGGAATGGTGCAGCGCATACAGGGCGATCTCCAAGGGGATGAGGACGACGAAGGGCCCAAACAGGACGATTTTTTTGACCAAAACGAACGGTTCGCGCTGATCGGACCCGCGATATTCAGCCAAAAATTTGGAGGCTGAGGGCCCAAAGAACGTGGTGAAGAAGGTGGTGAAGATGAGCGCGGTGCTCAGACTGATGCTCGCCACGCCCAACGTGGCCTTATCGAAATTCCTGGCTATGACGAGGTTGAAGACAAACCTGACGGAACCGATGAAAGCTAAGGATACTAAAGTTAATATTACGTTCTTATAAAAGTTGTTCTTCACTCTATAGCTTTAACTGCTCGACAGGCACCAACTGGCGGGAAGGGCGATCACCCACCCTGGGATGATTCCATCTATGACCCTTTTTTAAGGCTCAAGATTTCTATCAGCTGCCGCTTGGCCTCCTCGTTGTTCGGGTCCAACTCCAAGGCCGCCTCAAGATATTTTCTGGACGAGTCGTAATCCTTCATCTGCTTGTAGGCCATGGCGATATACTGCTTGTAATGGGCGTTCTTAGGATCCAATCGACCGGCTTCCTCCCAGGCTCTGATGGCCTCACGCCATTGGCCTAAACCCCAATAGCTCCAGGCCTGGTTGTTGAAATAATGGGGGTTGGGCTGGGGCGATAGCTTGATCGCCTTCTCGATGGATTTCAAGGCGGCCTCGGGTTTGTTCAGGCCCTGCAAGGCGTGGGCGTTGAGAAAGTAATAATAGTGATTGCCCGGCTCCAATTCTGTGGCGTGACGACTCTCCGCCTCGGCCAGGCCCCAATCCTGCTTTGCGAGGGCTATTTCGGCCAAAAACCGGCGGGCCTCAGCGGTCTCCTGAATGTTCAAGGAGAGCTTGAACTGCCTGCGGGCTTCTTCGCCCTCGCCAGCCCCCCAAAAAATGCGGCCCGAGAGAAAAGGCAGCCAGTGCTTCACGCTGGCGTCAAAACCGGCCGCGGCCCGGGTTAGCTCCAGGTAAAAATCCCAGGCTCCGGTTTGATTGAAAAACCAAAAAAGGGATTCAATGCTCGCCACCCGGTCTCTTGAGAGCTTGAGCGCCTCCACAAAAGCTTTCCGGGACTCTTCCTTTTGAGCGAGCTTGAGATGGTAGCGACCGAGCCTGAACAGGGGCTCGGCCTTTTCCTCCGGCCCGACCAGGCGGGCCCAGTCCTGAGCGTAGCGGAGGGCCTCGCTCCAGTTCCCTTCAGCCTCGGCCAGGGTGGTCAAGGTGGCCAGGGCCTCGCGATTGACGAAGATGTTGCGCCGGGCCGAGGTCAAGGCCTCCTTAAACCCGCGGCCCTCCGAGGGCGTCCAGGCCTCGAGGCTCTTGAGGTGTCCGTAGGTCGCCGGGTGAACCCGGGCCAAGCGCTTGGCGTAGGTCAGGCCCTTGTCCTCCTCGCCGGAGGAGAAATAGTAGTTCACGAGCCCGAAGAGGTACTTGCCGTTGTTGGGATCAGTCATCAAAGCCCTGGTGAGATAGGTCTCAATCCACTCCTTTCTGTCCTTATGCCCCTCGAAGCGCGACAGCCACCAGCTCACCCGGGCCAGGCCGAACCAACTCTCGCCGTCGAGGGGATTCGAGGCGATGGCCTTCTTGTACTGCTCCTCGGCCACCTCCAAAAAGGCGGCGATGACGTTGCGGTCGCCGACGGCCTCGGCCGCGGCGACCATGGCTTGGGCGTAGCCGGCATGGTATGCCGGGGCCGAATCATTTAAAGCCAGGCTTTTTTGATAATCCTCCACCGCCCCGGCCCAGTCCCCGGCCTCCAGGCGGCCGTGGCCCCGCCAGGCGCAAAAGTCAGCCCGGATCATCTGGACCAAGATCGCGCCGCCGACCAGGGCAAAGCCCAAAATTAGGACCACGGCGATCACCCGACCGGTGGTGGACCCACGACCCGGATGGCGGGGGCGTGTCAAGGGTGAGATCCCTATCTGTTCACCCTGTCGGCCGCGTTCAAGGGGTCCGGGGGAATGCTCCGCCCTAGTTTGGCGGCCGTCTGGCGGTTGAACACGGTCAGGCCTGCGATGGTTTATATTTAAAAATCAGAAGCCTTTCGGCCTTTCAGGATTTGGGCGGCGATTTGTCCGGCCGTCCGGCTCCAGGCTTTAATCAGGTGAAGGGGGATGGCCCGCCCGAGATGAACTCAAAGTCTCTCTCGTGGGGCATGGCCTCCATGCTGGCGAGGCGCTGGTGCTTGTGTCTGCCCGTGCCCATGATGAGACCGATTAAAACGCTCAAAAGAACGCCGTTGGCGGTGATCTGAACGTTGAAATCGACCACGCTGTGGACCAGCATGGCCGCCAACCCCCCCAGGGCGCCGATCATGAGGCCGGCCGTGAGGCGGCTGGCGGTGTGCTCGAAGGTCCGCAGGGCCCTCTTGAAAACCAAAACCCCGCCCCAGAAGAGGGGGATCAAGGCCGGCAGGCCCAGCTCGGCGGCGAGTTGAATGTAGTCGTTGTGAGCCTCGCGGAAACGCAGCGGCAGGCCCTCGGGTCTGACCATCGGAAAGGACCACGGAAACGTCCCCAGGCCCGTGCCCTGCCAAGGCTTGTCCTTGATCAGCTCCAAACTGGCGGTCCAGACCGAGACGCGGGCCAGAAGGCTCGGCTCTCGCGGGTTCTCCAGGGTCAAAACC
>CAYXRH010000056.1:0-15358 GCA_964466355.1 uncultured Thermodesulfobacteriota bacterium
GCGCCGGGCCTCGCCGCCCTGCGCCAGCGAACCGCCGAGCTGGACGTGGGCCTGGTGGTAGGCTACCTGCTTTTGGCCTGCCAGGACAGAGGCCTGGCCACCTGCCCCATCGGCTTGGTCAGCCGCTACGGGGCCGAGATCCAGGAGTTCCTCAACCTGGACGAGTCGCGGCCGGTCATTCTGGCCGTGGCCGTGGGTTGGCCTCAGGAGCAGGCCCCGGTGAACCGGGTGAAGACTGAGCGGGCCCCTCTGGACCAGGTTCTGCGCTGGTACGGTTGAGCCACGGAGGCGACGGCAGCTCGCCTGGTCCGGGCGCGAAAAAAGGGCTGAGGCAAGCATTGAGAAAGGCTTGTCTGGCCTCGGTCTCATCAAGATCGTCCAGCGGCCGCCAGGGCCGGTCGTTCAGGTCGCAGACCTCGGCGCTCAGAATGAGGTGGTTGAGTCCGCCGGGGCTGAAGAGCCACTTTCGCCGCTTCGCCTCGGAGAAGACGAACCTCAGGTTCATCGGCTCGAGAAGGGCGTGGGGATCATTGGGGTTGCCCAGGGAGACTCTCAGGGTCAAATCCCAGCCGTCCACCAGGGGCGCGTAGGCGGCGGCCAGGTCAGCCAACAAGGGCAGGTAGCGATCGACGAAGAGCCGATGCACGGCCAGATGGTCTGAGGCGAGGATCGGTTCGGTCAGCTCCAGGCCGGCCTTAAGATAGGCCCCTCGGGGCCGGCGCGAAACGGCCCAGCCGCCCTGGGTGGGCCTGAGACTCTCGCCTCGGCCGCTCGCCAGCCAGTTGAGCCACAGCCTCGGCAGCTCGGCGGCGACGGTCCGGGCCAGGGGGTCCTCGAGGGCTTTAGGGGCGAAGAGGCCCTCGATTTGAAAAAGCGTCACCGGCAGGGCCCGAGTTTTGTCCTTGGGCCGGCGGTCCATCATCTGGCTGAAGGCCGGCCGGCTGAAAATTTCGAGGGCGTCGTTGAACTCCACCCGGCCGCGCTGGGGCAGCATTCCCTCGGCGCGGACCTCGTACCTGATCACGCTCCGATAGCTGACCAGCCTGTCTTTGGTCTTGATTGCAGCCAGCCGGGTTGAGGGCCTGATCGACAGAATGGCCCGACCGTCTGGGCCGCTGACCAGGGGGATCGGGGTCAGGGGTTCGCCGGCGTCAACGAGGATTTCCAGGCGCGCTTGAGGGATGGGGTTGAAGGCCTGGTCCCGAACCTGAAACACGACCGTGTCGCGCACCGGCGGTGGCGCGGCCGCTTCTTGATGGAGGGTCGGCCCGCAACCGCTCAGCAGGGCCAAGCCGGCCCCCCAGATCAACCACCACCAGCCTTGCTTAGAGGAAGCGCTTGTCAATCTCAATCTCGGCCCGACGCCGCAGGGCCTCAAGCCAGGCGGTGGAGAGCTGGCGCTGGCGCTCAGCCCGGAGCTGATCCATGAGCTGCTTTTTGGAGGTCTCAAAGGCCCCTGAGGAGGCCGGGAGGTGGTCCTCGAAGTGGATGACCACGAATTTGTCGCCGACCTCAAAGACTTGGTCCGGCCAGGGACGCCTGGCGCTGAGGCGGAAGGCGGCCTCGTTGAGGGCCTGATCAAAGCCCAAGTCCGGGACCTGGCCGTGTCGGGTGAAGGCCGCCGGCGCCTCCAGACTGCGGCCGGCCTTTTTGACCTCGTCCAGCCAGTCCTTGTTCTTGGCCTGGGCCAGAAATTTCTCCGCTTCCTCGCGGGCCAGCCGGCGGGCCTCTTCCTGGACGAAATCTCGCGCCACCTGCTCTGAGACGTCCTTCAGCTCCGGCAGGTAGGAGGGGATCTTCTCTTTAACGAGCAGAAGGCAGTAACCGGAATCGAGCTCGATGACGGGACCGACCTCGCCCACCGGCTCGTTGAAGGCGGCCTCTAAAAATTCGGGTTGGCTGGGGATGCCCTGGGGGGGGTGTATCTTAGAGAAGGGGCCCACCCTGAGTGCTTTGCGGCCGATCTTGGCCGCCAGTTGATCCATCTCGCTCACCCCGGCCGAGAGCCCGTAGGCCGACTCGGCCGCGGCGAGGGCCTTTTCCAGGGCCGCCTCGGTGCGGATTTTTTCCTCTATCTTGCCCTTGACCTCTTCAAAGGGCGGCACCCGGGCCGCCTTCTTCTCCTCGACCTTGAGAATGTGGAAGCCGATCTGGCTGACAATCAAATCGCTCACCTGGCCCGGTTCGAGGCTGAAGACCGCCGCCTTCAATTCAGGCGAGAGCTGGTCGCGGGTGAGCCAGCCCACCTCGCCGCCTTGTTCAGCCGCCGGACCCTGGGAGTACTTTTTGGCCAAAGCGGCGAAGTCCTCTCCTGACTTGGCCTTGGCGAGCACTTCTTCGGCCGTCTTTCTCTTGGCCGCCTCTTCCTTTTCATCGCCCGAGGGGGGCTTGGTGAAGAGGATGTGGCGCAGCCTGACCTTTTCCGGTTCGAGGAAGCTATCCTGGGAGATCTCGTAGTCCTCTTTGACCTCCTGGGGATCGATCTGGACCTGGTCGAGGAAGTCCTGGGGCAGGAAGGTCAAGTACTCGACCACCACTTGCTCGGGGGCGCGGTAGGCCTCGCGGTTCTTCTCAAAGAAGCTCGCCACGGCCTTGTCTTCGGGCTGGATCTGGGACTCAAAATCGGCCGGCTTGAAAGCGACGTAAGATATCTTGACCTCGTCGCGCAGCCAGTGGAAGTAGTCGCGGGCCTCCTCCTCGCTGACCAAAGAGAGCATGGCCACCCGGGATTGCATGCGCGCGATGGCCAGGTCCTCTCTTTTGGCCGCCTCGTAGGCCGTGGGCTCCATGCCCAGGTGGGCCAGCAGACGCTGATAGCGCTTCACCGAAAACCGGCCCTGGGCCTGAAAGGCCGGGTCGGATTCGATGGCGGCCAGGATCGTCCGGTCGCCGATGACCACGCCGGCATTCTCGGCCGCCTGGATGATGAGCTGGCGGCCGATGAGGCGGTCCATGGCCTGGCGGCGCAGATTGAGGCTCTTGATCAACTCGTCGTTCAGGGCGTCGCCGAAGCGCTGGCGGGCCTGGTCGAGGAGGTTGCGATAGGTTTGATTGAACTCGAACACGGTGATGGGCTGGCCGTTGACCAGGGCCACCCGGGCGGCCCGGGAGGCGGTGTAGGAACCGACGCCCCAGAAGACGAAGACAACAGCCACCGCCCCCAGGGCGAGCTTGATGAACCAGGACTTGGCGTGCCGCCGCATCAACGAAAGCATCTGCTTCAAAATCTCCTAAGGTGTTCTGAGTTTGAGAGGGCAAATATGGCACGGCCGTCCAAAGAAGTCAAACAACACGGCCATGAGGCGCTTTGAGATTCCTTTCATCAGGCTCTCGGTTCAGGATTCAAGTCTGCCTCGGCTGAGGCGGCTTCAAGGCTGGTTGTCTCTTCAAGTCCGCTTTGTTATATTCAGCCCATGATGCATCTTGTCGGAGGCTCCATGAAGCACTTGACTGGCCTGATGATCGTCTGTCTGGCGGCCGTCTGGCCCCTGAGCGCCTCGGCCGAACCGGGTTTGTCCATGAAGGAGAATGTCGTGGAAGCCGGCCGGGTCTATCAGGGCCAGATTGCCAGCGGCGTCGTTGAGGTTGCCAACCAGGGGGACGCCGAGCTGATCATCAAGCGCGTCTCTCCTGGCTGAGGCTGTCAGGTCGCGTCGTTTGACAAGACCATACCGCCCGGGGGGCGGGGCCGCATCGAGTTGAAGGTCAACACCACCAGCTACCGGGGCAAGCTCAAAAAGACGGCCCGGGTGGAGACGAACGATCCCGAGCAGGCCAAGTTCCAGATAGCCCTGAGCGTGGAAGTGGTGCCCATCTGGGAGATGAAACCCTTTAACCGCCTCATCGTCTCCACGCCGGTGGGCCAGCCGGCGGCGCAGAGCATCACTCTGACCAACAAGCTGACGCAGCCGGTGGAGATTGTCGGCTTGAGGCACGAGCTCGGGGACAGGGCCGAGCTGAAGCTGACTCCTCTGGAAAAAGGCCGCTCCTATGAGCTCACCTTGTCCACCGCGGCCCAGCAGGAGACCCGCTACGGCGGCAAGGTCTTGTTGGAGCTGAAGGGCGCTCCGATCAAGGCCACGGACTTGAAAATCTTCGTCCACGTCTGGTCGCCCCAGAAAAAAGAGCGGCCGATCGTGATCCAGCCCTCCTCGCCGCCCGCGAAAGGGCATTAACTTCTTTTTATCAGGTGGATTATGGACGCCGCCTTCCTGGAGTTGGTTGATGACTTTTTGGCCGCCTTGAACTCAAAGGAGACCAAGAGGGCCTATCGGGCTGATCTCATCCAGTTTGGCCGCTTTCTGGACGAGGTCGGCTTGAGCGACCTGAAGGCGGTGGACAACCTGGCCCTGCGCTCCTGGCTGGTGCGGCTCCACCACAATCGCTCCCGGACGACCGTGGGGCGCAAGGTGTCGTGCCTTAAGTCTTTCTTCAAGCACCTTTGCCGCTTGGGGCTGCTCAAAACCAACCCCGCCGCCCACATCTTTGCGCCCAAGAAAGAGCAAAAGGCCCCCCGCTTTCTTTCGGTGGACGAGGTCTTTGGCCTTTTGGACCGGGCATGGGGCCCGGACAAGCTCGGGCTGCGCAACCGGGCTTTGTTCGAGGTCCTTTACTCCAGCGGGTTGAGGGTCGGGGAGCTGGTCGGGTTGGACGTGGAGGCCGTTGACCGGCGGCTCCTCTTAATCAGGGTCAAGGGCAAAGGCGACAAGGAGAGGGTCGTGCCCGTGGGGCAGAAAGCCCTGGAGGCGGTCCAACGATACGTGGAGGCCTGGGCTGAGGTGAGGCGTAAGAGCGGTGCCAAGGCGCTCTTCCTCAACCAGCGAGGCGGCCGCCTGAGCGACCGCTCGGTGCGCCGTTTGCTGGACCAGGCCCTGCCTCATCTGACCCTGGCCCGGAAGGTGAGCCCCCACGGCCTGCGTCACTCCTTTGCCACCCACCTGCTCGACTCCGGGGCCGACCTGCGGGCCGTCCAGGAGATGCTCGGCCACGCCAGCCTGTCCACGACCCAAAAATACACCCATCTCTCCCTGGACAGGCTGATGGCCGTCTATGACAAAGCCCACCCCCGGAGCAGAAGCCGCGAGGAGAAGGATGATTAGATCAACCACGGTCATCACCGTCCGCCGCCGCGGCCAGGTCGTCCTGGCCGGAGACGGCCAGGTCACCGTCGGCCAGACGATTCTCAAGGCCAGGGCCGTCAAGGTGAGGCGGATGCATCAGGGCCGCGTTCTGGCCGGCTTCGCCGGGGCCACGGCCGACGCGCTGACTCTTTTCGAGCGCCTGGAGGGCAAGCTGGAGAAGTACGCCTCCAATCTGCAGCGGGCCGCGGTGGAGCTGGCCAAGGACTGGCGCATGGACAAGGCCCTGCGCCGCCTGGAAGCCTTGATGATCGCCGTGGACAAGGACATAACCTTGGTTCTTTCCGGCACCGGCGACGTCATCGAGCCGGACGACGGTCTGGCGGCCATCGGCTCCGGAGGCCCCTTCGCCCTGGCCGCGGCCAGGGCCCTGGTGCGCCACACCGAGCTTTCGGCCAGGGACATCGCCGCCGAGGCCCTCAAGGTCGCCGGCGAGATCTGCGTTTACACCAATGATCAGATAACCATCGAGGAATTGTAGAGGATCAAGCCGTGTCTTTGACGCCCCAAGAGATCGTCGCCGAGCTGGACAAGTTCATCATCGGCCAGGACGTGGCCAAGCGGTCCGTGGCCATCGCCCTGCGCAACCGCTGGCGGCGGCGTCAGGCGCCCCCGGATCTGCGAGACGAAATCCTGCCCAAGAACATCATCATGATCGGCCCCACCGGCGTGGGCAAGACCGAGATCGCCAGGCGCTTGGCCCGGCTCAGCGACTCGCCCTTTTTAAAGGTCGAGGCCTCCAAGTTCACCGAGGTCGGCTACGTCGGCCGCGACGTGGAGTCCATGGTCCGGGACCTGACCGAACTGACCATCAATCACGTCAAGGCCGCCGAGCAGAAGGCGGTCACGGCCAAGGCCAGGGAGGTGGCCGAGGAGAGGCTCTTGGACCTGCTCCTGCCGGCCCGCAGCCGCCCGGCCGGGCCCCAGGCCCCGGGCGACGAGGCGGGCCGCGAAACCCAGGCCAACGCCACCCGCGAGAGGCTGCGCCGGCTCTTCAAGGAGGGCAAGCTGGACGAGCGCTACGTGGACGTGGAGGTCACGGCCCGGACCGTGCCCAAGCTGGAGATATTCTCCAGCCAGGGCGTGGAGGAGATGGGCATCAACATGAAGGACATCTTTGGCCAGCTCTTCCCGGGCCAGACCAAGCGGCGCAAGCTCAAAATTCCGGAGGCCTTGGAGATTCTGACCCAGGAGGAGGCCGGACGGCTGATCGACATGGACCAGGTCGTCTCCCAGGCCCTGGCCAAGGTGGAGCAGTCAGGGCTCATCTTTCTGGACGAGATCGACAAGATCGCCGCCCGGTCCACCGGCCACGGGCCGGACGTCTCGCGGGAGGGGGTGCAGCGGGATCTGCTGCCCATCGTTGAGGGGACCACCGTGACCACCAAGTACGGCCCGGTCAAGACCGACCACATCCTCTTCATCGCCTCGGGCGCGTTTCACATGGCCAAGGTCTCGGACCTGATCCCCGAGCTTCAGGGCCGCTTCCCCATCCGGGTGGAGCTGAATTCCTTGGGCCAGAAGGAGTTCGTGCGTATCCTCACCGAACCGGCCAACGCCCTGGTGAAGCAGTATGAAGCCCTCTTGGCCACCGAGGGCCTGAGAATCTCCTTCACTCCGGACGGGGTCGAGGCCGTGGCCCGCTTCGCCGACGAGATAAATCAGGCCGCCGAGAACATCGGCGCCCGCCGGCTGTACACGGTCATGGAGAAGCTCTTGGAGGAAGTCTCTTTCCTGGCCCCGGATCAGCTCGAGTCCCGGGAGCTGGTCATTGACGAGGCTTACGTGGACGATCGTCTGGCCGAGATCAAGGCTGATCAGGATCTGCGCCGTTACATTCTCTAACATTTTTTAAGGAGGCCCGATGGATCTTAATCCGCTTCAAAAGGCCGAGGTGCTCATGGAGGCCTTGCCCTATCTGCGGGCCTTCCGGGGTCGGCACGTGGTCATCAAGTACGGCGGCCACGCCATGGTCGAGGAGAAGCTCAAGGAGTGCTTTGCCCGCAACGTGGTCTTGCTCAAGCTCATCGGGCTCAAGCCGATCGTCGTCCACGGCGGCGGCCCCCAGATCAAGCAGGTGCTCGAGCGCATGAGCATCGAGTCCAGCTTCGTGGACGGGATGAGGGTCACTGACGGCGAGACCATGGACGTGGTGGAGATGGTTCTGGGCGGCAAGGTCAACGCCGAGATCGTGGCCCTGATCAACCGCCACGGCGGCCGGGCCGTGGGCCTCTCGGGCAAGGACGATTTGTTGATTCAGGCCGAGAAGATGCTTATCCGCAAACCGGGCGCCGGCGAGAAGAGGCCCGAGATCATCGACCTGGGCCTGGTGGGGCGCGTGGTCAAGGTCAACCCCGAGATCCTGGGCACCCTGGAGGCGTTCATCCCGGTCATCGCCCCGGTGGGGGTCGGACCCGAGGGGGAGTCGCTGAACATCAACGCCGACCTGGTGGCCGGCCACATCGCCGGGGCCCTCAAGAGCGAGAAGCTCATTCTGCTGACCGACGTGGCCGGCATTCTGGATCGCCGCGGCCAGCTCATCTCCAGTCTCAAGGCTTCCGAGGTCCAGGCTCTCATCGACCAGGGAACCATCTCCGGGGGCATGATTCCCAAGGTCAACTGCTGCCTCGAAGCCCTGAGGATGGGCGTCAGAAAAACCCACATTATTGACGGACGACAACCACATGCAGTACTCTTGGAAATCTTCACCGACCAGGGCATCGGCACCGAAATCGCCGCGGAGGGGTCATGAACGCTCAGGCCTGGATTGAGCGCGCCGAAAAGGTGGTCATGAACACTTACACCCGCACGCCCGTGGTCTTTGTCCGGGGCCAAGGGCCTTTTTTGTGGGACGTGGCCGGGAGGCGCTATCTGGACTTCGTGGCCGGCATCGCCGTGTGCAACCTGGGACACGCCCACCCGGCCGTGGCCCGGGCCGTGGCCGAGCAGTCTACCAGGCTGGTTCACACCTCCAACCTCTACTACACCACGCCCATGATCGAGCTGGCCGAGAAGCTGACCGAGTCCTGCTTCGCCGACCGGGTCTTCTTCTGCAATTCCGGGGCCGAGGCCAACGAAGGGGCCATCAAGCTGGTGCGCAAGCACTTCAAGGCCAAAGGCCAGGGCCAGCGCTACAAGATCATCACCATGCTCGGCTCTTTTCACGGCCGGACCCTGGCCACCTTGACCGCCACCGGCCAGGAAAAGGTCAAGGATGGGTTTGATCCTCTGCCGGTCGGCTTTGTTCACGCCCCCTTCAATGACCTCGAGGCCTTGGCCGCGGCGATTGACGAGCACACGGCGGCGGTGATGATGGAGCCCATCCTGGGCGAGGGTGGGGTCGTCTTTCCCGAGGAGGGCTATCTGAGCGGCGTTCGTCGGCTGTGCGACCAAAAGGGGCTCCTGCTGGTCTTTGACGAGATTCAAACCGGTCTCGGCCGGGTGGGGCGGCTGTTCGCCCACCAGGAGTTCGAGGTGGAGCCGGACGTGATGACCCTGGCCAAGGGGCTGGCCAACGGTCTGCCCATGGGCGCGGTCCTGGCCCGGGAGGACGTGGCCCAGGCCTTGGCCCCGGGCAGCCACGCCACCACCTTTGGGGGCACGCCCTTGGTCGCCCAGGCGGCCCTGGCGGTCTGGGGCGAGCTGACCAGGGAGGGCTTTTTGGAGGCGGTCAAAAGCACGGGCGAACATTTCCTCAAGCGGCTCCAAGGCCTCGTCAGCGGCCATGCGGCGGCCGACTCGGTGAGGGGAAAGGGGTTGATGCTCGCCCTGGTCTTGAACCGGCCAGGGGCGCCGGTGGCCGCGGCCATGCTCGAGCAGGGCTTTCTGATCAACTGCACCCAGGACAAGATCCTGCGCTTCCTGCCGCCCTTGATCGTCACCAAGGCCCAGGTGGACGCGCTCGTCGACGCCCTGGATGAATGCTTGGGCCGAGCGGAGGCAGGGGCATGACCAAGGATTTTTTGACTCTTTTGGACCTCTCGGCGGCAAAGATGTCGGCTCTGCTCAACCGGGGCGTGGAATTCAAAGCTTTCAAGGCTCAAGGCCGGCTGCCCCGGCCCCTGACTGGGCAGGTCTGGGGCATGATCTTTGAGAAGGCCTCCATCAGAACCAGGGTCGCTTTTGAAACCGGGGTGGCCTTCTTGGGCGGCCGCACCATCTTCATGACCCAGGACCACGTCCAACCCGGCCAGAGGGAGCCTTTAAAGGACATGGGCCGGGTCCTCTCCGGCTACGTGGACGGTCTGATTCTGAGAACCTACAGCCACGAGATGCAGGAGGTTCTGGCCCGCTGGTCGACCATTCCGGTCATAAACGGCCTCAGCGACCGCAGCCACCCCTGTCAGATTCTGGCCGATCTCCAGACCGTGTTGGAGAGGCGCGGCTCCCTGGACGGCCTCAAGGCGGCTTGGGTCGGGGACGGCAACAACGTGGCCTATTCCTGGATCGAGGCGGCCATGGTCCTCGGCTTCAGCCTGAGATTGGCCTGCCCGCCGGGCTACGAGCCCGAGGCCGCCTTGCTTAAAGAGGCTGACCGGGTGGGGGCCGCAGTGGAGGTGACCAACGACCCCTTAAAGGCGGTCGCCGGGGCTGAGGTGATCAGCACCGACGTCTGGACCTCCATGGGCCAGGAGGCGGAGGCGGAGGCGCGACGCAAAGCCCTGGCCGGCTTTCAAGTCAACGCCGCCTTGCTCGCCGCGGCCAAGCCCGAGGCCCTGGTGCTCCACTGTCTGCCCGCCCACCGGGGCGAAGAGATCACTGACGAGGTCTTGGAAGGCCCCCAGTCAGCCGTCTTCGCCCAGGCCGAAAACCGGCTCTACTCCCAGATGGCCGTGCTGGAGGCCCTCAAGGCGAGGAGGTGATTTTCCGTGGCTGAATCCATCAACAAGGTCGTCCTGGCCTATTCTGGCGGCCTGGACACCTCGGTCATCCTGCGCTGGCTCATCGAGACCTACGGCTGCGAGGTCATCGCCTTTGCCGCTGACGTGGGCCAGGGCGAGGAGCTGGAGGGGCTGGAGGCCAAGGCCCTTCACACCGGCGCCAGCCAGGTCTTGATTGAGGATCTCAAGGAGGAGTTCGTCAGGGACTACGTCTTTCCGGCCTTTCGAGCCAACGTCATCTATGAGTCCACCTACCTCCTGGGCACCTCCCTGGCGCGGCCCCTCATCGCCAAGAGGCTGGTCGAGATCGCCCAGGCCCAGGGGGCTGAGGCCGTGGCCCACGGGGCCACGGGCAAGGGCAATGACCAGGTCCGCTTCGAGCTGTCGGTTCAGGCCCTCGCCCCGGTGCTGAAGGTCATCGCCCCCTGGCGGATGTGGGATCTGGACTCCCGTTCGGCCCTCATCCGCTTTGCCCAAGAGCGCGGCATTCCAGTGCCGGTGACCGCGGAGAAGCCTTACTCCATTGACGCCAACCTGCTCCACGTCTCCTTTGAGGGGGGCGTCTTGGAGGACCCCTGGCGGGAGCCGCCACCCGAGACTTTTTTCAGGGCCGTAAACCCCCTCGAAGCCCCCGAGGAGCCTCGGTACGTGGAGATAACCTTTGAACGCGGCGACCCGGTGGCCGTGGACGGCGAGCGCCTCTCGCCGGCCCTGTTGCTGGATAAACTCAACAAGATCGGCGGCGCCCATGGCGTCGGCCGGGTGGATCTGGTCGAGAACCGTTACGTGGGCATGAAGTCGCGGGGCGTCTACGAGACCCCTGGCGGGAGCCTGATTCGGGCCGCCCACCTGGCCGTGGAGTCGATCACCCTCGATCGGGAGGTGATGCACCTGCGCGACGGCCTCATCCCCCGCTACGCCGAGATGATCTACTACGGCTACTGGTTCGCCCCGGAGCGGGAGGCCCTCCAGGCCCTTATCGACAAGACCCAGGAGAGCGTCTCCGGCGTGGCCCGGCTGAAGCTTTACAAGGGCGGCGCGGCCGTGGTCGGCCGGCGCTCCGACGAGTCGCTGTACCAGGAGGATCTGTCCACCTTTGAGGCGGACCAGGTCTATGATCAAGCCCTGGCCGACGGCTTCATCAAGCTCAGCGGGTTGAGGCTCAGGCTCAAGGCCCTGGGGAGATCAAAAGGACGGGCATGAATCAGACGACCAAAAAGCCCTGGGCCGGGCGGTTCGAGGGCCGCACCGATCCCCGGGTTGACGAGTTCACCGGCTCCGTCGCCTTTGACTGGCGTCTGGCCCTGGAAGACGTGGCCGTGAACCGGGCCCACGGGCGGATGCTCAATAAGATCGGATTGTTGAGCGATGATGAGTCGCGAGAGATTCAGCAAGGCCTCGACGACATCGAGGCCGAGATAAAGGACGGGCGTTTCCACTTTCGAGCCGAGCTGGAAGACGTGCACATGAACATCGAGGCCGCCCTCATTGAAAAGCTCGGTCCGGTGGGGGCCAAGATCCACACCGCCCGCTCGCGCAACGACCAGGTCGCGGCCGATCTGCGGCTCTATCTCAGGGCCGGGGTGGACCAGGTCCTGGGCGGGCTTTTGAATCTGAGGCGGGCTCTCCTGGCCAAGGCCCAGGGCCACGTGGCCACCTTCCTGCCCGGCTACACTCATCTGCAGCGGGCCCAGCCGATCAGGCTGGCCCACCACTTTTTGGCCTATGACCAGATGCTCAAACGGGATCAAGAGCGCTTCACCCAGGCCCGGGCGAGGATCAATCAGTCCCCTTTGGGCGCGGCGGCCCTGGCCGGGACGAGCTTTCCGGTGGACCGGGAGATGGTCGCCCAGGAGCTGGGCTTCGAGGGCCTGGCGGCCAACTCCGTTGACGCCGCCTCGGACAGGGATTTTGTCCTCGATTTCCTTTACGCCGCGGCGACGCTGATGGTCCACCTCTCCCGCCTGGCCGAGGAGCTGGTGCTGTGGTCCAGCCAGGAGTTCGGCTTCGTGGAGCTGGCCGATGAGTTCGCCACCGGCTCCTCGATCATGCCCCAGAAAAAGAATCCTGACGTGGCCGAGCTGATCCGGGCCAAGAGCGGGCGCGTCTGCGGCCACCTGACGGCCATGCTGATCGTGCTCAAGGGTCTTCCCTTGGCCTATAACAAGGATCTCCAGGAGGACAAGGAGCCGGTCTTTGACACCCTCGAAACCCTGAAGCACATATTGGGCCTCCTGCCTGACGTGATCGCCAGTCTCGCGGTCAAATCCGAGCGGATGCTGGCCGCCTGCCACGAGGGTTTCCTGGAGGCGACCGACCTGGCCGACTGGCTGGCCTCAAGAGGAGTCCCTTTCCGGGAAGCCCATCGCCAGGTCGGCGAGCTGGTCAAATACTGCCAGGCCGAGGGCAAGCGCCTCGGCGATCTTGATTTAAAAGAGATGATACGTTTCTGCCCGGCGGCCGAGGCCGAAATCTTTGAACACCTCGATTTGGCCAAGATGGTCGATCGCCGGACCTCTTTGGGCGGCACCAGCGAGCCGGAGGTCCGCCGGGCCTTGGCTCGGGCGGCGGAGGAGCTCAAGTAATCTCCTTTACGGGCCAGAGAATTTTTTGGCCGCGGCTGTGCTGCTGGGCGGTGATGCTCCTCACTCTGACGGCCTGGGGCTGCGGCAAGCGGGGCGGCCTCGTGCCGGCCTGGACCGCGGCCGGCGAGAAGACGCCCCGGCCCGTCACCGACCTGGCGGCCGAGGTCCGTGGGGGCCGGGTCTGGGTGACGTGGACCGAGCCAGTGGAGAACACGGACCTTTCCCGGCCGGCCAACGTCGATGTCTATGTCGTCTACTACGAGGTGCTGCCCATAGAGACCAAGTACTGCCTCGAATGCCCCCTCGATCTCTCTCGAAATGTGGAGGTGGACCCTAACCGCCCCAGCGAGGCCTCCTTCGAGGGGGGGCGGGTGGCGGCGCCGGTGGCTTCTTTTGAAAAGGACAAAAAATACATATTCATCGTTCTGGCCCTGAACGCCGACAATGTCTCGGCCGGGGACTCCAACGTGGCCACCTTGAACTGGCCTCTCACTCCCGGCGGGGGAGAGTGAGGAGAAGGACCGGATCATGCATCACTTTGAGTATCGGGCCGGCGAACTCTCGGCCGAGGAGGTTCCTTTAAGCCGGATCGCCCAGGAAGTGGGGACCCCCTGTTACGTTTACTCCAAAGCGACCCTGGTTCAACATTTCCACGCCTTTGACAACGCCTTCTCCGGGCTGGACCACCTGGTCTGCTATTCGGTCAAGGCCAACAGCAACCTGGCCGTCTTGAACCTCCTGGCCAGCCTCGGCGGGGGCGCCGACGTGGTCAGCGGCGGCGAGCTGTTCCGGGCCCTGGCAGCCGGAGTGCCGGCCGATCGGATCTGCTTCTCCGGAGTGGGCAAGACCGAGGCCGAGATCATCCAGGCCCTGGAGGCGGACATCCTGGTCTTCAACGTGGAGTCCTTGGGAGAGCTGGAGATGGTGGAGCGGCTGGCCGCGGCCCGGGGCCGCCGGGCCCCGGTGGCCATCCGCGTCAACCCGGACGTGGACCCCAAGACCCACCCCTACGTCTCCACGGGCCTGAAAAAGAACAAGTTCGGGTTGGACGTGGAGCGCTCCCTGGAGGCGTACAGGCGAGCCCAAGTCATGAAGCACGTGGAGCCGATCGGGGTGGATTGCCACATCGGCTCCCAACTGACCGAGATCGGGCCCTTTGTCGACGCCGTGAGGCGGCTCAAAGTGCTCATCGAGCGCCTCAAGGGCCTGGGGCTGAATCTTCGCCACCTCGACATCGGCGGCGGTCTGGGCATCACCTACCACGACGAAGAGCCGCCTCAACCCCTGGAATACGCCACCGCCCTGGGTCAAGAGCTCCACGATCTGGGCCTGAGCCTCATCCTGGAGCCCGGCCGGGTCATCGTCGGCAACGCCGGCGTCCTGCTCACCCGGGTGCTCTACGTCAAGGAGAACGAGTGGAAGCGATTCATCGTCGTCGACGCCGGCATGAACGATCTGGTGCGCCCGAGCCTCTACGGCTCCTTCCACGACGTCATTCCGGTGGTCCCGAAAGATGGTCCGGCCGGAGAGGCCGACGTGGTCGGCCCCATCTGCGAATCAACTGATTTCCTGGCCCAGGCCAGGCCCATGCCTTTCGTGGCGCCGGGCGATTTGTTGGCCCTCATGTCAGCCGGGGCCTACGGCTTCAGCATGAGCTCCAACTACAACGCCCGGCCGCGGGCGGCCGAGGTGATGGTCTCCCAATCCCGCTACGCCGTCATCAGGGCCAGGGAGACCTACCAAGACTTGATTCAAGGCGAAGCCATCCCGGATTTTATTGGATGAGGGGACGATGATGGGCTTGAAGTTCTATAAAATGCAGGGTCTAGGCAATGATTTCATTCTCATCGACAACATGTCCCTCAGCCTCAGGCTCGAGGCCTCTAATCTGGCCCGCCGATGGTGCCGGCGGGGTTTGAGCATCGGCGCCGACGGCCTGGTCATCCTCGAGCCGGATGACGAGGTGGACTTCAGGTGGCGGTTTCACAACCGCGACGGCTCCGAGGCGGAGATGTGCGGCAACGCCAGCCGCTGCGTGGCCTGGCTGGCCCACGAGCTGGGCCTGGCCGGGAAGAGCCTGGCTTTTCGGACCTTGGCCGGGGTTGTCCGGGCCGAGGTGAACGGCTCCTCGGTCAAGGTGGAGATGCCGCGGCCCCACGGATTCCGCCCCGGCTTGAGCCTCAACGTTGACGGCCAGGATGTGGATCTCGGGTTCATCGACGTCGGCGTGCCTCACGTGGTCAGCTTCCCGCCAGACCTAAAAACAGTGGACGTGGCCGGCCTCGGCCCCAAAATCCGCCATCATCCGGACTTGAGCCCGGCCGGGGCCAACGTCAACTTCGCCGCGGTTTTGGAGCCCCAGGCCCTGGAGATAAGAACCTACGAGCGCGGGGTCGAGGCCGAGACGTTGGCCTGCGGCACCGGCGCCGTGTCCTCGGCCCTAATCAGCCACCTGCGCGGCCTGGTCCGACCGCCCACCCGGGTGCGGGTCGCCTCGGACGAGGAGCTGATCATCCACTTTGAGCCCAACCCTGGGCAAAGCGACCCCTGGCCCAGCCCGGTGTTCATGGAGGGCGAGGCCACCCTGGTGTTCACCGGGGAGGCCGGTGAGGAGGCTTGAAAGATGCTCAAAGTGGCCGTGGCCGGCGTGGGCGGCCGCATGGGCGGTCAGATTCTGCAGGCGGTCTGGGATCATCCCCAGGTGGAGCTGGCCGGTGGGTTTGAGCGGCCGGATCATCCGGCCGTGGGCCAGGAC